>NZ_JASAUT010000093.1:0-19581 GCF_029952935.1 Bradyrhizobium sp. Mp19 | reverse complement strand
CCAGCGCGCATTCTCTCGCCCCCGAATCAACACGTAGGCAAGAGAATCACGTGGCGCTATTTAGGTACAGACCCTAATGCAATGCGTCGACCTTTGCACATTGTTGCTGGGTCGTGCCATTGCCTTCATCGCATCGGCTGCGATCGGCCGTCAACTCAACGTGGCCGCGTCCCAGGGATCAGCATCGTTAACAATCCCTTAAGGATCAGCTCAATCGCGCCGTGGTGAGATAATCGCACACGGTCTGGACCGGATATTGCAGTTAAGGGCTCGCAAGTCCTGGAGTCCCGCCGAAATGCTGAGTCACAGCCAAAAAACCCGCGCTTCCTACGCAATTTCGTTCCCGCAGGCCGACCGCAAGCCGGCTCGGTGTCTCAATTCGGACATGGCTGCGCCACCTGTCCGGATTTGCGACATATCGCGGGCCGAGCAGATGTCCTCGGCGCCGGCGCAGATCGGATCATTGCCACACGGCGCGCGGGAGCGGCGCATCAATCCTGTCGGCAGGGCTGCGACTGCCGGTGTTCCCCGGGCAACCATCGGTGGACTGCGGCTCGCCGTGCTCGATCGCGAGCAGACCGCCGAGTTCATGGTCGAGGCGGTGTATCCGAGCCGGCGTGCCAATCGTCCGCTGTATCTGACCTCCGCCAACGGCGAGGTGCTGTCGCGCTGCTCGACCGAGCCGATGACGGACCGGCTGTTCCGTACCGCCGACCTGGTCAATGCCGACGGCCAACCGCTGGTCATGGTGTCCAAGCTCCGGTCGCCGAATCCGCTTCCCGAGCGCGTCGCGACCACGGATCTGTTTCACGACGTCGCACGCAAGGCGGAAGAGCTCGGGCTGACCTTCTATCTGTTCGGCGCCAACGAAGCCGAGAACAAGGCTGCCATTGCCAATGTCCGCCGGGCCTATCCGGCACTCAAGATCGTCGGCCATTCGCACGGCTATCTGCGCGGCGACGCACTGCGGGCCAAGGTCGACGAGATCAATGCCCTTGCGCCTGATTTCCTCTGGGTCGCGCTCGGCGTGCCCTATGAGCAGGCTTTCGTCGACGAATTCATGCCTCGGCTCGGCAATGTCGGCGTCATCAAGACCTCGGGCGGGCTGTTCAACTTCCTGTCCGGCTCGCGGCCGCGTGCGCCGAGATGGATGCAGATCGTAGGTCTCGAATGGGCCTGGCGCCTGTGGCTCGAGCCGCGGCGGCTGTTCTGGCGCTACCTGACGACCAATCCGCACGCGCTTTATCTGCTGTTCAACCGCACTCGATCCTCGTCAGCGAAGGACTGACGCCTCTAACGAGTGCAATGTGCCGCTCCGATCCACCGGAGCAGCAGGCTCATTCCATGAGCGGAGTACAACCGAATGGACGGACGTGCGATCGACGGATCGATCTGGCAGGCACCCGGTGTCGGGGCGGAAAATTTCGCCAGGACCGTCGTCGGTTGGTCGATCACCATCAATGTGATCATGTCGATGGGGACCTTCCACGCCGCGTTGCTTCCGACCGAATTGACCCTTGTGCAGCAGGCCGTCGCCCTGCTGATGTGGGGCGTCCTGATCTACGCAAGCCTGTTCATCCGTCCGTGCCTGCGGCTGGCCCTCAATCTCGACACGCTCGTGATCGTCGCGTTCTATGCGTTCGCCACTATCTCCGTGTTGTGGACCAACCTCGGCGTGGCGGCCCTGATGAAGGCCGCAGCGCTCGCGATCACGACGCTTGGCGCGTTCTGCATGATCACCCGCGTCGATATCGACGACATCGTGACATCGGCCACCCGCGGCCTGTTCGTGCTGATCGCGGCCTCTGCGCTTTGTGCGGTGGTCCTCCCGGACATCGGGGTCGATCAGACCTGGATGCACAACGGGCAGTGGCAGGGCGTCTTCGAGTCGAAGCAAACCCTGGGCTTCGCCGGCGCCTATCTCATGTTCTTCGCCTGTTATCGAAAGATAACGGGACAAGGATGGCTGCCGTTCCTCGTGACGTTCGTGCTGGCCTCCACCTGCGTCATGCTCTCGGAGTCGCGCGGCGCCGGCGCCCTGTCGCTGGTTGCCTGCGCGCTGCTGATCACCTCCCTGTGGTCGGTCCGGTGCATGCAGGTCTACGCGATGCTGCCATGTGTCATGTGCGTCGCGGCAGCGCTATTGATCCTGTATTTCTACGCGACCGGATACGATTCGATTCATGCCTTCGACACGACGATCGATTTCACCGAGCGAACCTTCATCTGGCAGTACGCCATCAGCCATTTCGATGACGCGCCGCTGCTCGGATTCGGCATCAACGGATTCTGGACCAATCCGGCGATCTACGACTATTTCAACCAGAACCACGGCTGGGTCCTCGACAATTATCACAACGGCTATATCGCCATTCTCGTCGAGACCGGATTCTTCGGCTATTTCCTGTTCACGGCGAGCGTCTTCCTGTTTTCCTACAAGGTGCTCTGCCTGATCGCAGGGCGGGCGATCGACCGCCTGCACTGCGCGTTGATCATCGGGTTCGTCTTCCTCAACTGCCAGACCAATTTCACCGAGACGGTCTTCCTTCGCTCGACGATGTTCACGTCGGTGCTGCTGATCGCCTTCTTCCTCGCCATTTGCCGGCCGGTGCCGTCGTCGCGCGTAGAGCCGCGCGAGTTGGAGCAGCCATGACCGCGTTCCGATTGCTTCTGCAAAGAGCCTTCGTCATGCTGGCGGCGGCGGCGCTTGCTGTCCCGCTGATCGCGCCGGTGAACGCTGCGGGACAGGGGGCATCGCTGGACGTCGCGGCATTGGGGCGCGGCATCAATATTCTCGGCTATGACGGCATCTGGGAAGGCTACCGGAACGCGCCGTTCCGCCTGGAAAACCTCGCCGCGATTCGCAAGGCCGGCTTTTCCCATGTCCGGATCAATTTCTTCGGCTTCAGGCATATGGATTCCGGCAACATCCTCGATGATGCCGTCCTGCGGCGCCTCGATGCCGTGATCGAGCAGGCGCTGGCGAGCAGGCTCGTTCCGATCCTCGATGAGCACGACACCGATCTCTGCCAACGCGACGTGGCCGAATGCGGCGTGAAGCTCAGGGCATTCTGGCGGCAGATCGCATCGCGCTATGCGGGGAAATACCCGGCGCTGGTGTTCGAGATCCTGAACGAGCCCGGCGGCAACATGACCTCGGCCGAATGGAATGCGCTGCTCCACGATTGTCTTGCCATCATCCGGGATACCAACCCGAAGCGCAATGTCGTGGTCGCGATCCTGAACACCGAGGAGCTGCCGATCGATCAGCTGGTGCTACCGGCCAGCGACCGAAACCTGATCGTCACTTTCCACTATTACCTGCCGCTGCAATTCACCCATCAGGGCGCGCCGTGGTCGCCGACCTTCTCGAAGATCGGTCCGTTGCGCTGGGGCTCTGCGGAAGACGAAGCCAGGGCCTCGGCCGATTTCGACAAGATCCGGTCCTGGTCCGAGAAGGAGAAGCGCCCGATCTATCTGGGCGAGTTCGGTGTCTATGAACGCGCGCCCGCGGAGAGCCGCGCGACGTATCTGTCGTTCATGGCGAGAAGCGCGGAACGCAATGGCTGGGCGTGGGCTTACTGGCAGTTCGACCACGATTTTGCGGCATTCGACGGCGCCCGGCAACGCTGGAAGGCGGACATCCTCCGCGCGATCATCCCTCCGGTCCGCTAAGCCGTTCGATTGGACGCAGCGTCCGATTCAGGATCGGCCGGCGGCCTTGACGACGCGATTGTCCCGCGCGGTGAGCACGCCGCCCTTGTAGACGGAACGCCCGGACGGCCGCGCGACCACGGCCTCCTGGATATGCACGGCGTTCAGGGTCACGAAATCGGCCTTGGCCCCCGCATGCAGGCCGTAGTCCTCGAGCCTGAGCGCCTTGGCGCCGGCCGTAGTGATCATGTCGAACGCGATCGCGAGCTCCTCATCGGTGTAGAAACCCGAGCGGTATCCGATCATCATGGCACGGCCCAGCATGTCGCCGTCGCCAAAGGGCCACCAGGAGTCGCGGATGTTGTCGTTGCCGCTGAACACGGTGACGCCGGCTTTCCGCAACAGCGCGACGGGCGGGAACGGCCGGCTGCCCGGCGCATTCGTCATGATCGCCACGCCCGAGCGCGCCAGACTGTCGGCGGTCTTCTTCAGCGCATCGGCGGGAATGTCGCCGAGCCCGTAAGCGTGGCTGACGGTGACGCGGCCCTCCATGCCGAGCGCACGCGTGCGCGCCGCGATCTGCTCGACCTCGAAGGCGCCAAGCATGCCGCCGTCATGAAGATGGATATCGACATCGGCGCCGTGCTTTTGCGCTACGCCGAACACGACGTCGAGATGGCCCTCGACGTCCCGGTCGAAGCTGGCGGGATCGAGCCCGCCGACGGCATTGGCGCCGAGCTTGATGGCCTCGTCGAGCAGTTGCGGCGTGCCGGGGCTGGTGAGGATGCCGTTCTGGGGAAACGCCACGAGCTGGATATCGATCAAATCCCTGTATTCCTCGCGAACCCCGAGGATGGTCTCCAGCGACTTCAGCCCCACCGAACCGTCGACCATGACGTGACTGCGCATCTGCGTCGTGCCATGCCCGATGCAGAGGTCGAGCTGGTTCCGCGCGCGCACGTCCATCGGCGCGGCGGCGGCAAGGTTCTCGGCCTGAAACGCCACCCGCTCATGGACGTCGAATCCGTCGGTGCAGGGACGGTGCGGCCGCCAGGTGTCGCCGTAAAAACTGGTGTCGAGATGAATGTGGCCTTCGACGAAGCCGGGCACGACCAGCGCATTGCCGAGATCGACGATCTCGATCCCGTTCGAGCGTTCGCCTTTCGCCTCAATCGCAACGATGCGGTCACCACGGACCAGCAGATCGCGGCTGGTGCCGTCACCGAACCTGGCATTGATGAAGAGTTTGTCGGCTGGCATCGGATCTGTTCCTCTTGTCGCTTGCGTCGCATGCAGATCGCGCGGCTCTCCATGCCTTGCCTAACATGGTCGGAGGAATAATACTCCGCTCGCACCAGCAGACAAGGAACCGAGAGCGTTGCCGGAGATTGCGAGCAGGGAACAGTTCGATGTCAAGCGCGCAGCCTTTGCCGCGACCATCGGCAACATGCTGGAGTTCTACGACTTCATCACCTACAGCTTCTTTGCGACCGAGATCGGGCGCACCTTCTTCCCCGCGCATAGCGAATACGGCAGCCTCATGCTGTCGCTTGCGACCTTCGGCGCCGGTTTCCTGACGCGGCCGATCGGCGGCGTCGTGCTCGGCATCTTCTCCGACCGGGTCGGCCGGCGGCCGGCGATGCTGCTGAGTTTCGCGCTGATGGGCGGCGCGATCCTGACCATTGCGCTGACGCCATCCTATGCCGCAATCGGCATTGTGGCGCCGATCATCGTGATCCTGGCGCGGATGGTGCAAGGATTTGCGCTCGGCGGCGAGGTCGGGCCGACCACGGCCTATCTGATCGAGATCGCTGCACCGAGGAACCGCGGCCTCGTGGTCGCCTGGCAGCCGGCCAGCCAGGAGATCGCGGCGACGGTGGGGGCGCTTGTCGGTGTCATCCTGAGCAGTGCGATGGCGCCCGACATGCTGCAGGCCTATGGATGGCGCATCGCGTTCCTGCTCGGGGCCGTTTGTCTGCCGTTCGGCATCTGGATGCGCCGCACGCTGCCGGAAACGGTCTCGCATGGGGAGCACGTCGCCGGGCAGGTCGAACGCGCGAGCCATGTGGCGCTGGCGCGCCGGCATCTTCGCGTCATCGTGCTGGCGGTGATGATCCTGGCCAGCGGCACGATCTCGACCTATGTGACGCAATACATGACGACCTACGCCAAGAACACGCTGCATGTGTCGCCGTCGCTGGCGTTCACGGTCTCGCTGGTCAGCAACGGACTGCAGATCATCGGCGCGGTGCTGGGCGGCTGGCTTGCCGACCGGCTCGGACGCAAGCCGATCATGATCTGGCCGCAGCTGGTCGTGCTGGTGCTGACCTATCCGGCCTTCCTGTGGATCGTCCAGGACCCCGGTGCGTGGTCGCTTCTGTTCGGCTTCGGTATCCTGTCGTTCATTGGATCGCTGCCGTTCACGGCGTTCTATGCCGCCTTCACCGAAGCGCTGCCGCAGAACATTCGCGGCGGCGTGTTTGCCACGATCTACGCGGTCGCCATCGCGACGTTCGGCGGCACCGCGCAACTTGTGGTCACGTGGCTGCTGCACGTGTCAGGGGATCCGCTGGCGCCGTCCTGGTACCTCTTGCTCGCGGCGGCGGTCGGCATCGTGGCGATGAGCCTGATGCCCGAGACCGCCCCGGTGAAGGTCGGCGAGAAGTAGCGCCCGCGCTTAATTCATGTCGCGAAAGGCGTGGCCGTTGGCCTCGATTTCCTTCACGAGCTGCGGCGGCAGATTGGCCTGCGCCGAGGTGCCGTCGAACACCCAGTCCTTGGCATCGGCAAGGTCGGGAAGACCCGCGCCCTTGCGGACATAAAGACCGACCGATGTCTTCTTCGGATTGATGTAGAGATCGTAGTCCATTGCGCGCCTCCTCTCCGTTGCAGTTCAACGGAAGCTCCGGCCACGGCCGGAGACTTCCCGGATGAGTCAACGCCGGTAAGACTAGGCGGGTTTCTTCGCCTCCGGCGCAAGCACCACCGACGCCTCGCTCGTCAGCATCAGGAAGGTGATGGTCTCCTGGAAATACAGCTGAACCGATTTCGCCGAGTGGCTGAGATAGCCGATCGAAAGGTCCTGGCCGATCGAGAGCTGGAAATCGCCGCCGCGGGTGGTGAGCAACACGCCGCCCTCGATCGCCGGCGCCCAGATGATCTTGCCGTCGATCAGGCGCTGGATGTGCTGCAGCACCGGATAGCCGTCGTCGGTCGCCCCGCCGATCGCGGTATAGGGCTCGGTGCCGAGCAGCAGCGTATAGGGACCGTTGACGCCGGCAAGCCGCAGCTGGCTGACCGCCTGCGCGACCACGGCAGGATAGTTCTTGACGCTCGACGGCAGCGTCAGCACCGGGTTGCTGGTGCCCTGACGGATGCCCCGAATGCCGGCGGCCGCGTAGCCGTCGAACACCGCGCGATCCTCGGCGAAGGCGATCTTGCGCGCGGCATCCTTGAGCGGATCCCAGTCGGAATCGTTCGCGCCGCGCTCGACATCGTCGATCGCCTGGCGCGAGAGCTCGAACGGCACGCGCAGCTCGACCAGCGCCTGGACGTCGCGTTGCGTCGCCTCGACCCCGTCGCCCGGCGCCGCAATCTTCTTGAGATGACCGGTGCCGACCGCGGAGAAATCCGTTCCCTTCGGACCGTCGACGTCGACGACACGGCGCGCCGCCAGATGGCGCTTCAACGTGCGCGAGGCCTCCTCTTCGATCTGGGCCCATGCCGCGTCCGAGATAGGGGCGAGTCCCCGATGAAGATTATTCATGTCCAGCCTCTCCTTTCAGCGAGCCGATCCCGAGCGAGCCGTCGGACGGCGGTATTCCTGGTGCAGGTGTATCGTCGGCCCCGGCGTCATCCAGAGACGGCTCGGCGGGCGAGGGTGCCGGCGCCTCGCTCGCGACGTCCTCCAGGAAGGTCGCCGACGGGACGAAGAACAGCATGCCGGTCACGGCGCGGCTGAAGTCGAGCAAACGGTCGTAATTGCCCGGCGGCTTGCCGACGAACATGTTCTCCAGCATCTGCTCGATCCGGTGCGGGGATTTGGCATAGCCGATGAAATAAGTCCCGAACTCGCCCTTGCTGATATTGCCGAACGGCATGTTGTCGCGGACGATATCAAGCTCCTCGCCATTCTCGACGATCGTGGTCAGCGCGTTGTGCGCGTAGCTCGGCTTCACCGCATCGTCGAGCTCGATGTCGGACAGTTTGGTTCGGCCGATGATCTTTTCCTGCATCTCGACCGGCAGCTCGTTCCACTTCTTCAGGTCGTGCAGGTATTTTTGCACGATCACATAGCTGCCGCCGGCAAACGCCGCGTCCTCGTCGCCGATGATGGTGGCGTCGGTGGCCGCCTGGTCTTCCGGATTCTCCGTGCCGTCGACGAAGCCGAGCAGGTCGCGTTCGTCGAAATATTTGAAGCCGTGCACCTCGTCGGAGGTCGCAACCGCATCGCCGAGCCGCGTCATGATCTGGGTCGCCAGCTCGAAGCATAGGTCCATCGGCACGGCGCGGAGGTGAAACAGCAGGTCGCCCGGCGTTGCGACGGCGTGGTGGACGCCATTGATCTCGCGGAACGGATGCAGACCTTTCGGCTTCGGCGCACCGAACAGCCGGTCCCATGCGTCGGAGCCGATGCCCATGACGCATGACAGCCGGCCCTCGAGATCGCGGAAGCCCACCGCGCGCAGCAGCGCGCCGAGGTCGGCGCACAGCGACCGCACCACCGCATCATATTCCGGATTGGGCTTGAGCGTGACCGCAAGGAAGATGGCCGCGCGCGTCAGCTTCGCAGCGACCGGTTGCGGAACGGCTGATGGCACGCATGTCTCCTTGACTAAGACGGCACTTCCACGAGGACAAAAGGCAGGCGCTGGACGCCGGATCGGCGTCCAGACAGGGCAGAGGAGCATGCCGGTGGAGCCTTTACAAGGGCTCGAATGGCTCACGCGCTTGCAGAGGTACCTGCCTCAATCGACGGGCTTGCCGGACTTCTCTTCCTCGAGCGTCACCGCAATCGCGGCGTTGGCCGAGAGCCGAACCTTGGAGCCTTCGACACCCGCCACGAAGCCGAGCTCGATGAAGTGGTGATGGCCCTTGTGGAAGCCGTCGCTGTCGCTTTTCTTGAGCTTGATGCGGTTGCCCTCGACGTGATCGACGGTGCCGACATGCACGCCATCGGCGCCGATGACCTCCATGTTGTCCTTGATCTGGTGCTGCGTCATGGCGCTCTCCCTGGTTGCAGGTCAGCTTGTATGGTCGGCTTGCATATGATGCCGGCAGACGACGCGCCGATGACAGCGCGTCGTGGGCAATCCGGCCTGTCTCACACCGGTTCGAATTCGTTCGCCGCCGCGTTCTCCGGCTTCTTGCCGTTGAAGGTGAGGCCGGCCTTGGTGGCCGAGAGTTTTACCTCTGAGCCGTCGCGCACGTCGCCGGAAAGGATCATCTCCGCAAGCGGGTCCTGCACGCTGCGCTGGATCACCCGCTTCAGCGGGCGGGCGCCGTAAGCCGGATCCCAGCCTTTCTCCGCCAGCCAGTCGCGCGCCCTCGGATCGAGCTCCAGCTCGATCTTGCGATCCTCCAGCAGCCTGCGCAGCCGCGAGAACTGGATCTCGACGATGCGGCCCATGTCGCTCTTCTGCAGCCGGTGAAACAGGATGATCTCGTCGATGCGGTTGAGGAATTCCGGGCGGAAGTGCGCCCGTACCATGTTCATCACCTGCTCGCGCACCGCGCTCGTGCTCTGGCCTTCCGGCTGGTTGACCAGGTACTCGGCGCCGATATTCGAGGTCATGATGATCAGCGTGTTGCGGAAATCGACAGTGCGGCCCTGGCCGTCGGTGAGACGGCCGTCGTCGAGCACCTGCAGCAGCACGTTGAAGACGTCGGGATGCGCCTTCTCGATCTCGTCGAACAGCACCACCTGATAAGGCCGCCGCCGCACCGCTTCGGTCAGGGCGCCGCCCTCGTCATAGCCGACATAGCCGGGCGGGGCGCCGATCAGCCGCGAGACCGAGTGCTTCTCCATGTATTCGGACATGTCGAGGCGGATCATCGCCGTCTCGTCATCGAACAGATATTCGGCAAGCGCTTTCGCTAGCTCGGTCTTGCCGACGCCGGTTGGACCCAAGAACATGAACGAGCCGATCGGCCGGTTCGGGTCCTGCAGGCCGGCGCGGGCGCGACGGACCGCGGTCGACACCGCGCGGACCGCCTCGGCCTGGCCGACGACGCGCTTGCCCAGCATCTCCTCCATGCGCAGCAGCTTGTCCTTCTCGCCCTCCAGCATCTTGTCGACCGGCACGCCGGTCCAGCGCGAGACCACCTGCGCGATATTGTCGGCGGTCACGGTTTCGCTGGCGGACGACGTCTCGCTGGCCTCGACAGCCGCAAGCTTCTTCTCGAGTTCGGGAATGCGGCCATAGGCCAGCTCACCCGCCTTCTGGAATTCACCCTTGCGCTGCGCATTGGCAAGCTCGGTGCGCAATTGCTCGAGCTCGCCCTTCATCTTCTGCGCATCGGAGAGCTTGCTCTTTTCCGACCGCCATTTCGATGTCATGTCCGCCGACTTCTTTTCCAGATTGACAAGATCCTTCTCGAGGGTTTGCAGGCGGCTCTTGGAGCCGAGATCGGTCTCCTTCTTCAGCGCTTCCTGCTCGATCTTGAGCCGGATGATCTCGCGGTCGAGCGAATCGAGTTCTTCCGGCTTGGAGTCGACCTGCATCTTCAACCGCGCCGCCGCCTCGTCCATCAGGTCGATCGCCTTGTCGGGGAGGAAGCGGTCGGTGATGTAGCGGTTCGACAGCGTCGCAGCGGCGACCAGCGCCGAATCCGCGATGCGTACGCCGTGATGCTGCTCGTATTTGTCTTTGAGGCCGCGCAGGATCGAGATGGTGTCCTCGACCGTCGGCTCGGAGACGAACACCGGCTGGAAACGTCGCGCCAGCGCCGCGTCCTTCTCGACATGCTTGCGGTATTCGTCGAGCGTGGTGGCGCCGATGCAGTGCAGCTCGCCGCGGGCGAGCGCGGGCTTCAACAGGTTGGATGCGTCCATCGCGCCGTCGCCCTTGCCGGCGCCGATCAGCGTGTGCATCTCGTCGATGAACAGGATGATGCCGCCCTCGGCTGAGGTCACTTCCTGCAGCACCGCCTTGAGCCGCTCCTCGAACTCGCCGCGATATTTTGCGCCGGCGATCAGCGCGCCGAGATCGAGCGCGAGCAGCGCCTTGTCCTGCAGGCTTTCCGGCACGTCGCCATTGACGATGCGCAGCGCGAGGCCCTCGACGATCGCGGTCTTGCCGACGCCAGGCTCGCCGATCAGCACGGGATTGTTCTTGGTCCGCCGCGACAGCACCTGGATGGTGCGGCGGATCTCCTCGTCGCGGCCGATCACCGGATCGAGCTTGCCGTCGCGCGCGGCCTGGGTCAGGTCGCGGGCGTATTTCTTCAGTGCGTCATAGGCGTTCTCGGCCGACGCGCTGTCGGCGGTGCGGCCCTTGCGCAGCGCGTTGATGGCCGCATTCAGGTTCTGCGGATTGACGCCGCCCTTGGCGAGCAGCTTGCCGGCCTCGCTGTCCTTGTCGGCAGCGAGGGCCTGCAGCAGGCGTTCTACCGAGACAAAGCTGTCGCCGGCCTTGTCGGCGGCCTGTTCGGCCGCCGCGAAGGCGCGCGCGGTCTCCGGCGCCAGGTAAATCTGTCCCGAGCCGGCGCCGCTCACCTTCGGTACCTTCGCCAGCGCGTCTTCGGTCGCCTTGAGGATGGCGCGCGAGTTGCCGCCGGCGCGGTCGATCAGACCGGCTGCGAGGCCCTCATTGTCGTCGAGCAGCACCTTCAGGATGTGAAGCGTCGAGAACTGCTGATGCCCCTCGCGCATCGCGAGCGATTGCGCCGACTGAATGAAGCCGCGAACGCGATCAGTATATTTTTCTATGTTCATCGTGGCACCTCAAGGCAACGCAGGCTCGTCGAGATCAAGTCAGCCACGCAGTCCCGCCGGCGACAGATGGCGGAACGATGACATCCATCATGCAACAGCCCCGTGCAATTGCGCCGGCGGAAAAACCGCGGGCCAAAGGCCGTCGCATCTCGCATCGTGTGGTCCTTTCAGGGGAGTGTCAATCGCGGAGCGCGACCGCCGGGATGCTGCGGTTAAGCCGTTGCGAGGGCTGATGTTCGTCATTGGCACTCATCCGGGAGCACTGCTACGGCCGCGCCGGCAAGCCGGGTGCACGCATCGTGCTGATTGCGGTTCGATGGATCGCTGTGCTCGCGAAGCGAGCGCTGGATGAGCATGGATCGCTGTGATCGCACAAAGGCCCAAGTCATGTTCGGGACACGCTGTCGGAATCGATCACGTCGCGTTTCGCGCAGCGCGCTCGATGATGTAGAGAAGCAGCGCGCGATGTTCCACTGAATCTCGCAACGTTGCATCACGGCGCACTCTGAACCGACCATGAATAGCCGCGTGAGCGCGTTTCCGTTTGCGTCGATGCGTTTCAGGCTGGTGTAAGGTCAAGGCGCTAGCGATGAAGTGTGTCGGTGCATTGCCGATGCACGGAACTTTTGTTCCGTCTCACGTTGAACGTGCTCATCGAAGAGGCTCCCAATGACAACTCGTCTCCTTTCGACCGTGTCGTGTGCAGCGATTGCCACGGCGCTGTTCTATGCGACGGCGGCGCCCGCAATCGCGCAGGATGCGGCATGCGCGCCGGTCTCTGCCGTCGAGACCGCGCCGCCACCGTTGCCGACCTACGATCAGCCGCCGGTGCCCGGGCCCGGCTACATGTGGTCGCCGGGCAATTGGTCGTGGGACGAGGATCGCGGCGATTACTACTGGGTGCCGGGCACCTGGGTGCAGCCGCCGCGGGTCGGACTGCTGTGGACGCCCGGCTACTGGGGCGCGTTCGGCGGCGGCTTCATTTTCCATCAGGGCTATTGGGGTGATCGCGTCGGCTTCTACGGCGGCGTCAATTACGGCTTCGGCTACGGCGGTTCAGGCTATGAAGGCGGCCGTTGGGATCACGGCAACTTCTTTTACAATCGCACCGTGAACAATCTGCAGGGCGCGCGGATCACCAACGTCTACGAGAAGAACGTCACGATCAATCAGACCACCGTCAACAACGTCAGCTACAATGGCGGCCGCGGCGGCATTGAGGTGCGGCCGACGCCGGCCGATCGCGCGATCGCCAAGGAGCAGCACTTCGCGGCGACGCCGTTGCAACGCAAGCAGGTCGAGACCGCAAGCCAGGATCCGAGCCTGTTCAAGCGGACCAATAATGGCGTGCCCGCCGTCGCCGCAACGGCGCGTCCCGGCGAATTGAAGGGACCGGGCGTGGTTCGCGCGCGCGCGGCCGGCGAGGCGGTGCCTGCCAACGCTGCGCGGCCGGCGGCGGGGGAGCCGGGGCATCCGGGAGCTGCAGCCGCGCCCGCAACAGCACCGGCTGCTTCCCACGCGCTCCCGGTCCCGGGGAAGGAGCTTCCGGCGGCGCATCCACCGGCCGAGGCGAACAAGCCCGCGGCCGAGGAGAAGCGCGCGGCACCTGCTCCCGAGACGAAGGCTGAGCCGCATCCTGCTGCACCGGCGCCTGCCGGATCCCGCGCGCTTCCGGTTCCCGAGAAGGGCGTTGCGGCGCATCCGCCCGCCGAAGTGAACAGGCCCGCGGTCGAAGAGAAGCACGCAGCGCCTGCCGCCGAGCCGAAGCTTGAGCCGCATCCTGCAGAAGCGGCGCGGCCTGCCGTGCAGGAGAAGCGGCCCGAAGAGGTGCGCAAGGAAGAGCCGCGTCCCGAGCCTGCCGCGAAGCCCGTTGCGCGGCCTGAGCCAGCGAAGCCCGAAGCGCGACCGGAGCCTGCGGCAAGGCCGGAAGCGCGCCCGGAGACGATGGCGCGCCCCGAGCCGCATCCGCAGGCTGCCCATCCCCAGCCGGCCGCACGGCCGGAGCCGCACGCCGCTCCGCATGCTGCGCCCGCGGCAGGTCATCCCGCGGAGGAGAAGCGGCAGGAGCAACACTAAGGCACGTCCGCGCTCCGCTGGCTCGTTCCGGCGGAGCGCAGTATTGTCCCGCCTGTGCACAAGCGATCATCACTGGAGGTTGGTCATGGCACAGAGTCACGGTGGCGATGGACAGCTCGACGATGGCAAGCCGCGCCTGAGCGAGGACGATATGCAACGCGCCCTGCTCGGTCCGCGGGGCGTGCCGGGCAAGGCGGATACCGCCAAGATGACGCCGCAGCAGCAAAAGAACATGCCGAACTATCTGGACCCCGGACATACATCCTAGCTCGTCATGTGACGTGAGCGCATGTTGCGTCGGCCGCTTCCGGGCGGCGCGCCTGCGCACTTGCAAATCGCCTGCTTTTGCGCCCTCATGATTGCAGGTGCACTCACGGTGTTGCGGAGCAGGTTGTGAGAAATCCGTACGAGGTTCTTGGCGTTGCCCCGACGGCGTCTGCGGCCGATATCCAGAAGGCCTATCGAAAGCTGGCGAAGAAGCTGCACCCGGATCTCAATCCGGGTGACAAGGCGGCCGAAGACAAATTCAAGGAAGTCGCTGCTGCGAACGATCTGCTCTCGGATGCCGAGAAGCGCAAGCGCTTCGACGCCGGCGAGATCGATGCTGATGGCGCCGAGCGGCCGCAGCATCGCTACTACAGGGATTTCGCGACCGCCGATGCGGGGCATCCCTATGCCGACAGTTCCGGCTATGCCGATTACATGGACCAGGACGATGCATTCGCCGAGCTGCTCCGGCGCAGCGAGCAGGCGCGCGCCAACCGGCGCGGCCGCGATTTGCATTACGCTCTCGCGATCGACTTCGCGGAATCGATCACCGGTGCGAGCAAGCGGCTGACGCTTCCCGACGGCGGTACGCTCGACGTGACGATCCCGCCGGGGCTCGTCGATGGCCAGATCATTCGTCTGCGCGGCAAGGGCATGCCCGGCAGCGGCAAGGGCGGTCCCGGCGATGCGCTGATCGAGGTGGAGGTTCGCCCCGACCCGCGCTTCACCCGCGAGGGTGACGACATTACGCTGGAATTGCCGATCTCGCTGTCCGAGGCCGTGCTCGGCGGAAAAGTCCGCGTTCCGACGCCGACCGGTGCCGTGACCATGACAGTTCCAAAGGGATCGAACACCGGCACGACCATGCGGTTGCGCGGCAAGGGCGCGCCCCGCGTCGCCGGGGGCCATGGCGACGAGTTCGTCAAGCTCAAGGTGGTCCTGCCCAAGGGACCCGATCCCGAGCTCGAGGCGTTTGTGTCGAACTGGGATCGAAAGGCATTCGATCCGCGCGAGGATGGTGCATCATGAACAAGCAGCAGTTCCTCACCAGTGCAGGTCTGGAGGTGCAGACCCTGGAGTTCTGGATCGAGCAGCAATGGCTCGTGCCGGACGAGACCGCCAGCGAGATCAGTTTCTCCGATACCGACGTGGCGCGTGCGCATCTGATCCAGGACCTGAAGGGCGACTTCGGCGTCAACGACGAGGGCATCGACGTCATCCTCCATCTGGTCGATCAGCTGCACGGCCTGCGCCGTGCGTTCGAGCAACTGCACAAGGATATCGCGTCACCACCGCGCTAGGCGCTTCACTTACGACGAACCTCAGCCTTGAGATCAGCCTGGGAGACGATCATGACGGACAAGCCGCCGCCGCTGGCGCATGGCGAGATCGACGTTCTTATCCTGCAGGCGCTGGTGCGCAAGCTGATCGCGAAAGGCGTGCTGACGCCGGACGACGTCCGCTCGATGCTGTTCGAGGCCGCCAAGAATCTTGACCTCGTCGGCAGCGAACTGACGACGGAAGCCGCCAACATCATCGTGCAGGAGGATCTGGCGCCGGCATTTCTTGGCGGCTAGAGCATGATCCGGAAAAGTGGAGGCCGGTTTTCCCTCGCGACAAACGCGAAGCGTTTGCGCGGTGATCATGCTCAAATAAAGACGCGTCAGGTCTGGCCGCCGCGGGTGGAGACCAGCCGGATCCGGGTGACCTGACCGGCATTGCCTGCGAGATAGGCTTGTGCGTCACGCACCAGCCGCTCCACGGCGGCCGCGTCATAGCTGGGATGACGGGTGTTCAGATGCAGGTCGGTCTCGATCTGCATGACGTTTGTCGTGTCCGCGGCGCCGATCTCGACCGAGAACGACACCAGCGATACGTGCGGGCTCTTGAAGGCCATCGCTTGATCTCCCTCATCGCGTGACGCGCGGCGCGCATCGTCTCAGGCTGCTGAATCCTGCTCGGCCGCTCGCACAGTCCCCGGACGTGCCTTGTCGAGCTCCTCGATCATGCCGCGGGCGATCTCGCGCTCGCCCATGATCACGATGTCGGCGCCAAGTGCCTTGAGATGATCGACCTCGGCGTCGGAATGCGCACGGGCGATGATCTGGATATCGGCATTCGCGGCGCGCGCCTGCTCGACGATCTGGCCGGCCTCGAAGGCTTCGGGAATCGCGATGACCAGTGATCGCGCGGCGGCCGGATTGGTCGCGCGCAGCACGCTGGCGCGCGCGGCGTTGCCCATCAGGGCTTCGATGCCCCGCTCCTTGAGCTTTGCGACCATGTCGTCGGACGCCTCGACCGCGAGGAACGGCGCGCTGCGCTGATGCAGCGCATCGCCGACGATGCTGCCGACCCGGCCGTAGCCGACCAGGATGGTGTGATCCTGCAATTCGGTGACTGGGAATGGTTCAGAAGCTGCGGCGGTTGGCGAGGAAGTCTGCGGCTTCTCGAGCCGCGACGTCAGCCAGTCGACCACCGCGAACACCAGCGGGTTGAGCATGATCGAGACGATCGCGCCCGCCAGGATCAGGTCGCGGCCGGCCTTCGGCAGCAGATTGAGCGCAACGCCGAGCTCGGCCAGGATGAAGGAGAATTCGCCGATCTGGGCGAGGCTCGCCGAGATCATCAGGGCGGTTGCCATCGGATGACGGAACAACACGACGATCAGAAGGGCGGCGAGCGACTTGCCGACCACGATGACGAACAAAGTCGCTGCGAACGGCCAGGGCTCGCGCACCAAGCTGAATGGATCGAACAGCATGCCGACGGAGACGAAAAACAGCACCGCGAACGCATCGCGCAGCGGCAGTGTTTCCTGGGCCGCGCGCTGGCTGAGCGGTGATTCCCGAAGCATCATTCCGGCGAAGAAAGCGCCGAGCGCCAGCGAGACACCGAACAGCTTGGTCGCGCCGAACGCGATGCAGAGCGCGATCGCGAGCACGGTCAGCCGGAACAGCTCGCGCGAGCCGGTATGCGCGATGTAGTGCAGGACCCACGGGATCAGCCGGCGCCCGACCACCAGCATCAGCGCGATGAACACGGCGATCTTGATCAGCGTCAACAGCAGCACGCCGGTCAGCCCGAGACCGAAACGGGCGGCGAGGGGGTCGGAGGTGAGCGCCGCGCCATCGCCGCCCTGCAAGCTCGCCACCGCCGGGAACAGCACCAGCGCCAGCACCATGGCGAGGTCTTCGACGATCAGCCAGCCGACCGCGATCTTGCCGCGTTCGGTGTCCATCAGGCGGCGTTCCTGCAGCGCGCGCAACAGCACGACGGTACTTGCGACCGACAGCGCGAGGCCGAACACCAGACCGGCGCCGACGGTCCAGCCCATCAACAGCGCAAGGCCAAGGCCCATCAACGTGGCGACCGCAATCTGCGCAATCGCGCCGGGCACCGCGATCGCGCGTACCGACAACAGATCGTTCAGCGAGAAATGCAGGCCGACGCCGAACATCAGGAGAATGATACCGAGCTCCGCGAGCTCGGTTGCCAGCGCCTGATCGGCAACGAAGCCGGGCGTGAAGGGACCGACGGCCACGCCCGCGAGCAGATAACCGACCAGTGGCGGAACCAAGTCGGATCGTAGCCATGTCGTTCTGTGAGCCAAGGAGTTGCCAGACATATTTGTCTTCCTAAGACCGCTTGGCCTCCGACTTGCACAGCATCCCTGGCGGTGCACCGCGACCATTTGAGGCGCGGCATTCCGCGCGAAACTGTGATCTATTGCTCATGGCGTGAGCATATGATCTCATGCCGGGATGGATCCGCGGCTTCCCGAGACTGATCTCGTCATCTTCGACTGCGACGGCGTGCTCGTCGACAGCGAGGAATTGAGCTGCCGCTGCCTTGCCGAGGCGATGGTGCAGGCCGGCATCGGGATGAGCACCGAGCGGGCGCTCGAACTCTTCCTCGGACGCAGCACCGCTGCCCTGGTCGACTACTGCCGGGGCGTCGGAAAGCCGTTGCCCGCGACGTTTCTGCCTGACCTTGCGTTGCAGGTCCGTGAGACCTTCCGCTCCCGGCTGAAGCCGATCGCCGGCGTCGCGGCGGTGCTCAAGGAATTGCGGCTGCCATATTGCGTCGCCTCGTCGAGCGATCTCGAGCGGGTGAAGTTTTCGCTGGAGCTGACCGGCCTCGCCGCCAGCTTCGGACCGCGGCTCTACACCGCGCAGATGGTCAAGCACGGCAAGCCGGCCCCGGACCTGTTCTTGCATGCGGCAAGCGCGATGGGCGCTACGTCGCGCCGCACGCTCGTGATCGAGGACAGCGTCAGCGGGGTGATGGCGGCGAAGGCGGCCGGCATGAAAGTGTGGGGATTTGTCGGCGGCGCCCACTATCGGTTGGCGGATGGCAGTGCTCTGCTGCGGCAGGCCGGTGCGGATCGAATCTTCGCCGCGATGACGGATTTCTGGATGGAAGGCTGACGCAAGACGATGGCTGCGCCCGACAACGAAAAGTCTCGCCTCGACGATGCGGCGCGCGCCGGCTGGCTTTATTTCATCGCGGGCCATACCCAGGATGAGATTGCGAAAATGCTGCAGGTGTCGCGCGCCTCGGCGCAGCGCCTGGTGTCGCTGTGCCTGGCGGAGCGGCTGATCACGTTTCGCCTCGAACACCCCATCGCGGCCTGCATGGAGCTGGCCTCCCGGCTGAAGGCGCGGTTCGACCTCGTGCATTGCGACGTCGTGCCGACCGATCCGGCGGCGCCGCTGTCGAATGCGGGGATCGCCGAGCGCAGCGCCAATCTGCTGGAGATGACGCTGCGCTCGGAGACGCCCGTGATCGTCGCACTCGGCACCGGCCGCGCAGTGCGCGCCGCGGTCGAGCGGGTCTCGCCGATCGAGCGGCCCGATCACCAGATCGTCTCGCTGGTCGGCAACATCTCCGCCGACGGCTCGGCGAGCTTCTACGACACGGTGGGACGGCTCGCCGACCGCACCGGTGCGCGCCATTACCCGATGCCGCTGCCGTTCCTGATGTCGAGCGAGGACGAGCGCAACCGCATGGTGCGCATCGACCCGATCGCGCGGGTGAGGGCGGTCGCCGCCAAGGCCGATCTGCGGCTGATCGGCATCGGCCAGATGGACCAGAAGGCCCAGGTCCATGTCGACGGCTTCGTCACCCGCGAGGAACTGCTCGAGATGATGCGGCTCGGCGCGATCGGCGAGGTGACGGGCTGGGCCTATGACGCGAAGGGCCGCCTGATCAAGGGCGGCACCAACAAACGGCTGACGAGCATCCCGCCGCAGATCCCCGCGGAAGCGACCACGATCGCCGCGGCGGTCGGCGCCGCCAAGGTGCCGTCGATCAAGGCCGCATTGGCGGGCCGGGTGATCAACGGCCTCATCACCGATGAGGCCACCGCGCGCGCGGTGCTCGACCGGTAGGCGTCGCGAGTCGGCTGCGCTCCCTCTCCCGCTTGCGGGGGAGGGCTGGGGTGGGGGTCTATCCTCAAGTCATATCGTGGAGAGAACCCCCACCCGGATTGCATCTCCGATGCAATCCGACCTCCCCCGCAAGCGAGGGCTTTGCGCAAAGGCGAATCTGCGATTCTCTAAGACCGATCTGAGGGGGAGGCGGGGATGGCGTATCGGCAGGTTGGTCAAGCGAGCTTCGCAGATGCGCTGGTGTCGCGGCGGGGGAAA
>NZ_JASAUT010000092.1:0-20060 GCF_029952935.1 Bradyrhizobium sp. Mp19 | reverse complement strand
ATTCGCAGCAAGAATCCTCGCCGCTGTCAGGCAGAAAATCCACTCAAGCTACTGTCCGAATTTGCGGGGCCAGCTCTAACGAATCAAAGGCTTGTCGTGGAGTAATTCACAGGGGCAGGTGATGAATACGCCGGATGACGTGACGGAGATGTTGCACCTGAGGGTGTGTGGGTGAGGTCTGAAGCGGATTGCGCGCCAGCTGGGCTGCAGACGGTGAAGGACTACGTGGCGCGGGTGGGTGAAGCCTTCAAGTCGCCTGAGCGGGCGAAGCGGGTCATGGCCTTGAAGGCTGGCTGCGCGAGAGGTTCATTCGACATCGCGGCAATGCGGATGCGGTCCGTCACGACCTGTTGGCCGAAAACGGCTTGGCGGTCAGCCGGCGAACGCTGCGACGCGCCGTGCAGCCCTACCGCCAGGCACTGAAGGCCGAAGCTCTGGCGACGACCCGGTTCGAGACGCCCCCGGGGCGGCAGCTACAGATCGACTTCGGCGAGCGTCTGGTCGATATCGGCGGGGCGAAGGTCAAAGCATTTGTGTTCGTGGCGACCCGCGCCGAAAAGCAAGAGCACTGGTTCGCTGGGCTCGAGAGCGCATTCACGACCTTGCCGGAGGAAGTGCTGAAGGACAATCCACGCGCGCTCGTGGTGCGCCACGACAGGTGAGCCGGTCGGTTCAGTTTGACGACAAGCTCATCACGTTCGCGAAGCATTGGGGCTTCCGTCCTCGCGCCTGCGCACCGTATCGGGCGCGCACAAAGGGCAAGACGGAGAATGGCGTCCGCTACGTGAAGAAGAGCGTGATCGCGGGGCATTCCTTCGCGAGCTGGGAGGCATTCGAGACGCATCTCGCCGAGTGGGAGGGCGGGGTGGCGAACGTACGTATCCACGGCACGACGGGCGTGGCGCCGATCACTCGCTTTGCGTGTGACGAGGTACACCGGTCGAAGCCGCTCGGCGTCGCTCGGATCGCCGCGCGAACTGGCCCGCGTCGTCGGCAACGATTGTGCTGTCGAGATCGATACGAACAACTACGGTACCCTGGCGGCTGATCAGCGAGCGCGTGGCGGTGACGGTCGCGGCTGGCGAGGTGCGCATCCACCATGGCATGCGCGAGGTTGCGGTCACAGGCAATCGGAGGATCGCCGGCTGCGGATCGTCGAGTTCGCCCACCTCGACGGGGTTGCCTGTCGCGATGGCGCGGTCTGCCAACCAGCAACCGCGACACCGACAGTGCCGGCGCCTTCACCACTGCCCTCGTTGTTACGTCCTCTTGCCGAATACGAAGCTACGATCGGAGGGAGCTTCTGATGGTGCGTACAAAGAAGGTCACCGAAGCACCAATCGATTGGCTGGGGGCCATGCTGGCGCGCTCGCAGCTCTCCGGCATCCGCGACCAGCTCGACAACCTGCCCGACGAGACGGCGCGCGTGAACCTGTCGGCGCGTGAGACGCTGATCCTACTGTGCGAGCGCGAGGTCGTGCGCAAGGATCATAGACGCAGCCGTCGATCGACCGAAGCAGATCCGCGACCTGGCCGCCGTCACGTTGGATCGCCAACGGCGAGAACGTGCTGCTGCTCGCGCGCTCGAGTCAGGTTCATGCTGCCCACCTCGCTACCCCCTTGGAGTTGAGTTTCTTTTTGACCCGGATCGCCAGACGATGGCCGCCGGAACCGCCGCGCCCTTGACTTGGGGATGTTCCAGATCAACCGCTTTGACCATCCACGGTGCGCCTTTGCACAGCTGCTGCGCAGGCAAGCTCTGTTCTTCGATCAGACGGCGAGCCGTCGAAGGACTGACTTTCAACGCAGCTGGGCGCGCTCGTCCTCTCGGTAGGCCGCGATGGCGTGTTGGTTGCGCAGACTGCGAACGCGGACGCGGACGCGGGCCCAACTGTTGCCACGCCCTGTCGACCTACTGGCGCGGTTGAGAACCGCGGCGATGATGCTGTCGGGCATCTGACGCGCGAGGACACGAACGAGATCGACCACATCCGCCGCGGTGCTCGCCGGTGCGGTTCCTCCTCACCTGCAATGCCGTGTGATCGCCGCCATGCCAGTGGACAATCAAGTCCAGCACCTCGTCGCGCATGCGCACAACGATCTCATTGATGAAGCTTCGGATGATCCTGTTGCGCGTCGCAGCTGTTGCACCCGGACTTTCCCAAGCTCTCTTGAGTTCGGAATCAAGCGCAAGTAACCGATCGCGATCGATGTCGCTCAACGTCATCTCCGGCGTAGCCAACAACGTGTCGCGCTTGCCCTCAAGCTCGCGGACAGCGACCAGGCGTTCGTTCCAGCGCCGCTCCAGCTCGCCGGCAACAAGGCGATTGTCCGAATCGACAGCCTCGTATCGCCGAGGAGCGCGAGTTGCCTCGTAGCGTGCCTGCTCCAGAGTCAACTCGAGCTGACGCAGCTTGTCGGCGTGTTCACAGCCGCGCGCTTCCATGGCCGCCAGCGCTGCCTGTATACCCAGCGGCTGCAGCCGCGCGATGACCTCCGCGCTGATCGCGCGATCCGCGCGCAGACCGCCTAATGAGATGCACGGGTCTCCACCATGGTTGATCTGGCTACCGCGGCAATGATACCGCCCGACAGTACTGTGCGTACCGCTGTAGGTAACGTGAAGTTTGCGGCCGCAGTGGCCGCAACGAAGAACCCGCGAGCCGGCCTTCGCCGCTGCGAACCGAGCCTCGACTCATGAAGCGTTTTCCGTTGGCGTTGTCGGTGATCAGGCCCTGATTCTTCTCGAACTCCGCCCACGTAATGTAGCCCTCATGGTGGTCCTTGATCAAAACCTCCCAGTCGTTGCGCTCGCGCCGGAAGCCCCGCACGATCCTCTTGCGGCCGGCCTCGATCGTCACCCGACTGCCCGAGCGCCCGAAGACATAGGCGCCAGCATAGGCGGGATTGGTCAGGATGTGGTAGATCGTATTGTACACTGGTAACTTCCATTCGACGTGGCGGCCCTCGGGGCCATGGCCGCCCCCCGGGCAAAGTGATTCGCTCCTGCCGTAAGCAGAGGTGGACCTGGCGCGGTGTCTGCATCTCGGCAAACTTGGTGAACACGAGTGCGAGCGCCTCCTGAATGCGCCGATCAGGGTCCTTGTCGATCCGATCGTTGGAGACCTTGAGATAGCCGATGGCGACGTTGAGGAAGAGCTCACCCCTGCGTGCCTTCTGCTCCAAGGCTTCAAGCGAGCGTTGCCGAACGATAGACAGCTCCATCTCGCTCATCGTGCCTTTCATGCCAGCAGAAGGCGATCGTTGGGATGGCGAGGATCGTCGACGCCATCCTCATCGACGATCAGTGTTCCAACGAGCCCGTAGAACTCCAGGAGCGTATGCCAATCCTGCCGTTGCGCGCCAGCCGAGAGGCCTCACTCGAGACCACAGCGCCAACTTGCCCTTCGCAAATGGCGGCGAGCAGCTTCTCGAAACCGGGACGCGCGGTGCCGCCACCAGAGCGACCGAGTTCGTCGTCGATTGCGGCCACCTCGCTCCAGCCCAGCTGCCGGGCAAGGTCGGCCAAGCCGTACTAGCGGCGCTCGCTCTCGCGGTTGTTGATGACCTGGTCTGCCGTCGACTGGCGAACGTAGACGACGGCCTCAAAGCAGATCCGCCGCTTCCGGTGGATCGTCTACTGGAGGCGCGTCTTCTTGCCGCGATCCTCGACCGGCTCCTGCACCACCGCCACGTGCTGACGATCCGCGGCGACAGCTACCGACTCCGCGCCAAGAGTGGCTTCATCAAACCGCCGACCGCCGGTGACGGCCGTCCGGTCGGCTCCGCCTCCCTCCGTCCCGTCACCGGCGGAAGCGACCATCAAACGTCCGATGGTGGGGGCAGTTCTTCATGACGAAAAGGGGGCAGTTCCGGATGGCGTTCGACAGACTATGCTCAAGGTTGAACCCGGGCCAACTCAGCATCAAGGGCGGATAGATCCCTACCTATTCTGGGGAGGTCTTCGCTACATTGCCTTCTGATATGCTGCCCCGACGACTACAGTTTTCCAAGACAGAACGAAACAACATGACTCACCACGTGGATCTCGGACCTGGTGTGGCAAGCATACCAGCGCCAAGAAATCTTCCAAACCGTTCCGATCAGGGAGTGAGTTGGAACAAGTCCTACGAAGCCATCAACGCTTGTGGCCAAAAACCTCTTTTACGAGAGTTACTCACGCAACTACGTCAGCCTGCTGTCTTTCCCACTATGGCAAGGATCGCGGCGGATACAACTGACCTGGGCGTCAAGTACGACGAGGGCACGACAGCAACGTTTTCGCTCGATAGAGCTAACGCCGTTGTGCGAGCGATCGACACGCCTGACGATCAATCAATGCACGAAAGCTCTCGCGCGATCCCAAGTTGCGTTGTTCAGTAGGTCGACGGCGGCAGCGTCGTGGTATCCAGTCCCGTTGCCTTGATCCGACAATCGCGAATCGCGGCGATGATGCGCCGAGACAAGAACATCAAGGAGCGCGGACAACATGCGATAATTGGAAAGCCGCTGTACTACGCATATGAGTCTCGCAGACGAAAGCTCTCTCTGCCGGTGACCGCGGACACGACGTTGGCAATGGAGGTTTCGCACTTAGCATGTGTTTTGACCAAGAAACTTACGAGAACCGCTCAATACGAGACGAGGTGATGATTCCTTGCCTAGTCTGGACCTCGACGCGCGACACTTGGCTGGCTGTTTGCTCGTGCCGGAGCCCGGTTCAGGCAGCCATCGCCCGATGTTCGCCATGCCCTGACTTCTTCGCACTTGCAATATCAAAGGCGTCCTCATGTCATTCCCTTCGCGGACGGTTGCAGGCTGCCGAACCGTGTCGACCTTGAGAACGTCGGAGCTTCCTTGGGAAGGGCGGGGCGGGTTCCAGATAGGGCGTGGAAGCGCAGAAGCCCGCCAGGAATATGTAGATCCAAGCATTGCCTACCAAGGAGCCTTCGTCCGAAGTGGCCGTCAAAGTCAGCCGTCTGAGACAGGCGGAGATCTCGGAAGGGAAACCAAATGCACCCGGCGAGTCCCCGTCGGTGCATCCATTCCGCTCACCGTCAGATGTGTCGATGCCATGCTCCTCCTTGGAAGGCCAATGCCAAAACAGAGCCCCGAAACGACTTCATGACAGAAGAATCAGATATCAGATCTGCGAACGCAAACATTCGTGCAAGCACTGTCTGGACAATTGTGCTCGGCTTTGCCGCGGATCCGTTGATGCGTTGGAGCTGGCCTGACCCAAGGCAATACCTTAGAAGCATGCCTCAGTTCATTGACGCCTGTGGGGGCCGAGCATTTGCACATGGCACAGCCTACGTCGCGGGAGAGATTCGTGGCGCGGCCCTGTGGCTGCCTCCCAACGTGCAGCAAGATGAGGAGGCATTGGATGCAATCATGGCGCTATCCCTGCGCCCGGAGATTACCGAGGATATGGCACACTTGCGGCGGAGAATGGCCGAACATCGTCCCCACGAGCCACATTGGTATCTGCCACTCATTGCCGTCGATCCGAACTGGGTCGGAAAAGGGCTTGGCACGTTGCTGATGAACTACGCCCTTCAACGATGCGATGAGGACGGCATTGTTGCCTACCTCGAAAGTTCGAACCCTGAAAACATTCCCTTTTACCAACGTCACGGCTTCAAGGTCGTTGGTGAGATACAACACGGTTCTTCGCCGCCGCTCACGCCAATGTTGCGAACGGCTTCATTCCGACCCAGCAAGGCCGCGCCGCCGGATCGGCTCGTCACCCAGACTCAAGCATAGCTCCGCCTCATCCCGTTAGGATTGATTGCCAATAACCTGACATGACCGCGTTCGGTCAGGACGGCTTATGTTCGCGGCCAGACAACTGAGCACGTGAGGCGGCTCGCCGGGCCTGCGAAAAGCATACCAATCGTCTCTTCGGCAAAGTTGGCACGTCTGATGTGAGAGCTGGCGGGGTCAAATCCACTAAGCTGGGATATTGCCACGGGCGGCTGCATCGATTTGCGGTCGGGCTCCAGACAATTTTTGATCTAAGGCCACAGAAAGCGATGAATGGCGAGACGCGTATGGCTACCGAAACCCGATCCGGCCCAACTCAATTCGCGGACCGCGAACCGATCGATGCCAACATTCAGGATGTCCAGGGTTGCTGTTCCCCTGTTGGAGAATTTGCGACGCCACTTCCAAAGGTTTGAGCACATCTTGGCCGATCGCAGGCGCTGGGTCGTCGAGCGCACCTTTGCGTGGCTCGGCAGATGTGGGCATCTCTGCAAAGACTTCGAAGGTTCCGCCGCTACCGAGCTCGCCTGGCCGCTCGTCGCCCATCTGAGGCTCCTAACTCGCCGATTGGCCAGGCCTTGAGACATCTATGTTTTTTGAGTGAGGCTCTCAGGACAGGCGCTCGGCGAATTTCGAACCTCGACCTCGGGGCTGCTCCAACTGGTTAACTTGACTGTGCCGTCTTGACGAGTCTGGGCAAAGGCTTCTATATGTGGTGTCGTAGTGGTTTTAAATTCGCATATATGGTGGCACGGTGTTAGGGGGGAACCCATTGTGTCGGCAGCGGCTATTCCGAGGCATTAGCGCGACAGCGCTGGGAAGGCCGACAGCCGCAGCGACCCGCGAGCCAGGAAACCTACCGCGACAGAACCCATGTCCTCGGGCGGGGTGCCCGGTGGGTCGCTTGCAGCCGGGGACATTTGCCCGGTCCCCTCGCAAGTCGTCCGCACGGTCCCAGCCCCCAAATATCACGGGGTTGCCGATGTCGGCGTCTTACGATTTCGATCAGTATGGTCATCTCATTGAGCTGCCGAGTGTGCGGCAGCCCTCAGCGCAGGCAAAGCCTACCACACCTGAACTGTGTCTTGTGCAGCCCCCAGCATTGCCGGCTCCCCTGCCGAGGCCCCCCGCGCGATCGCCAACTCCGTCTGACCTTTCGCTCGATCGGTCGCGCGACGACCTGCTGACCTCGTTTGGTAGGCTGACGCTGACCGACCGCTATCTGCTCGCCGGCGAAGGCCTCCAGGACATGTTCGCCCGAGTGTCTTGCGCCTTCGCGGACAATGTTGCGCATGCCCAACGTCTATATGATGCGATGTCTCGGCTGTGGTTCATGCCGGCCACACCGGTGCTCTCCAACGGCGGCACGACGCGCGGCCTTCCGATCTCGTGCTTCCTTAACTCAGTGTCGGACTCGCTCGAAGGCATCGTCGGCACCTGGAACGAGAACGTCTGGCTTGCTTCCAATGGCGGCGGCATCGGCACCTACTGGGGTAATGTTCGCTCAATCGGCGAGAAGGCGAGGGGCGGCGTCACCTCGGGCATCATCCCGTTCATCCACGTCACGGACGGCCTCACGCTGGCGATCAGCCAGGGCTCGTTGCGGCGCGGCTCGGCGGCGGTCTATCTCGATATCCACCATCCCGAGATCGAGGAGTTCCTCGAGATCCGCAAGGCGTCTGGTGACTTCAACCGCAAGAGCCTCAACCTACATCACGGCATCAACGTCACCGACGAGTTCATGTGTGCCGTGGGCGCCGGCACCGCATTCGCTCTGCGCAGCCCGAAGACTAACGAGGTCGTCCGCGAGATCGACGCCCGCCAGCTGTGGCAACGCATCCTTGAGAACCGGCTGCAGACCGGCGAGCCTTATCTCTTGTTCATCGACACCGTGAACCGTGCGCTCCCCAAGCACCAGCGCGAGCTCGGCCTCGAGGTCTCGACCTCCAACCTGTGCAGCGAGATTACCCTGTCGACCGGCATCGATCATCGCGGCGAGGAGCGCACCGCGGTTTGCTGCCTGTCGTCGCTCAACCTCGAGACCTGGGACCAGTGGAATGAGGAGCCCGGCTTCATAGAGGACGTCATGCGCTTCCTAGACAACGTGCTCACGCACTTCATCACGGTGGCGCCGGACGGAATGAAGCGTGCCCGCTACGCCGCCCTGCGCGAGCGCTCCGTTGGCCTCGGCGTCATGGGCTTCCACTCGTTTCTCCAGGCCAAGGGCATTCCAATGGAGGGTACCTTGGCCAAGTCATTCAATCTGAACATGTTCCGAAAACTCCGTCGCGAAGCCGACGCCGCATCCGTGGCGCTCGCTCGCGAGCGTGGCCCGTGCCCGGATGCCCTGGAACGCGGCGTGATGGCGCGCTTCAGCCACAAGATCGCAATCGCGCCGACCGCCTCGATCAGCATCATCTGCGGGGGCACCAGCGCCTGCACTGAGCCGATCCCGGCCAACATCTACACCCACAAGACGCTATCCGGCGCCATCTCGGTGCGCAATCCGCACCTCGCTAAGGTGCTGGCCGCGAAAGGCGCCGACACCTCGGCGACCTGGGAGTCGATCATCGCGCACGACGGATCGGTCGCCCATCTCGACGTCCTGTCGGAGCACGAGAAAGCGATCTTTCGCACCGCCTTCGAGATCGACCAGCGCTGGATCGTCGAGCTTGCCGCCGACCGCGCCGCGTTGATTTGCCAGAGCCAGTCGATCAACCTCTATCTGCCGGCCGACGTCGATAAGTGGGACCTCCACATGCTGCACTGGACGGCGTGGAAGCGTGGGGTGAAGAGCCTCTACTACTGTCGATCAAAGTCGATCTCGCGCGCGGCGTTCGCCGGCAAGATTGCCGGGGATGCAACGCCGACGCAGCAGCCGGCGCGGCAGCGCACCGACTATGAGGAGTGCCTCGCATGTCAGTGATCGATCTATCGCGCGCCGATCCGCGCACGTTGATCGGCAAGGGACGCGTCGGCCTCCTTGACTCGACCGGCAGCTACGACGTCGATCGCTATGCCTGGGCTTACGAGTTCTGGAAGCGCCAGCAGCAGACCCACTGGATGGGCGAGGAGGTGCCGCTCGGCGCCGACCTCAACGACTGGGCTTCGGGCCGCGTCACCGACAGCGAGCGCGCGCTGCTCACCCAGATCTTCCGTTTCTTCACTCAGTCGGACATCGAGGTCGGCGACAACTATTTCAAGCGGTACATTCCGATCTTCCAGCCACTCACCGTCCAGATGATGATGGCCGCTTTCACTAACATGGAGACGGTTCATATCGACGCCTATGCCCTGCTACTCAAGACGCTCGGTATGCCTAAGACCGAGTTCGAGGCATTCCGCGGCTATGCGCAGATGCGCGCCAAGGCGGACTACATGCACGAGTTCGGCGTCGACAGCGTGGCGGATGTCGCCCGTACCCTGGCGATGTTCGGCGCCTTCACCGAAGGCATGGCCTTGTTCGCCAGCTTCGCCATGCTGCTCAACTTCCCACGCCACAACAAAATGAACGGCATGGGACAGATCGTAAGCTGGTCAGTGCGCGACGAGAGTCTCCACTGCGAGGGCATCATCAAGCTATTTCACGAATGGCACCGCGAAACCGGCGCGGTGACGCGCCCCGTCCGCGACGACATTGTCGACGTAGCCAAGACCATGGTGAAGCTGGAGGAGAACTTCGTCGAGCTCGCCTTCGGCCTTGGCAAGATCGAGGGGATGCTGCCTGAGCATATCCACGCCTACGTCCGCTACGTCGCCGACTGGCGACTGGCCCAACTCCGGATTGCCCCGGTCTTCGGCTTCTTCGAGGCGAAGGAGGGCGGGTTCACCCAGCTCAAGGCGCATCCGCTGCCGTGGCTCGTCGAGATTCTCAATGGCGTCGAGCACGCCAATTTCTTCGAGCAGCGCGCCACGGAGTACTCCAAGGCGGCGAGCCGCGGCAGCTGGGACGGCGAAGACGGGGTGTGGGCGACTTTCGGCCGTATCTAGCCCATTTTATTCATGCTAGCGGCATTGACAGCGGCAGGCGCCGATAGTCGTCGCCGTCACCCGCCAGCATGACAAAGGCATAGAACCGGACCTCCTCATCGTGGCGTCTTGATTGCAGCGCGACAAAGCCGGACACACAGATGGTTTGTTGGGTTAAGCCGGTACATGCGCTCCATTGCTGATGGCGGCTAGGGTTTACAGTATTTCCGCAGGTCGGTGAGGTGGGTCTCGTCAACCACCTTCATGAAGTCAATCAGCGCAACACGGCTACGCCCTTGAGCAGACGAATGTTCTCGATGATCGCCACGGCCGCCCCCCTCTTAGGGCTAGAGGGGATTACTATCACGCAATCGGAAGTTGTAAAGAGGGGCAACCCTGTCAAAGGGGGTCATCTTCATTGCAGCCCGGTCGGATCAGGCAAACCGATTTGTTCTTCATCCCCCTTCGCGTTTGATTTCGTCGCCGACCCACTGGCGGTCTTCCTCGGCCGTGGCTTCGCGGAGGTGATCTACTACGAGCAGACGCTGGCAATGCGGCTCGGATGACAGCCGCGTTTCTGTCCTAACACAAGAGTTCCGCTTCAGCGCTGCCGATCCACCTCTCGAGATTTTGCATCCGCTCTCCGAGGCGCTCCCAATTGATCCGCGCCAGCGGGGGTTCGGCAGGCTGATCGGGCGCAGAGATCGGCAGCGACGATGACGCAAGCCATCACGTCGTCGACGTTATGTCCCACCCTCGCACGAGCGCCGCTTCGACCGCTCGTCGGCCTTTCGTCCGAGGTGGCCAGTGCGGCCTCGACCTGGTCGACCAAGTCGTAGCACGAAGGTGCGCCCGGCTCGCACCTCGGCTCGCATTTCAGTGCGCTGCCTGTGCGATGAGCGTGCTGCGGCCGACCGGAACGATTGTAATCGATGACCTGTGTCTCCCTAAGCGAGGGCCGGGTTAACTACGACGGTCGACAAAACTATTTTTTGCCTCATCATTCTCCGACGGCCGGAAAGCCGACGGTGATGCAGGTGGAGGCACGGGGCCGGGAAATCGGCGCAGCCAGCCACTAAGCGGCTGGCGTTCGACCACGGCAGCACGCTTGAGTTCGCCGCGATCTCGCCGTGGCGCTGCGTCATAACCAGATCAGCCAGATTCCTTTGAACCACGCCTAACCAGCTCGAGCCGATGTACCGACAAGAAGCCGATAGCGCTATTGATGCGAGTCCCTGTTGCCAAGGTTTCTATGCCGCGATGCGGCTCAGGATATTGGTGCGAACCCGCGCCATTTTGGCGAAGATCGATCAATAGGTCGTGGCGATCACGCCACCCCACCGGTAGTTCACACGGACCAAGCCGATATCGACGTCCTGACCGATACGGGCAGTCCCTGCAAAAGTGCCCACCGGAACACCCACGAGTCCGGGTGAAAAAAAGAAATCCACATCCCGACGACCCATGAACAGGTGGTCGTATTCAACGCCGATGGACCAGTTCGGAGCAAAGCCAAATTCAAGGCCCGCCCCTACCGTGCCGCCCCAACGAGTTTCGCTGCCGTTGTCGATAGTGAGCCCGGTCGCAAAATCGGAGACCCGGTATTTGTCACGGACGACTGCAGCCCCACCTCTTACATAGAGCAGCACGTTATTCCAAGCATAGCCGACTTGGCCCGTGAACAGGCCGAATGCATCAAGCGTGGAGTCATCCCGGACGCCTGCGAAAGCAAGGTTCGCGTTGGAGCCCTTGAAATCGGCCCAATTGCCCTGCGTCTCCAGACCGAACACCGAGTTCGCTATTTGCCAGCGGTAGCCGATGTGACCGCCCACCGTGCCTCCCGTCGCATGATGGCGCCCCATGCCAACGGGCGGAGCGACGACCACGCCGCCGGCGTTGACCACGTCCCAGCACTGCCGACGTAGAAGCCGCTCCAATCATAGATCGGAATGACCGCCGGAGGCGCTTTGAAGTAAGGCCGCGCGGCCGGATCAACGGCAGAGGCAGGAGCAGCCAGCGTGTTGAGGGCTACCGTGCCCGCTAGCAATTTTTTTATTCTTCTGAATCCCAGTTTCGAATTCGACGCCCCCGACGGGATATTGACGACGATTGCCACGTTTCCGCCACCTCCATCAACTGCAAGGGTTGGTAGTTGACGGGGTCGCAAGCGCCGCCTGAGCGGCCGGTCGATGGGCAAAGTGCATGTCGGGTCGGTCGCGGATGCTGTCCGCCGACTGTTGATTAAGTGGCTTGACCCGAAAATGTCTAATCGCGGTTACCCGTCCTGCGCGGCTTCGAGCACATCAGCATGACAAGAGTCAGCGCATCGACAGCGAGTCAGTTTCCTGATTGCAGCTGCTCCGCGTGTCCTCGTTCCGCCCGTATCGACCGTTCGTCGGCCATTGGATGCAAGTGTTCCCGCTTACGGCGAAGCTTCGACGGACGAGCCGCATTCAATCCATTTCGTTCCGGGCGGACGATGCATCCGCAGTAAGACGGAGGCGTGTGTAGGGGCCGGCGATAAGGCTCGGCGCCGCATCGAGTTAAGAGTCCAGAATTTCTTGCTGCGGCTGGCCTTCTCGATCACGGCCAGTACCCTCTTCGATACATGAAATTTGAGCCGCGAAACAGGCCGAGCGACATCCCGAGAACTGGCTATTCCAGGAGCTCTCACAGAACTCCCAGCCGAGTTCGGTATTGAACGACTGCGCTCGGAGCGGCCGACTACGGCACCCATCTCCAACAGCCACGTGAGCCGGTTGCTGGAAGACCGGGCGCCGTGTCGTCTTCGCCTTCATCGTCACCGAGTTCGATGCAGAAGCTGCAACGGCGCAGTTCGGCAAGGTCGCCGATCCGCTCCGTCCCAAACTCGAAGCGGCGATGATCCCTGAGTGCGCTCTCGCGCATCCGAAGCTGAGCAAAGGCGTCAAACGAACGGCGCCTTCGAGAGCTATCGCACGCTCGATCCCGTGGCTCTGCTGGCGGAGATGAGGGACGCCAAGATCGAGCTCGGCACGCGTATCGGCGCCCGGCCGCCCCTTGCTTGCTGCCAACGGAGGGAGAGGCTACTGCGATAAGAAATATCATGTCTTGTCGATACGGGCTTAGTCGTGTCGCGTGATCATTTTCATTCACGACGCATCCTCGATTGTCGAATTAGCGAACCAGGTTCAAGGCATTCGCTTTTGCGGAAAATGCTACCCCCTGCGCCGAAATGTTACTGTCCGCTGCAATCGATTTGGTTCGGCTTGATACCCCGGAACTGTCCACGCAAGGCTGTGACTGTGATTTGTTTTGACGGGGTCTTCGTTGGCCCACCACGCATCATATTCATACGCTGATTTCGGGAGGGAGCGACCGATAAGCATCTCGATGTCGGCAAAGGTCATCTTGAGCGAGGCAGAGCTGTTTGCGACCAGCTTGTCTCTCAAAGGGTTATAGATCGACATCGGGCTCCCCCATCCAACGATCTCATATTATATAGCCAATCCGGACTTTTCGTCACCAATTGCGGATTTTGTCCGATATTTGTCGGTTTTCGTTCGCAGCGGCACTGACGCCGCCGCGACATCATGTCGAGCAGCAGCCACGTCTGCGCCGAAGGCAGGCGGACGTACCACCTTTTACGGCCCTGAACATCGGCCTGAGCGGCTCTCGAGCAATGAAGCTACCGAAACGATATAGCCTATCCGGAGACTTTCGTTCATCTCGATGTGTTAGGCCCGCTGGCATTGGCATATGTTCGAAGAAAAGCGCGAAGCCGTGCCTGCCATTGAGATGCCGGTTTCGGCTCTTGTGCTACAGCATCGCAAGTGGGCCGCCGGTCGGGTGGAGATATCCTCCGGTGGCCCTGACGGTCAGTTTCAATGCGCTGTCATGCTTTTAAGCGGCTAGCGTGGCCGCCATGGATCCGACAGGTGCATGCAGACGCTCGCCCCGCAGCACAGGGGAATTGCGGCTTTACCAGAATTAAGCAGCGCCTCGATGAGGCGACCCAAGCCCAGCAACAGGAACGCTGGTGCTTGAAATCGCCCTCAGGCCTCGGAGCTTCTCGGCGGCGCTCCAACTACTGAGAGCCTCGTGTGTTAGATACGTCGCGGCCAATTCATTCCAGGATCTCACGACCTGATTCCAGCTCTCTTTTCGGGCGGGCAAGAGCTCAAGCATCCTTTGCGCCTTGCGGGCAGCGGCAAACCTCCCGTCTCGCGTAGCGTCTTTCAGAATTCTCCGCACCAACACTTCGGTTCGCTTCCATCCGGCGCCCGTCGATCTATCCTCGGCCAAGGAAGCGAAGTACACTCGAAAGGTCAGGGCACGTTCGGCGGCGATGCCCGATGCCAAGCTTGGCTCGTTCAACCATCGGTAAAGAGACTCGAGCTGCTCCGAGTCGCCGAGCGTGAAAGTGTCATCATCCCCGAAAACCAAGAATGTCGCGAAACCGGCGATCTCAAGTTGCATGCCCAAATCTTGTGAGTCCAGCCAACGGGTGATTGCTTCTAGTGGAGACATAGCTTTGCTCTCCTGTGGGGTTGATCGCGATTCAGCCCGGAGGACACCGCGCGGGTCAACTACAAGAATTTGTAGCTGACGGAAATAAAGAGCTGTCAGGCGTGCCGCCGCTATGGTGTTTCTGCATTGAACGGAGGGATTTCCGAAGGACGGCTGAGCAGCGCCACCCCGCGCCGACGACTTGCAAATTCCGAGCCTCGTTACTCCAAGAGGCGCTTGTTCGATTGGAGAAGATTCGGCGGCTTGCGATATCCGTTGGAACATCAAGGACGAGCCCAACCCCGACCAGCTCGAAGGAATTGACGCTCTGAAGCACGGTCGCTAGGGCAAGGTTGTAATCTTTGAGGCGATCAGCGAACATGACGGATGTGCGGATTGACACTTCGACGTGGGAGCGCGAGTACGGGAAGAAGCCAAGCGGGCGCCGCTATCGGCGCTTCCGGATCATATCGCCCAGTATTGCAGTCAAAGACTATTAATTAAGAACGGAGATCCCAATGACGTTCCCCAGGGCGTGCAGGGGGGCAATAGAAAGGGCGCGGCAACGCGGTTCGGCTCAAATCGTGCTGCTACCGTGAGGGACCCTGACGAGTTTGACGATCGAACGCATGTTTTCCCGAGGGCTGAGACGGAACAAGAGCTTGGGATCACGGTCATAATGGAAAAGTGGATCGTCTCCCAATCCGTCATCAATCCAGCCTTTGACTCTAACGAGAGAGAAAAGACTGGCTAGCAGCTAGGCGACATCTCGCTCTCGACACTCGATCTCGCCGATTGCAGCCGCGATCGCTCGTGAATAAGGGAAGCGACCAAGGCCCGGCAGTTGGTCTCCCCGGTCACAGCAACAGTCCAGCCCTATCACTACAAGGCGCTGCTCCTTCCGAGCCCACCAAATTCGGTAGTTGAGGCGACCGCGGCAGATTTGCAGAGTAAGGCCATCTGTCGATCACAGGGGCGAGGCCGGAGCAAGCTTTATGGCTGGCGTTCAATACTTCGTGTCGCGCCATAAAGGCCGGTGGAAGGTTGCGCTCAATTTTGAGTACTCCGGCCCCTACGCCACTGAGGAAGAGGCGACCGCGTCGCCGTCGACGCCGCGGCAGGGCACGTCGCTCAGGTTCTCGTTCAAAGGGAAACCACCAATTTAGAATCGAGTGGACATATGGCCACGACCCATACCCCCACCAGCCAGCTAATCGCTGACCACATGAGATCGGCGCCGACCTTTCCCGCCACGCCCGCCCCGCAACACCAAAGCGCGTGGCATCAGCAGGGCGGAATCTCACACCGAACACTTATCCACTTTCCGACCGCGCTTCTGAGGCCGGCCCTGTCGAGCGCTGCCGTGCCAGGTTCTGCAGCGGGCGTGCCCTTGGTCTGCGTGGGGAACAAGGCGTTCGTCGCAGGTCAACAAGATCGGCGGCGTCAGCGACGCCAGCATCTACAAATGGAAGGCCAAGTTCTTTCAGCGTCGAGCCTTGCAACGGAAGCGCGCGGTTTCGTCGCGCCTAGAGTAGAATATTAACATTGCAACCGTCTAGGTTGTGTGCGACCATAGGCTTGGGTCTCAGAAACCGAAGACAGCATCAGTGGCCATCAATGGGCCAGCGTGCTAACAGCCCCGTTCGGCGGGGACGGTGCGCCCGTGTCCAAGGGCACCCCAAAAGCACATTGGCCGGTCACGATTACGGTTTCTGAACCCCGGCAGCCAGTCCGCTACCGGCATCAGAGCTAAAAGCAAAATCCATGAACCATCAGCGAATCTCGCGCCGCGTCGTGGCGATCGCTCGCGTCTGTAGTCTCGAAGTTCTGCACGACAACGAAACATCTCAGCAGAGGGCCGACCGGTTGATGGCACCGCACAAGCGGGGCAACCGTTGTCCGTTGTCAAATGATTTGAGGCTGATTAGGCGGCTGGCGAAAGGAGCGTCGGGCTCCTCAGGGGCTAGAGTTTAAGCGGCCTGCACTCGATGCTGCAAGCGAAGGTTGCGTCTCATCGGCGCTATCCTGCTCGAGCGGCGCCCAAGTTGAGCACCCGCAAGCAAGAGTCGCACGGGCGCATGTCCGTCGTCACGACGATACCCAAGGAAAAGGCGAAGGGGTTTGTTCGCAGGCTCGCTGAAGCTCTTTCCGGCAATCATAGTCAACGGCCCCGGGTTTGCCGGAGGCCATTTGGTTTAAGTTATGCCGCCTTGGCTGGTTGTTCCAGCATGGCGTAGTAGCGTTGCTCGGCTTCGGCCGGCGGGATGTTTCCGATGGGCTCCAGGAGCCGCCGGTTGTTGAACCAGTCGACCCATTCGAGAGTGGCGAACTCGACGGCCTCGAAGCTGCGCCATGGCCCGCGCCGATGGATCACCTCGGCCTTGTAGAGACCGTTGATGGTTTCGGCAAGAGCGTTGTCATAGGAATCTCCGACGCTGCTGACAGACGGCTCGACGCCAGCCTCAGCCAGGCGCTCGGTGTACTTGATGGATACGTACGTTAAAGTGCTGGTCAAGAAAGCTGACGTTTCATCGAAATGACTTTGGCTACCCTACAGGACATGAATTGCCGGAGAGCTGCCTAGTCGAACTCCTTCGCCGCTGATGTTCACGAGTTTAAGTAGGCCTTGTTGACCAGACCGTCGCCGAAGACCGGGGCTGACCGCCTTTGTCCCCGAGAGAGTCGTGCGGCACTCAACCCTCCCACTCTAGAAGCGCGCGTATGCGTGCAGCGATCCGCCGCGCGTCGTTCGGCCTAAGATTGGGCTTCACGCTGTCGAGGATGCCTAACACTGCCCGAGCCTCCTCGGCATCAAATGTCGCGACTTGGCGATCTGCCAGGCTCAAAGACTGATCGGCCGCCCGGGCCTGATTGGCTGTAAGCACCTCAAGCGCTTGCGACCGTAGGGCCGTGATGTGCCGCTCGAATATATGCATCCTTTGGCCCCATGGTTGGGAGTTAGCGGCCACGTGGCTCGGCGCTCAATCTGAGAGAAGAAGAAGCGCTGTCCCTACCACGCGCGCCGCTAACTCCACCGCCAGCTTCGGGAGGGAAGAAGGCTGTCGGTAGGATACATCCACCGCAAAAAGCCGTGGCACAACTACCAGAACTGGTTGCCGCATCACAGTCACGGTCGCCTGGCAATGGGGGCGCGACTCGGCGCCGAGAAGGATGCAAGGCAACCTACTGGGATTGGTCGGCACACTAACCCACGGCCGAGGTCCACACTGAGGCTCTTTTTTCTTGCAGATGGGAGAGACCCGAGTGACCAGCCGCATACGAATTCAATGCATCAACAAGACTGACAGGCAGAACCCTCACGAGCGAATCAAAAACGTTGGCGGAGTAAACCCGGACGGGTCTAGGTGGAAGCAATCCGTCGATCACACGATCAAAGAAATCGAAAACGGTGTATGGGAGTTCTATGTCGAGGAAAAGCGCACGGCCGATGTGATTGTGGCCGTCCACAACGGGCACAAGTACATCAAGACGAAGGCCGACGGCATTCAACCGGACAATTTGCTTTCACTCCCTGAGTGCCCCTAATTGTCGCAAGGATAAAGTTCATTGGCGATCCGGCTGATCAGTAGTATAATTTTGATAGAGCGCCTCCCGAGAGTCACTTGAAAAGGTTGGACGTGTACGCTCCTATCTGCCAGCCTTCCGTTCTGAGGTCAGCCAGGCTGGGAGCGGATCGCTCGATGCGGTCTCCCCGGTAGGCAGACCGGACGCCCGGTCCAGATACCAATCAATCGCCTTGCGATCCCAACGCTGAGTGCCGGGGATAGCCTCCGGTACCAAGCCCTTCTTAATCCACGTGTTGAACGCGTCCTTGGAGCACCCGCAATAGGCGGCTGCGTTGGCCTTAGTGAGGCCCCGAGGTGCGATCTGATCGGCGCGTAGTATCCGCTCCGAACGTCTCAGCTCTGCGGGCGAAGGTCTGTCACGCTGATGATCACCGTCCATTTGGACCTATGGTAGAAGTTAGCGGCAACGTGACTCCGCGCCCGAGCTGGAATTAGAGGCGCTGTCCCTACCACGCCCCGCCAACTTCAACATGGCCAGCGTCAAGCGACTGAAGCTGACGGCGGAAAGTATCGTCCGGGAAAGCCCGTGGCGCAACTACCAGGACTGGTTGCCGCCAGACGCTTGGGCGATCAGTCTCAGCGACCGGAAGCAACGCGGGCACGGCTCGGCGCCAGGTCAGGATAAGAATCGGGCGTTGTCCCTACCGCGCCCGCGCTGCAATTGAGATTAGCGGTGACGTGACTCGGCGCTCTAGCCCCCTCGCGTACACCGGGGCACGCACTGTCCCTGCCACGCGCCGCTAAGCTCAATGGCTGAGTATTCGGGCTAGCTTTCCAAAAGCTGACAAAGATCCGCGCGGAAAATTTACAAACGAAAAGCGGCCCGCTTGGGCCGTTCAAAGCTCAATCTGTTGTGGGCAATCATGCAGCCACGCAAAGACGCTCGCTAGACTGTAAGGCCGTGCGACTTCATGGCCGTCAAGCTTAATGGGGTGATCTTCGATAAGATAGAATTGCCCGTCGGCTGTTCTGACCATCCGATCTCTTAGCTCAAACCACACGCCCGTCGGCCACCTTTTATAGGATACTCGCGTCGCGAAATGGACCGCTTCAGCAATGTCCCGCGCGCGCAAATGCCTTAAAGGCTTAGCCTTTGGTGCCATGATTTCCTCGTCGGCTCAAGAGCCGCGCGGATGCGACTCGGCGCCTTTATCGGCTGGGGGGCTTAGATAGAGGCGCTATCCCTGCGGCATCCGCACTGCCCCGTGAAGTTAGCCCCTCGGATCATAAAGGCTAACCCACACCCTGCTTTCCCATGAACCTTAATCCGCTGGGAGCTGAAGTGCGGTTTAGCGAGAAAGCCGCCGTGCGTGGCCTACCTAAATTGATAGGCCAGACTGAGCGACTTAACGCCGCTCAGCCTGCCAGTATTTCAGCCTCGGTCTTTTGCAGATCGATCAGGCCGCATTAAAAAGGCGTTCGGCCCGCTTACGATCAGTGGCAGCCGCATCACGACGGCGGGTCGGATTGGCGCTCAGCCAATCTATTGCCCGCTTACGGCCGATTGGCGTCACGATTTCAGACACTCCCGGCTCCCACGTCTCTTCGACCAAATAGACTCGCCCGCCCGCCCGCCCGACCAACGGATTCGTTCGGCCTAGAAGGTTCTTAGTGTTGTTTGAGAGTGTAGGGGCGACGGCGCGTGCGGGAGGCCCATCTATATTGGTCCCAAAGCCGTTGAGCTATGCTCTGGTGCGTGAAGACGCGTTCCCCGCTCTCGATCGAGCCGTTCTCATGTGCGATGCCCGCATTGTTGCGCGTTGGCGCCATGCCATAGTGGCCCATCAGCCCGGCGTAGCGCTGCGTCAGATCCTCCCGTGCGTCGGCGGCCAGATTGCGGAACGCTGCCGACAGGCTGTCGCTGCGATGCTCCCGCGGCACGCCGCCAAGCGCCCACAGCGCGTTCTGCAAGCCCGCCGTTGAGCGCCCGCCAGGCGTTGATGCGCCGCTCCAGCGTGCGGCGGATGTTCGGGTTCAGGTCATGATGCCGTCGGCGCAACTCGTCCAGCACGCCGATCACGCGGATGCCGGGCGCAGCCTTCAGGATCGGAACGATCTCGGCCTCCCAATACTGCGCGAGCGGATCGGACCGGCGCCGGCCCCTCGGCGTCTTCTTCTGCGCGCCTGGGTCTGTCCGACTTCACCGATGGCGGGCGACAATCGCCCTCGATTCCGCATTGCCTCGCCTTAATTGTTACCGGATCCTAAGCCGTTGCCTCACGTAAATTGCTCCCCTGGACCGGGAACGAG
>NZ_JASAUT010000091.1:0-20852 GCF_029952935.1 Bradyrhizobium sp. Mp19 | reverse complement strand
AAAGGCGGACTTCTCTTGCTTCGGGTATCATCCCGACCTTGAATCACGACTCACGTTCCAAGAAAAGTGGGTACTAGCATCGGATTTGGCCGAAGCTTGGAGCCGCGCCGTCACGCGCCGAGCCATCATTCGACGGCGGACGTGCCGCCACCACTGGTCCTCACTCGCCAAGCCGCCACATTCCTTAGATCGACATGCTGAGAAACTGCAATGTGATGTCAGGCAGGCACCCGCGGACAACAACTTTCGCCATCGCGGGTGTGCCGCACATGGCCGAACCGCGAGGAGAAAACTTATTCGTCTCCCAAGTCGTTAAACCTGCTCTTGCGGCTAGTTTGCGTCCGCCCTTCGTAACCGCGTGACCCAACTGTTATCTCGTATTGAGCCCGCGACGTGGATTCGATGCAGGGTCGAAGAGCGCAGCGGCCAAGGACGAACAAAAGGACTTAGGCCGGGCGTCCGAGCTTTGATGTTTGTCAGTGCAAGTTGGGTCCGCTCAACGCGTCTGACGATGGAGTTTTTCGAGGACTTGGTCGACGACCGGTATCTGAGCCGACCATGCTGGATGCGCAGCTCAGAAGAGCCAGCAGCTCAGAAGAGCGAGCACTTTTTCTGGCGCAGGCGCGGGGGTGGCTACTGCGAAATCAGCGCCCACCTTAAGGTGTTCCGGAGCTCTTGCGAGATTGTTGGACCAAATCAACGAATGCTCCCGATAGGCAGACGTAAAGCTTTAACTCGCTGACATGGCACCAGGCCAGGCGAACGCAACTAAGCGAAGCTGGCACCGGCATTGAAATACGTCCAGGTCCCTTGCGGGCAAGACTACTTCATCAATCACCCTGAAATCGTCTGAGCGCCGTCAGCTTCTCGAAAGGTTGTCCGTTTTACCATACGGGCGAATATTTAGACGGCGGCGTTCCCATGGATAGTCGCGAAACTGAGCGCTGAAGGCGCACTGAGCAACAGGATGCAAGTGGTAGGACCTGTTGAACTCTGCCGATCAACACTCCCTGTTCGTCGCGATCTCGGGCCGCGCCGGTGACCGTCTTGTGGTGCACACTTACATCGGAGGACGTGTAATGTCAGTCGACCTATCGCCAACCGCCAACTCAACTGTGGCTTTCTCCGGAATGCCCGCCCCTCCCTCGTCGGCGCAGGACTTTTCCAGCTTTCAGGCGATGCTGGCCAGCCTCTCCTCGAAAGACACGACCAACGATCATTCAGCATCGCAAGTGACGGCCTCCACAGAATCAACCAAGCAACTGACTGAGGAACTCACGCAGGAGGCGCGGAGTATCCTGCCACCAGAGATAAGGGCAGCATTGGATGCATATCAGGATGACCCACAGCCGTCCTGTGCTGCCGGCAGCCCAATCATTGCGGAAGCGCCCGTACAAAGCTCAAGGATCACCTGGAACGGTGGCACGCTGACTAATGCGGAACTGCAGATTGTCTCTGTGCTGAACCGCCACAAGGACAAATGCCCGCTTGATTGGAAGTCTCTGGGAGATTTGGCCAACGATCCCTCGACACCGCCGGATCTAAAGGCGGCGATCGAGGCACTGCAACAGGACCCGGAGCTCTTCTATGCGATCGGTTCGCAAGGCGACGGCCGCTGTGGCGGCAAGATCAAAGCGGGCGATCTCAGCGGCTTTTCCGACCATCACCCTCAAGTTGCCGCGTTCCAGGAGCAGCGGGCGCGGATCTACGAGCAGAACTACATGCCATCCGACGGTACCGGGAACGGTGAGCCATCGGTCATGACACTGACCGATGCCTTGCGCGAACTCTACCGCTATTCCGATAACCTGCCCAAGAACTTGAGCCTTGCGGATTTCAGGCGCATCGTGGACGGCAACGCCGACATTGGCAAATGCCCCCCACAGGTCCTCGCCGCGGCTCAATATTTTCTCGACCACCCGGATCAATGGAAGCAGTTGTACGGCGGCTCGATAGATAAGGTCCACAAGGAGGACTTCCTGCAGGTCGCTTCGTCATCGATGAGTCTCACTCGACCCGAGCTGAGCACACTAAACACGATCAACAAGAACCAGGACGCTTTCTTTGGAAATGGCGATCTGACCCGGGAAAAGCTCGTGAGTATGGTGGACGACAAGAGCCTTTCCCCTGAGGTGCGAAGCGCGGCTTCCCAGCTGCTCTCGGATCCTGTGCTGTTCGGATTGATGAACAACGCGATTACTGGTTACAAAACCCACCACAAGTTTTTCGACTTCGGCGGCGGCCATACGGTCGATTCCGGAAACATCAGCAGAAACGATTTCAACCAGTTCTTCAACAACATGTCTGGTGCGAACCGCGCCGCTCCGCAATTGAAAACGCATGCCGCTCAAACGCCGGCCGAACAGGAGGCTACCGCAGACATGATGATTGGCGCGGCAGATCAGCCCGACATCAAGTCTCCCAAGAAGAACGGTGGCGCCCTCATGCACGCAATTAATGACGTGCTCAAGGTAGGCTCGAAGGTACTCGACTGGACAGCGACGGCCGTTGGTGTACTCGGCTTCATTCCAGGGCTGGGCGAACTGGCCGATCTTGCTTCAATGGTGATCGAGGCCGAAGCGCAAGCTGCAAATCTTCTGCACACCGCGATCAGCGGCGGCAACATGAAGAAGGCGCTGGAGGAAGCCGGGCTGAGTCTTGCGGCGCAGGCCGTGGGCTGCATCGCCGGCCCCGAGGTCAAGATAGCGATTCGAGAAGGCTTGGTGAAGCAGGCAATTCAAGAAGCGGCGACGGCCGGCATCAATCTGCCGGTGTCGATGGCCCAGTCCTACGCGGAGGACTATCTGAATAACCTCAAGGCACGGATTGAATCCGAGCGCACGCAAGCTGCAGGTGCCTACGCCTAGTCGTAGCGGCGCTAACGAAAGGCCAGCTTGCGCGGCCTGCGCGGTAGGGTCGTCCCCGCCGCGCAGGTCGCGCAAGCATATTCGATGCTTACACCGACGAGCGTGCTTGTCGCTAGCTAAACCGGCGCATTTGTCGGCTGCACTCGAGCACCCGACGGGCGTTCTCACATCGCGTGCGCCACCGCGAAGATTTCGCCGGGCCGATTGCGCCACCCATCGCGGACGGTAAACTTGTTGATGCCTTCACGCCGCGACGGAACCGGTGGAGTGGCGTGCCTGACCGGTTTACGTCGTCGGATCGAGAGCACATTAATGGAGGTGACGCTCAAGGTCCTTGTCTCCAGCGCCTCCTGATCGCTGTCCACGAAAGTGATCCATTTTTATGGGCCTGCTCCGAGCGGGAATGGAAGATCGCTCTTCATCGCTGACTCGCATGAGCAACTTTATCCTGGCGCAGCAGCCCGGGACAGGATCTAGACAAATCGCTGCGTGGTTCGAGGTACCTAAACTGCCGAACGAGCTGCGAGGGGTCCAAAGCCGGGCGAGTCCCGAGATGGGCCACGTCAAAGCTTAAGCCCGTTTTATCCGTCCGGCGCTTACATTCCGCTTGTCAACGCTGCGCTTTGATGAACAACGGCTTGCCTGATCAAGTGCCACATAGGCGAGGTCTTGTACCAACCCTGTGATCTGCAGCTTACGCCGACACACTGCCGAAATATGAGGCGGCCTGTCCAGAGGCAACATCAAAGAGATCGGCTCACAGAATTTCTGAGGCTCGTCAGCTTGTCGAAAGCTAATGCTTCCATAGTAGCCGTGACGGCGACCGCTCCCTCCGCACGAACGAAGTTTTGAAGTAGGAGAACCCGATGCGCATTTCCAGCTCTAGCGCCGCTGGGCACCTTGATTCCGACCTCCACGCGACTGGCGGCGGCAAAAAAGGATCTCGGGCGCCTGGCGAGCACGATGATCATGGCCAATCGCATGGTGCAGGCGCTCCCTTAAATGGCGGCGCGTCTGGTCCAGACGCTGACTCGCAAGCCGCTGCTATGCAGCAAGCGTTCAACGTCGCTCTCGGCGCCGTCGCTATGCAGTTTGTAAGTAGTGCAATGGGTCGTTTCGACGACGCCATGGCCGAGACAGAGGAGGATTCCTGACCTCGCATGTTGCGGCGTCAGGAAAATCGGAGCCGCAAGGCGCGGCAATCTTCAAATAAACAGGAGAGACAATATGGCTGATAAGGTTGGTGCTTCTCATTCCTCGACGGCGGGTGGCGCAGCTGGTACTGCTACTGCAGCCGCGGGTTCCGCCGCAGCTGAAGCTGCGGGAGAAGCGGCATTCAACAGGCAGCTCGCCGCCCTGACTGCCAGCAGCACGAAGGCTGCTGAAAGGGATGTAGAACTTCGCGTCGTCTCGACAGAACTCTCGACCGTCAAGAAAGTGGCCGACGAGCGGGTGCAGTAACGGATGAAGCGGGACGAAATTATATCCTCCCGCTTTTGCCGGCCGCATGATCTGTGAAGTCGCAACAGACCGTACGGCTTTGCCGTACGGTCTCGTTCTTCATTCAGGAGACGATCGTGAATGAACCAGCTTCCCCGCTATTCGAAGTGTTGTCGGGGTGTTATTCCGGGTTGACCGGCAAAGCGGGGAGCGGCTCCTGCTTGATTGGCAGCAGCCTCGATGCTGATTTGGTCTTCATCGAGCAAGGCCTCGAACCGCACCATCTTCGCGTCAGCTGGCATATCAGCTCGATCGAGATCGAGGCCCTTGCCGCGGACGTCGCGATCGAGGGTCGCGGCCCTATTTCGCCAAATGAGACCGTTGTTGTCCCTCTTCCTGCCGTCATCCATATGGGCGCGATGTCCATTCGCTGCTCGACCGAAGGCACTCAGCAAGCCGGCTCTACCGGGCGCTGGCATGTACCGATTATCCCGCTTGCCTTGGTCCTCATCAGCTCTGCCGCAGTTGGCACCCTTTCAACGAGATTTGTCCAGTTCGACAGCGCCGCAGCGCTGAGCACCTCGTCCTCCGCCACGGACATTGCCCCCAAAATCGCGCTCGCGACCCCTGATGTTCCGGCCACCGACGCAGCGGCTCAACGGCTGCAAGGGGAAGTTGACGCGGCGGGCCTGCTCGGCATCAAAGTCAGTTCCGGGCCGGGCGTTGTGACCGCCGATGGCACTATTACGCCTGCCTCGCTCGCTAAATGGCGGGAAGTCCAGCAGCGGTTCGATGTCCAAAGCAATGGTGCTTATACGCTCGTCAGTGCGGTCGCCATCAAGGAGGAGAAGGCGCCCCCCGCAATTGCCGTCCAGGCAGTTTGGCGCGGAAGCGCCCCTTATCTGGTCATTGCTGGTCAAAAGTACTTCGCGGGTGCACTCCTGAGCAATGGATGGACCGTAAAGGAGATCGAGGACGGACGTGTGCTGCTGACACGCAATGGCCAGCTTGCTGCTTTGTCTTATTAGAGTTTTAGCCCGCGGCCAACGAAGGAACGTTTCATGACTAGGCTGCCGCAGCGGTCCGTAGAGCCTGGCATCGCCTTTCAGGGAATTAACAACGAGCATCATGCACCTGTTATCGCCCCGGCCACACCTCAGGCCAGCAGCGTCGGCATCGACAAGGTCCATGGAAACGGCAAGGGTCACACGTCAGTTGTCCAACAGCGCGAAGCGCAGGAGCGGTTGGCTGCCAGCACGATCGATAACGCGCTCGAACTCAAGTCAATCGATCCAATCTCGCGGATCAATCCCACCGATGCCACCGAGCACGCAGGTAAGATCGAAACGAGTTCGGAACTTGCCTGCCTGAAGGGCCCCAATCTCGCGCATAGCCTGCTCTCCTTCGTCACGCCCCGCCTGCGTCATTCGCATGTAGTACGTCCGGAGCAACACGGCCTTCTCCTCGAGCGTCTGGCCGATGCGCTGTCAGCCGCGCCAGAGGGCTCGGTGGCAGGCGAAGGGGCTGCGCTTCTGCGGCTGGAGCTGCGGCGTTTAATCCTGCTCCGGCAGAATCACAACAGCTTGATCCAAGGCTAGCAATGCCAGATCCGCACGAAGTGCAGCACTTCACACCTACCCGGTCGTCGAATGTTTCCAAAGCCGATCGGGCAGTTCCGATCTCTGGGCCCGAGCGCGATTTGCTCTGCACGCTTTCCTATGTCCACCTTGCGTGCGGGCAGAGCGCACACAGTCTGGCGCTCTTGCGGCTCGTCGTTCACGAACATTCTCAAGACGTCGAGCTGCTTCGCATCCTCGCCTATGCCCTCATCTCGGAGCGCCTCGGCGAGGAAGCGCTATCGGTATTGGACAGGCTGGACATGCTTGATGATCAGCCATCGTCGCGTCTGCCATTGCTGCTGCTGCGCAGCCATGCTCTGCGTCAGGCTGGCCGCATGGCCGAGGCGCAGGCCACCTTCAAGCGCTATGTTTCCTTGCGGGGCAACCCGGCTCCGGTCAAACAATAAGGCTTTGCATGGCCAGTCACCTACGAAATCTCGTCGCCCGCGCACCGGCCCATCCGGATATCATGGTCGCACTGATGCTGCTTCTGGCGATCGGCATGATGATCATGCCGATCCCGATCATCGTGATTGACATGCTTATCGGCTTCAACCTCGGCTTTGCCATATTGCTGCTGATGGTTGCCCTCTATCTCAGCACGCCGCTTGATTTTTCGTCGCTGCCGGGCGTCATTCTGATTTCGACGGTTTTTCGTCTGGCGCTGACCATCGCAACAACACGCCTGATTCTTGCGGAGGGCGACGCCGGCAGCATCATCCGCACCTTTGGCGACTTCGTCATTTCGGGGAATATCGCTGTCGGAATCGTCATATTCCTGATCGTGACCATGGTGCAGTTCATGGTCCTTGCCAAAGGCGCCGAGCGCGTCGCAGAGGTGTCAGCGCGATTCACGCTCGATGCACTTCCGGGCAAGCAGATGGCGATCGATGCGGAGCTGCGCAACAACCATATCGATCAACACGAAGCACGTCGCCGGCGCGCGGCACTTGAGCAAGAAAGCCAACTTCATGGTGCAATGGATGGCGCCATGAAATTCGTGAAAGGCGACGCGATCGCCGGGTTGATCGTCATCTGCATCAATATGCTGGGCGGAATCAGCATCGGCCTGCTCTCCAAGGATATGTCGCTCGATGCCGCGATGCATCACTATACGCTGCTGACGATAGGTGATGCGCTCATTTCACAGATTCCCGCACTGTTGCTGTCGATTACGGCCGCGACCATCGTCACACGGGTCAACGGGCCTTCCAAGCTCAAGCTTGGGGCCGATATTGTCAGCCAACTTACGGCGAGCACACAAGCGCTTCGGCTGGCGGCCTGCGTCTTATTGTTAATGGGATTCGTTCCTGGCTTCCCCTTGCCCCCGTTCGTCATCTTGGCCGTCCTCTTCGCTGCCGCAAGCTATGTCAAGGTCGGCGCGAAAGGCGACGAGCCTGCCGCGAAGACAGGCGCAAACGTCACTGCTTCGGCACCGGCTCCAGCACAGGCACAGGCACAGAAGCAAGCCGCTCATGCGGAAGCACTTCCGATTGCGTTATTCCTTGCGCCGAACCTGACACATTCAATCGACAAAGACGAGTTGGAACAAAGCATCGCGCGCGTTTCCACGTCGGTATCGGCAGACCTTGGAATCACGGTTCCGCGTATCCCGGCCCGGATTGACCAGAACCTGTCCAAGTCGCAGTTCAGGATAGATGTCGATAGCGTGCCGGTTGAACGGGATGTGATCGATCCGACGCAACTCGTTCTCAACGATGATATTGCGAACATTGAACTAAGCGGCATCCCATTTCGGCAAGATCCGGAGACGGCTCGCGTATGGATCGAAGAACGCCATGCAGCTGCGCTCAAAGCCGCCGGGATCGGACACCACCGTCCGGTCGAAATTCTTGCTTTACGTCTCCATTCCACATTGACACGCTACGCACAGCGCCTGGTAGGCATTCAAGAGACACGTCAACTGCTTGCCCGAATGGAGCAGGAGTACGCCGATCTGGTGAAGGAAGTGCTTCGTACGGCGACCATTCCTCGGATCGCAGAGGTCCTGCGCCGTCTGCTCGACGAGGGGATACCCATTCGCAACACTCGCCTCCTCCTGGAGGCCCTTGCAGAATGGAGTGAACGCGAGCAGAACGCCGTCCTGCTCACTGAATATGTTCGTGCCGCCCTGAAGCGGCAGATCTGCTTTCGCTATGCCAATGCCCACCGCGTTGTGGCCGCCTTTATCATCGAGCGTGAGACTGAAGAGATAGTGCGCGTTTCGGTGCGCGAAACCGCTGTCGGACCATATCTCGTTCTGGACGATTGGCAGAGCGAGAAGCTGCTTTCACAATTCCGTCAGATCCATTCGACCATCGCACAAAGCCAAAGCCAGCCCGTCATTCTCGGCTCGATGGATATCCGGCGCTTCGTACGCGGCTTTCTCACCCGCAACGGGCTCGATCTGCCCGTTCTGTCTTATCAGGATCTCGCCTCGGAGTTCACAGTCCAGCCGATTGGGTCCGTGAAACTTCCGGCTACCAAGGAAAGGGTTCCTTCCTCGGAGCGTGGCGGGCTGCTTCCAGCCGCAAGTTAACAGAGCACAGCAGCTCGTCGTGAGATAGCCTATGAATTCCTATGAGATAAGCCTCTGGCGACGCGCATGCTTCCTTCGCTCAGCCTTGTGCTCAAGCTCGCTCGCTCTTGTTCTGCTCGCAGGCTGCGCTAACCCGGATAGGTCGGCCCTTTCATCGCGGCAGACGCCCTCGTCAGACCTAGCTGACGCCAAGGCGATCGATCCTGGCGTGCGCGAACGAATTCCATACAGCCTCGGTCGGGATGCTGATGAGCAAACTCTGCGCGATACGTTGAAGCAACAACCAAACAATGTCGATGCGGCGATCTCTCTTGCGCGGGTCCTGCTGGCCCGCAAATCGCCCGATCAAGCCCTTGAGGTTCTCGATAATGTCCTCTTGGCGGCTCCCGGCGATCTGCGCACACTGAACGCCAAGGGCGTTGTCCTCGATCAGAAGGGCCGCCATCAAGAGGCGCAAGGGCTATACCGCAAAGCTCTCGAAAGAGAACCCTCAAATGCGATGTTGCACAACAATCTCAAACTGTCGCTTGCGCTAGAAAGTAAGACGGAGACCGAGGATGCCGGGTCACAACCGCGGATGGATGACGCCTTGGCGCGCAGCGAACAATAGCGTGCAAAAGCTTGACGCTTGAGTGGCCGGCTTGCCGATAACTAGGCTCCCCTTAATCGGCCGCACTATACGCCGCCGCAAAACCTCAAAAGTAATTAGAGATGCGATCGATAATTGTATCGCCACGTGTAGTAACATTGCAATTCATCCGTTACTTACCTTGCATATGACACCGCCACCTTGCGCCGGCAGAGACCAAATTAAGCCTGCAGTCCGACATTCGTGAGAGCTTTCGCGGCTTCGATAGAATAGACAACATCCTCCGTGAACCGCTGCTTGGCGCCTTTCATCCACCCCTGAAGAATGCCGATCTGGTCGGGCGCTGAAGACGTCGAGGAGACATGCTTGAAGAACTCTGTCAACTGCGTCGCTTCGATTTGAATGCGCTCCTGCCAGTGCCAATAGGCCTCTGAGTACTTTTTCACAAACTCGCTTTGCGCTCCGATGGCTCGCTTCGTGAAGTCCTGAAATGCGCCGGCTGCAATGCCGATGTCATCGTTGATCCCGGTTTCTTTCGTCATCGCCATCTCCTGTATGGTTGTATATGGACGAGACGACGCCTGAGCAGCGCTCCCGCATGTCTCCCATGATCACTAATTGACGCGCCCACACACCATCTCATGATTGTGAGGCCACTATTGTCACTTCTCGACCGAGCAAGCGACGTGCCACAAACGATCGTGAGGGCTTGCCGTCCACGAACAGGAAAAACATGTACTTGATACAGCGCTCCCGCAGCCCTGATCCGCAGCGTCGGACTCTGGACATAATAAGTATCACACCGGACAGGGCAGAGTGCGACAGGAATAAGGGCAATGGCAGTTCGTACTAAACAGCGACGAAGGTGGATCGGGGAGCATTGCCAACGCTTCAATGCTCCGAGCCTGCTCAGCGCGCATTCTCGCACAGACCGTTGCTTGGTGCATGTCCCATCGCTCGAACTCCGCGCCAGAATATAGTGACGGCAAAGGCGTCGTGCAGTCCGAGCAACCGGCCGATGGTAGACTGACGATGCTATGCGTGTCGATCAGTACGACGAAACCAGTCGGCTGGTAAACGCGCGTATTCCACTTCTTCTTGGCTTGCTTCTCACCGCGATGAACTTTCGCTGGCCATTGACCGCAACCTTGGATGGGCCGAGAACAGTACGACCCGGACTTGCCCCACCAAAACTGAGAGGCGACGGCCGTTTCGTATGCAGCTAATATTTGCCAGGGTTCGGAAAGACAAAAACGTTCGCTTAAGCGCTCGCGGCTAGGGGACAGGGATGATCACGCCGGTTCGACGGGACTGGAATCCAAGCGAATTGTTCAGCGCTCTTACACCTGCGATGTTCAGCGCCGAACCATCAGCCATACGCGCACGTTGGGATAAATTGTGGCCTGATTTATACACGGAATATGACGCCCGGCATTTGAAACAAGAACTTGCCGCCAGAAATCTCATCGCGACCGATGAAGCTGCAGCATTTCTCAGCGCCTGGGTGATTGATGAAGAGCGCCACACCAATGGCTTCATCCGGATCATTGAACTTGTCGCGAACGGATCCGAAAAGCATCTTCGCGAGAGGTTGGGCGCTCGATCGCATGATTTTGGTCCGATTACCGATTACCTGAAGGACGAATTCTCCTTGTTAGTTATGATTGCGTTTGACGAAATGTGCACTTGCCGCGCCTACGCGGCAGAAAAGCCGTTTTACGACGCTCTTGGGAACAACACGTTTCATCATTGGCTGCGAGAGATAATTGCCGACGAGGCGGTTCATTCGATGAACGCTGTTAATGTCATTCGCGCGCGCTATCGCGACCGCATTGGGCAAGTCGGCGCAATACTCGATAGCCTCATCCGCGCGTGCGATAATCTACGCTATTCTGGCACCTTCGTCCTCGACTACTTCGGCACAGCGTACTCCAAGGAGCTTCTCGCCAACTCTCGCCTCGCCACCATGAGAAACATCGTCAAGCCACTCCCGGCGTAGAACGAGACAGCAACAGGCGACAGGGATTTGATCCGGAGTCATATCGCGGTTCAATTTGTCTATCCCCGCTGCCATTCTACGGTTTGCGCCAGATTGTCGTGTGCTTTCTTGCGCAATGTCGTGTTCACGACCTGCCGGCCGTTGACCTTTGACCAGAACACGCGCGCCGGATCGGTCTTGCGTCCGGTTGGCGCGCCGTGCGGCCCGTGCCGCACATCGGGCATTTGGCCCGACCTTTGCTCCTTGCCAAACCGTGTACAGCCTCCTGTTTTGTCGGTCTATCTGCCACAAAACATGGATCTCTATGGAGCGAAGGCAAGGCCATGAAGAACCGGAGTACCGTCAACGCCATGGCGTCGAGCATCGCTACTGGCGCTATCGATTCAGTGACACCCACCTCCCCGGCGGTCGAGCACAGGACGGCTGATAGCACCAATCGTAACCTATACTCTTCTGCGGAGGAGAGCATCTTTGCTGAGGACAAGGCCAGATCGGATCGACCGGCTACCCTCATGCTTCCAAACGGCCTGCAAGTGGTGATGATTCCGGATCATCGCGCACCCGTTGTGACTCAGATGATCTGGTATAAGGTTGGCTCCGCCGATGAGCCGGCGGGCAAATCGGGGCTAGCGCATTTCCTTGAACACCTGATGTTCAAGGGCACAACCAAACATCAGGCGGACGAATTCTCCCAGACCGTGCTGCGCGTCGGCGGCAATCAGAACGCCTTCACGGGAAGGGACTATACCAGTTATTTCCAGCACGTGCCGCGCGAACAGCTCGGCAAGATGATGGAATTTGAAGCCGACCGCATGACCGGTCTTATTCTCAAGGACCGGGACGTATTGTCAGAGCGCGACGTCGTGCTGGAGGAATATAATATGCGCGTCGCCAACAGGCCGGATGCGCGGCTTGTCGAGCAGATGATGGCGGCGCTCTACCTCAACCATCCCTACGGTCACCCTGTGATCGGCTGGCGGCAGGAGATCGAAAATCTCGACCGCGAAGACGCGCTCGCTTTCTACAAGCGTTTCTACGCGCCGAACAACGCCATCCTGATCATCGCGGGTGACGTCAAGGTCAGCGAGGTCCGCCCGATGGTGGAAAGGAATTTTGGCGGCATTCCCCCGCAGCCATCGATTCCTGCGGAACGCCTGCGACCGCAGGAGCCAACGCCGGCCGCGCCGCGCACCGTGACGTTGGCAGATCCCCGCGTCGAGCAGCCAGCCTTGCGCCGTCTCTATCTCGTACCCTCGGCTCGCACCGCGACCGCCGGGGAGAGTCCAGCGCTTGAGGTGCTCTGCAAATTGATGGGTGGTGGCATCAATTCGAGATTTCTGCCACGCCGAAACCGGGCGTCGAGCTCGGGCAGCTCGACTGCGCCATTGACGAGACGGTCGCCGATATTGCGCACAATTCCCCGCAGGCAGAGGATTTCGAGCGGGTCAAGACACAGCTGATCGCGCAAGCAATCTATGCCCACGACAACTTGGAAGAGCTCGCGACCTGGTATGGCGGCGGACTGACGACCGGATTGAGCATCGACGACGTCCGAGGCTGGTCGGACAGCATCCGCGCCGTACGGGCGGAGCAGGTACTCGAGGCCTCGCGCAAATGGCTCGACAAGAAGCGCTCGGTGACCGGCTATCTCACCAAAGCGACGTCAAAGCACACGGAGAAACGATCATGACCTGTTCCTTTACACGGCGTTCCGTCCTCATCGGCGGAGCTTCATTGTCAATTGGAATGCTTGTTTCGCCAGATTCGCTCGGCGCCGCCAAGAGCGTTGCCGCGGCCAAGATCCAGCGCCTGGTCTCGCCCTGTGGGGTAGAAGCCTGGTTCGTCAAAGACGCAACTGTCCCGTTTATTGCGATGGAATTCGCTTTCAACGGCGGCGCGACACAGGACCCCGCCGACAAAGCCGGCGTCGGCCACATGGTCGCTGACTTGCTCGATGAAGGCTCCGGCGATCTCGACTCCAAGAGCTTTCACGAGCGGCTCGACCGTCGCGCCATTGAGCTGAGTTTTGGATCGACGCGCGATCAGTTCCGCGGTGCCTTACGCACGCTCGAGGAAAACGCGGATGAGGCCTTCGACCTTTTACGGATGGCACTAACCTTACCCCGTTTCGACGCGGCCGATGTCGAACGGATCCGTGCCAGCCTGCTCGCGAATCTTAGGAATGATTCAAACAATCCTTCATCGCTCGCCAATCGCAAGTTCCTCGAAGTCGCCTTTAACGATCATCCCTATGCTCGGCCAGCCGGAGGCACGCTCGAGAGCGTCCCGAAGATTGGCGTCACCGATCTCAAGGGCTATGTCCGGCGCGTGATCGCAAAAGACACCCTCAAGATCGCTGTGGTCGGTGACATTCAGCCAGACGTCCTCTGCGGACTGCTCGACAAGGCGTTTGGCGGCCTGCCGGCCAAGGCGGACTCGGTGCCGATTCGCGACGTCGTCGCAGCAAAGCCGCCGCAGCGCGTCTTCATTCCGCTCGATGTGGCCCAGACGGCTGTGACTTTCGGTGGTCCCGGCGTCCGCCGCAGTAAGCCCGATTTCATGGCCGCCAATATCGTCAACCACGTTCTCGGCGGCGACGGTCTGTCGTCACGGCTGTTTCGCGAAGTTCGCGAAAAGCGCGGGCTGGCCTATTCCGTCCGTCAGCAGCTGGTCTGGATGAATCATTCCGCCGTGTTCGTAGGCAACAGCGGCACCCGCGCCAATCGTGCCGGCGAGACGCTTGAAGAGATTGAGAAGCAGGTCCGCCGTATCGCCGACGAGGGCCCGACCCGACAAGAACTCGACGATGCAAAATCTTACCTGAAGGGCTCGAAGATGCTGGCTCTCAATTCTTCATCAAAGCTAGCGCGAACGCTGCTGCAGCATCAGCTTGACAAGCTACCTATCGACTATATCGAAAACTACAATACCATCGTCGATGCGGTGACGTTGGAAGACGCCAGGAAGGTCGCGCAGCGGCTGTGGGGCCAGGGTCTGCTCACCGTTATCGTCGGCCGCTCCCCACCGGTCGCGGCCGAGTCGGCACCTGTTCCCTCCGCCACGACGACCCCGTCACACGCCGAGCAGCTAGGCGCCACACCATCACCCGCTTTACCGAGGAAACCCAATTAACTCTCAGGCAACCTCAGCGCCGCAGGCACGAGACTCGCTCTCCACGTCCTCCGGTAAAGAACCGGCAGTTTGCTGCGGCGGAGCAAAAAAATTGCGCTCAAATTCTCGCACTAGCGGCGTAATCACACATTAACCGCTTGCCGATCGTTGCTAATCTCTCACTGCTGGCCCAAGCGGAATTCTTGGCCCTGGGGCCTTCGCAGAGCTAGAGTTTGCTCCTGTCGGCGGACTCCGGGGCAGAGAAGCAGGAGCTATGAAGTCGACGCTTCTTGTTTCCGCTCCTTACCCGATTTGCTAGCAAATATGTGCTTTTAGCTGCCTTGCGCTTTACAGGTGTGCTCAGTTACTGCGACCCTGGCGAACTGGCGTTATGTTCTGTGGTGTCACGCGGCCCGATCCTGAATACCTGTGACGATGATCAGCAGCGGCCCATCGTGGCAGCGGCAGCCCCACAATAACGGCGGGTTCCCTCGACGGCGCCGCCTGGGATGCCACCTGATCGGCCGCATTGTGGCGGACCTGATTATATGCACGAGAAAATTATCGCTTTCGACATGTCGCGGAACGGGCGACTCTCCGAGCGACCAACCTCCGTGTCGCTAGATGCAAGTATGGGGGATGGTCGGTGACGCTCATGCCCAAAGTGAAGATCCCTAATTGAGATGGTCATCAGGCTCGCCGATCAAGCAACTGCAGAAGGGCCCGTCGGATACCGCTTCCCGCCGTCGAACAGGTCCACAGAGCCGAGGTCCCGGGCCGAGCTCTCAGCTCGGCGCTCTGACATTCGAATGTGCAACGAGGCTTTAAACAGGCCGCTGCTCGATAGTTTTCTTGTTGTGTTCGCTCGTCACGTTGCCTGCCGGATGAGACGGCCGCCATGATTGTCGAGTTAGATGTCTGACGATCAACCGGATCAGCACGGCCGTGCGACCCAACGCGCCGAAAGCGTCTTAAGCACCGGGGCGGAACACCCCGGTCATGCCCACGCCAAAGCCCAACTTTCCTGACGTACGTGAGACTCTCGAATTGTTTGCGCTGATCAACGATCAAATTGAATTAGCATGATGGTGATCGCGATCATCAGCGCGCATGGTCGACTGCTCGAATAATTTGTCCTTTCAGCTCACCACAAACCTCACGTGAAACGCGATCACGAGAGATTAGTTATTGTCATCGAATTGCATCGTCGTCGCAATCAAAGAGCTCCGATGGCTCGGCACTGGAAAACCTCATCAATCGGGCCGCACCCGCGTCGAAGATTCAATAGCCCCTTCTTTCTGCCATGTTCGCATCCAAAGCAAAGACACGCCGATTGCGCACGTCGCGCGCGGCAATAGCGAGTGTCTCAGGAGAATTCCATGGTGAAGCCGGTTGTGATTGTGGTGGGCGCGGACAAAGGAGGCGTCGGCAAGACGACCGTATCACGAACGCTTCTGGACTACTTCAACGTCAATAACGTGCAAACACGCGCATTCGACACGGAGTCGCCGCGGGGAACGTTGAAGCGATTCTATCCCGCAATCACCGAGATCGTCGATATGGCGACGACGGCGGACCAGATGAAGATCTTCGATACCCTGAACTCAGGGCTATCCGTCACCGTTATCGATGCTCGCGCCGGCTTACTATCCACAGCACTGGCCTCCTTGCGCGACATCGGCTTTTTGGATTCGGCGCGATCCGGCCAGATCACTTTTGCCGTATTCCATATTCTGGGATCATCCATCGCTTCGCTGGACGAGATCGCCGAGACCGCGACCTACATGGCCGGCGCAAAGTACTATCTGGTGAAGAACTTCATCAACGATACTCAATTCTTCCAGTGGGACCAGTCGACCTATAATTCTTATTTTCACCGCATCAAGCATGCGACCGAGTTGACCATCCCGAAGCTCAACGAGATGGCCTACGAGCAGGTCGAAGTCGCTTCTGTCCCATTCGTCGATTTTGTCGCAAACAAGGGCCGGAACGATGAGCCGGCGAACAATTCCTTCGTTCTGCGCGGCTATGTACGGCACTGGCTGGCAAATGTCTGGAGCGAGTTTGATCGCATCAACTTGACGGAATTGGCCGGCGCCAAGTCAGCGACTCGGAGCGACGATAAGTAGTCGCATTATCGGCGAGCGACGGGTTGAGCCCAGGGACGAAGTGAGATTGATCTGCTGGCTATGTTAGCGACTCCTATCTACATCATCTGCTCTCCTAGCCCGCAGGTCGGCAAAACTCTCGTCGCTCGCCTCGTGAGCGAGTACTTGCTGCTGAAAAATGGTACGGCGCTCTCCTTCGATGTAAATCTCAAGGAACCGTCATTGCTCGATTATCTCCCCAACATCACGGAGACCGCAGATGTAATTGACACTTACGGTAAGATGCAACTGATGGACCCACTGATCATACACGATCGGGTAGCCAAGGTGATCGACCTCGGCTTCCACGCCTTCGACGAGTTCTTCAAGATGTGCGAGGAGATCGGCTTCATCAAGGAAACAGCACGCTGCTGTGTCGCGCCTGTCATCCTCTTCGTCGCGGGCGCTGACCGCCATTCCTTCCGTGGTTATCAAATGCTGCGGCGGCAGATTCCACCGGCGGCGCTGGTCACCGTCCACAATGAATTCGTGCTGCGCGAAGGACTACCTGACGCGATGGATTGTGAGCGAGTGCTCCGGATTTCCGCGCTCCCGTTGTTTCTAAAGAGATATATCGATCGGCTGAGTTTTTCCTTCACCGGGTATCTGCGCGACGAAAAGGACTGGACCACCGAACTGCATCAGTGGATCCGGCGAAACTACACCATGCTTCGTGATTTGGAGTCGAGCGTGATGCAGCGAGGGTCCTATCGATCTCGCGCAACGAATATCGAGAGCCTACGAGGCACAAGGGCGACTGTGGGACCGGTTCACTATCCATTTCGCTATCAGAGATGAACGAGTGATATTCGACAGAGTGCTCGCCTGGTCGAGTAGTCGATAGAACGATTTCTCTTGATCGTCCGCACAACCTAGCGACCGAGACCTGCCGGCAACTCATTCGCTCGACGAAACTTCTCCATTCGTTCCTCGATAAGGATCGATAGCCGCCTGAGATTGCGCGCAGCTGGCCGGATCGACGGCTCCCGCTCGAGGGCGCTTCAAAGCTCAAGTCCGAATCTCTCGAGGACCTGATGCATGACCGGGCCTTTGATCTCGAGGGCGATCTCTTTGCGAATCTGGGCGCCAAGCACTCGCTCTGCATCGGCATCGCCCGTCAGACCATTCTCGGCCAGTCGCCGATCCAAGCGGGCTTGGAATTCATCGCCCATCGCGTCGACGAGCCGCCTCTCCATTGCAACATGGTCTTCGGGTGCGATGCGCCTCAACACGCTTTCCCATGGGTGCCAGCGCGTTGCCAGGTAGTCCGGAAATTCCGCTGCCTCCTGATTGCGCACCGACGCCTCGGCTCTGACAATATCGTCCTCGGTCACGTTAGAGACATTCAAGAAGCGCATATCCGGAGCGATGTGCAGCAGCTGCAGCGGGTTGCGCAGCTGGGTCTGGTAGGCAAGGTAGACCTCGATCTCGTCGACGTCGGCGTCAGGATCGGCACGACGAAGGGAATTGACCGTCTCGCGTGCGATCCTGTCCAGCGCCTCCAGACGAAACAGGACCCGGCCCTGCTGGAGCAGCTCGGTTAACCGGCCGTCATAGACGCCGTCTTCAACGTCAGCGTTCAGCCGTGCGCTCTGCATGCCGTTCCAGGTCAAGGTAACCCGATCTTCGCAGCGCTCGCTCGCTCCCGAGGCCAGTTGGAAAAACTGTTCACGCAAACGCGGCCTGACGGCTGCTTGCCGCAGATCCTCGACGACCGCCTGCCGGAACGCTTCGTTGCCATAGTTCACGGTACCCCCGAGCCGGTCGAGGAAGCGTGCATAGTCTTGCGCACCCGGTTCTTGGGCGAAGCGCTGCCAAGTGGCCATTACCGACGGCTCGGCCTCGAGCCAGTGCGCCACAACCTCTTGCAGCGAGCGCGGCTGGACTTCCAGCGCGCCTTCGGCCGTCGATAAAAAGACCTGCGGGCCTGCATAGCCCGCTGCATGTATCGTTGCCGTCAGGCCAGCCTGCACCAAATCGGGGAGCGGATTATTCTCCAGATTAACGCTAGAATAACCGCTTAGCTGTGTCAGCAGGGTCTCGGGTACGCTGGTCAGCTGGTTGTTGCTGGCGCCGAGCCAAATTAGGTCGGGAAGCGCCGTTTCGGGCAGACTGGTCAGTTCGTTGTGGCTAGCGCTGAGCCATTGGAGCCCGCCCGGAAGAGGCTCGGGCAAGTCCGTCAGCTGATTGTGGTCGACGTTGAGGCGCTGGAGCCGGGATGGAAGGTCGGGCAGATTGGTCAAGCGGTTGCCGCTGGCGTCCAGTTCCTCAAGCGTCGCCGGAAGGCGATCAGGCAGACTGGTTAGCTGATTGTTATCGACCCTCAGCCGCAGCAACCCGGGCGGTAGCTGTGCGGGCAGGTTGGTGAGCCCGTTGCTGATGACATCGAGCTGCAGCAGGCCATTTGGAAGCTCGGGCAGGCCGGTCAGCCGATTATTGCTGGCAGAGAGCCACTGGAGACTGACCGGAAGGTTCCCAGGAAGGCTGTTCAGCTGATTGTCGTCGACATTCAGGCGACGCAGCCCGGCCAGGGTCGACGCAGGCAAGCCGGTCAGGGACAGGGACGACAAATCTAGGGCCTCATTAACATCGCCTCTGTCCTGCCAAGCCCTCGTACGACTTACCGCTTCTCGACGGTCCTCGTGTTGCCCCTGCCCGCCTTCGGCGGCCCAGGTCGACAAGACCTCGAGCTGCGAGCTGGACGCCTCGCCAGCGGACGCCAGCGCATCCGTCAGGGCTTCGCCCCACTGCGTGGCAGCCGGAGATGCCGGCTCGGAGGTTTCCGAATCGGAAGTTCCCGAAGGAGTGCCTGAGCCAAGCTGCTCTGTATTCATCGCCGTCTCTCCGTATCCAAACCAAGCGCGTCCGCAGCCGCACCTTTAAGCCGTCAGCCTCACCAGGGTTGGCGCGCTGATCGGCTGATGACAAAGCTGGCGGTCATACGGCGCAATCACCGCCCACGGCTGGCGCGCACACCTGCCGGCCTGCAGGCGAGCAACTGCAGCTCACCGCAGCACAGCCAAAGCCTCGGCGGTAAATCCCTTGATGGATACCATCCAATTCTCTTGCCAGATCTGAGAACGTCAAGCCGGACCAGCCAGTAAAGATGTTCCTGCTACGAGACGTAGCTGTCGATAAGCTGACGGGCTTCAGAGCGACGAACAATGGGCGGACGGCTGGCCATCAGCCTCTCCCGAAGCTTAGGCGTAGATAGCGGACCGACGAAAAGCAGACGAGGATCAACCGAGTTTTAAGCTTGGCAAAATGCTCGCTGTTTACGGCGCCTCGGCGGCGCGGCGCTGATAGCCGGCGAGTTGCGGCTCCTACTCCCGAGGCAACAAACCGCCCCCTGCTCATTCAGATGGCCACGTTGGGACGCTAGCTTGAAAGCCCGCGATCCCATGTAGCACCGCTCACGCTTCACTGCGAGGCGGTACGCCCCGGCGCAATCGGCAAAGGCTGGCTGATAACCTCCTAGATGGCGAGTCCCCACCTATTCTGACATCGGCGGCAAGGATCGATCTTGCCAGATCGGTTCAGACTGCCGCAGGTTTCGGCCAGCAAAAGCGGACGACTCGGCCCTTGCCGGGGCGCTTTCTCAGTCGAACAACGCGCGCCCGGCTGCATCTGACACTGATTCGATGGAAGTTTCTTAACTTCGAGATCAATGCATTAGATCCGCCCCGCGTCCGATAAACTCGAGCACCGACTGCGCCTCGTTGATTTCGCTTGAAACGCGCTTCAATATCCGAACTGCCACCTCTTCCGTCGCGATCAGCCCCGCTCTTTCGCAGGCTAATCCGAAATGATGCATCACCTGTTCGTAGGAGGGCGCAACACGATTCTGCAACAAGCTGATCGCCAATGATGAGAGCATCTGCTCGACGACATCCTTCTCAGCCTGGATCAACAACTACGTCCTTCCGATTGTTTACTCAATTCTGTGGCTGTGCACGCCTCCGACTGCATCCCAAGAGGGTCGCTGCGTGGGATTGTCGTGTTGTGACCTCGCCGCATACTACGCATGAACACCGCTAGGAAGAGGCTTCTTTGGCCGATTGCCTTGTTTGGTGGGACCACTTCTCCCCTGACCGGAGCTGAGTGGCTTCACTTTGTATCAGTTGCAGCTCCTCGATGATCTTCGCTATCGCCTCATGCCCTGCTTCGCCTTGCGGCCACCTATTGAAGCCATCCATCAGACTCTCCGATTCCGGTTTGGTAAAGTCAAAGAACCGGATACCGCGGCCTAGGACCTCATTGACGATCGCGATCGTGGCTTGGCGAGCGGCGCTCTGCAGCGGCCATCTATTGAAACCGATCACCAGGCCCCTGAGATCCTGGGCAGTGAAGTCTGAGAGTCCCGTCCTGCGGCCGGCACGGCGAAGGACCTCGTCCGCGAGCACAACGGTCACTTGACCACACGGCAGCTCCTCCGGCCAATTGCTGAAGCCGTTCACTAGGTTCGCGAAGTCGGATCGTAGCCATGTCGTTCTGTGAGCCAAGGAGTTGCCAGACATATTTGTCTTCCTAAGACCGCTTTG
>NZ_JASAUT010000090.1:0-22287 GCF_029952935.1 Bradyrhizobium sp. Mp19 | reverse complement strand
AAAAATGCCTGACACTGGCCTCCACCCGCGCACGCCCGATTGCGCAAAGCCCTCGCAAGCGGGAGAGGGAGCGCAGCATCTTTGCGGTCGCAAGCTCAACCTAACTTCATCATGCGCTTAAGGGCGCCGGTCTCCGTTTTCCCGATTATGCTTGATCGGTTGCGCTGGCGAGCGCTCGCAAACGGTGGTTAGATTTGCGCGCTGGGATGGGATCACGGGCTCGCACTTGGGGAGGCCGGCATGGACTTCAAGAACCTGGAGATCAAGAACGCATCGCCGTCGCTGTATAACGAAGACCTGGCGCCGGCCAGGGAACGCAACTGGGGCGCCTTCAGCATCTTCAACGTCTGGACCTCTGACGTCCACAGCCTCTGGGGCTATTATCTCGCCGCCAGCCTGTTCCTGCTCTGCGGCAGCTTCGTCAACTTCATCCTCGCGATCGGCGTCGGCTCGCTGGTGATCTTCGTGCTGATGAGCCTGATCGGCAATGCCGGCGTGAAGACCGGCGTGCCCTATCCGGTGCTGGCGCGCGCCTCGTTCGGGGTCTGGGGCGCCAACATTCCGGCGCTGGTCCGCGCCGTCGTCGCCTGCTTCTGGTACGGGGCGCAGACCGCGGCGGCCTCGGGTGCGATCGTCGCGCTACTGACGCGCATCGACAGCTTCAAGGCGTTCCACCAGTCCAGCCATATGCTCGGCCATTCCACGCTCGAGGTGATCTGCTTCGTCGTGATCTGGGCGCTGCAACTGCTGATCATCCAGCGCGGCATGGAAACGGTGCGGCGCTTCCAGGACTGGGCGGGACCTGCGGTGTGGCTGATGATGCTGATCCTTGCGATCTATCTCTGCATCGCGGCCGGCGGCATCTCGCTCACCGCGCCGATCCCGCAGGACGTGCTGCTGGAGAAGACCAAGGAAGCCGGTGTGCCTGGCGTGCCCGGCTCTTTCCCGGCGCTCTGCGCCGTCGCCGCCACATGGATCACCTATTTCGCCGCGCTCTATCTCAACTTCTGCGACTTCTCACGCTATGCGCCCGACGTGAAAGCGCTGCGCAAGGGCAATATCTGGGGCCTGCCGGTCAATCTGATCCTGTTCTCGCTGGTTGCCGGCGTCACCACGATCGCAGCGTTCAACGTCTATCACGAGGTGCTGCTGCATCCCGACCAGATCTCGGCGAAGTTCGACAGCTGGTTCCTGGCGCTGCTCGCGGCGGTCACCTTCGCGGTGGCGACGCTCGGCATCAACGTCGTCGCCAATTTCGTCTCGCCGGCGTTCGATTTCTCCAACGTGTTTCCGCGGCATATCGACTTCAAGAAGGGCGGCTATATCGCAGCGCTGATCGCGCTGGCGCTGTATCCGTTCGCGCCCTGGGAGGGCAGCGCCGCCTCGTTCGTCGGGCTGATCGGCGCGACGATGGGGCCGATCTTCGGGATCATGATGGTCGATTACTATTTGATCGCCAAAGGTCGCGTGAATGTGCCGGCGCTGTATCAGGAGAACGGCGAATATCGCTTCCAGAACGGCTGGAACGTCAGCGCGCTGATCGCCGCCGGCATCGGCGCGCTGTTCTCGTCGGTGCTGCCGAACTTCACCTCGATCCTGCCGACGTGGTGGGCGGTCTATGGCTGGTTCTTCGGTGTCGGCATCGCCGGCGCGGTCTATTACGCGCTGCGCGTTGCGATGCCGAGCCCGGTTGCCAGGACGGCCTGAAAGACGGCCTGAAGGCCGGCAAATTGCTGCCCGGGCAGGCGGCCGATGTCATTCGGCCGCTTCTCTGGGCTCACATTAACGCTTCGCTCATCCTTTTGGCCAAAATGGCAGGCTCGTGCCGCCGCCCTCGCTCGCGGCGCGGCGGGCGGCGTGGTGAAATTGCGTGTTCGGTTTTCCGAGTATGGTGTCATGCGTAACCTGATGATTTTCGCGGCCATCCTGATCGGGCTAGGCACCTTCATGGCTCAGATGGCCAGCAAGATGTCGCCAGCCGCCGCGACCACCACAAGGCAGACCACCGCCCCCGCCGTCACGGCGGCGCAGGCCAGCGCCCGCACGTTCAGCATTGCGCCCGATCCGCGCGGTCATTTCGCGACCGATGGCCGGATCGACGGCCAGCGCATCAACTTCATGGTCGACACCGGCGCCTCGGTGGTTGCCCTGAACGAGACCTCGGCCGCCCGCTTCGGCCTGCGTCCGGTGCCGGGCGATTACACCTCGCGCGTCACCACTGCGAACGGCACCATCAAGGCCGCACGCGCCCGCATCGCCATGATCGAGATCGGCGGTCTGACCGTGCGCGACGTCGACGCCCTGGTGCTGCCGGACGAGGCGCTGTCGGAAAACCTGCTCGGCCTGTCCTTCCTGTCGAAGCTGAAGCGCTTCGAATACGCCAACGGCAAATTGTTGCTGGAGCAATAAGTCATCCTCACGGGATAGCGTGCGACACACTCGCTGTCGTCCCGGCGAAGGCCGGGACCCATAACCACAGACCGTCTTTGGTGAGCAACGCCGGAACGACGGGTCCCGAACCCAACACCCGCTGCGGCGTATGGGTCCCGGCCTTCGCCGGGACGACGATTGCGGAGATCGCGGGCTCGAATCTGTCACCGTAATGCTGGGAAGGCCGGCGCGATCCGGCGTTCAACTCGCGGGATAGTTGCCGCCATTTCTGCCGTAATTGTTGGTCACCAGCCCCAGTCTCTGCTTTCGCCCGGCCCGCGCATTCGCTAAAGGCTGCGACGATGTCTTTCTGCATACGACCATAAGGCCGACCCATGTTTCCGAAGCCGAAATCCGCGCTGGTCCCGAACACCTATGCCTTCGAATCCGAGCCGATGGTGAAGCCGACCGGGTTTCGCGAATACGACGCGCGCTGGCTGTTCAACAAGGAAATCAACCTGATGGGCGTGCAGGCGCTGGGCATGGGGCTCGGCGCGCTGATCGCGGAGCTCGGCGTTCGCCAAGAGATCGTCACCGGCCACGATTTCCGCGGCTATTCCGCCTCGATCAAATACGCGCTGATCTCGGGCCTGATGGCGGCGGGCTGCAAGGTGCATGACATCGGGCTCGCGGTGACGCCGATGGCCTACTTCGCGCAGTTCGACCTCGACGTGCCCTGCGTCGCGATGGTCACCGCCTCGCACAACGACAATGGCTGGACCGGCGTCAAGATGGGCGCCAACCGTCCGCTCACCTTCGGTCCCGACGAGATGTCGCGGCTGAAGGCAATCGTGCTCAACGCCGAATTCAACAACAAGGCCGGCGGCTCCTATCAATTCCACGAGAATTATCCGGCGCGCTACATCGCCGACCTCACCAGCCGGCCGAAGCTGAAGCGCAGGCTGAAGGTCGTCGCGGCCTGCGGCAACGGCACCGCGGGCGCGTTCGCGCCGCAGGTGCTGGAGGCGATCGGTTGCGATGTGATCCCACTCGACACCGAGCTCGATCACACCTTCCCGAAATACAATCCGAATCCGGAAGACATGGAGATGCTGCACGCGATCCGCGATGCGGTGCTGGCGCACAAGGCCGATGTCGGCCTCGGCTTCGATGGCGACGGCGACCGCTGCGGCGTGGTCGACAACACCGGCGAGGAGATATTTGCCGACAAGGTCGGCGTCATGCTGGCGCGCGACATGTCGGCGATCAATGCGAATGCGCAGTTCGTCGTCGACGTGAAGTCGACCGGGCTGTTCGTGACCGACCCGGTGTTGCAGAAGCAGGGCGCGAAGACGGTCTACTGGAAAACCGGGCATTCCTACATGAAGCGCCGCACCAATGAGCTTGGCGCGCTCGCCGGCTTCGAGAAGTCCGGCCACTTCTTCTTCAACAAGCCGTTCGGTCGCGGTTATGACGATGGCCTGGTATCGGCGATCGCGATCTGCGAAATGCTCGACCGCGCGCCCGGCAAGTCGATGGCTGACCTCAAGGACGCGCTGCCGAAGACCTGGTCGTCGCCGACCATGTCGCCGCATTGCGCCGACGAGGCGAAGTACGGCGTCGTCGACGCCGTCGTGAAGCACTTCGAGGCGTTGCAGCAGCAGGGCGGGAAGGTCGCGGGCCAGAACATCCGCGACCTCGTCACCGTCAACGGCGTGCGCGTCACGGTCGAGGACGGCAGCTGGGGCCTGGTGCGCGCGTCCTCGAACAAGCCGGAGCTCGTGGTCGTGGTGGAAAGCCCGGTCAGCGAGCGGCGCATGCACGACATGTTCGAGGCGATGGATGCCGTGCTGCGCACGCATCCCGAGGTCGGCGAGTACAATCAGAAGATCTGAGCTCGGTGCTCGCCGCGAAGAATGGTGTCATCGCCCGCGAAAGCGGGTGATCCAGTATTCCAGAGACGATCGTGATTGAGCCGAGAGGCCGCGGCGTACTGGATCGCCCGGTCAAGCCGGGCGATGACAGCTCAGGAGGTGGTGCTCACGCTGCCCGCAGGGAGGCCAGGAAGCGGTCGAGCTCGGTCTTCAGCCATTCCGATTGCGACGACAGGCCGTTGGCCGCATCGAGCAGCTGTGCTGTCGCGCTGCCGGCCTGTTCGGAGGCGCGGTTGACGTTGAGGATACCCTTGTTGACGTCCCGCGTGCGATCGGCGGCCTGCTGCAAATTGCTGGAGATCTCGCGGGTCGCCGCGCCCTGCTGATCGACGGCGGCCGCGATCTCGCCCGAGACCTGGTCGATTTCCGCGATCGTGGTCCCGATGGTCCCGATCGCGCTGACGGCAGCACCCGTCGCGCTCTGGATGCCCTGGATCTGGGCCGAAATCTCCTCGGTCGCCTTGGCGGTCTGGTTGGCCAGTGCCTTGACCTCGCTCGCGACCACGGCGAATCCGCGGCCATGCTCGCCGGCACGCGCCGCTTCGATGGTTGCGTTCAGGGCGAGCAGATTGGTCTGGCTGGCGATGCTCTGGATCAACGTCACCACCTCGCCGATCTTCTGCGTGCCGGCGGCAAGGCCTTCGACGACGCTGTTGGTGCGGCGTGCCTCGTCGGCGGCCTTGGCGGCGATCCGCGCCGAGCGCGTCACCTGCTCGGCGATGCTGTTGATCGAGGCCGTCAGCTCCTCGGTCGCGGACGCGACGGTTTCCACATTGCTCGACGCCAGCGTCGATGCGGAGGCGGCGGCGGTGGCCTGGCGAATGGTTTCGGCGTTGCTGCCGTTCATCGTCGTCGACAGGCCCTGCATCGCGCTCGCCGCCACCGCGACGGCCTCGACGACCTCGCCGATCTTGCGCTCGAAGCCGGCGGCGAGCTCGCGCCGCGCGGCATCGCGGTCGCGCTTGGCCTGTTCGGCCTCGATCCGTTCGGCGTTGGCGCGCGCTTCGGCGGCACCGGCGGCCTCGGCCTCCGCCGCCTTTTGCGCCGCTCTCTCGAACAGTTCGGCAAGCGTGTGCGCGAGCCAGATCAGCACGCCGGCCTCGATCAGCAGGATCACGGCGTGGAGAACGACGCGACCGAAATCGGCGCCGCCGGGATAGATCGCGGCCGGCAGGATGAAATTCAGCGTCAGGTGATGCAGGGCAACCGCCGCAGTGCCGGCGACGATCGGCCGATAGTCGCAATAGGCGACCAGGCACGCCAGCGCGGCGAAGAAATACATGTGCATGTCGACCTGCCAGCGGTGGCCCGCAAACTGGTAGACCAGCATCGACACGCCGGCCATCAGGGCCACGGCAACGATCAGGCGCGTTGAAACGCCGTTCCCCGAGACGCGCCACGACAATGTCGCAGCCAGCGCCATCGCGACCATAAAGCCGGCCGGCATCAGCCAGTCGGTGTGCAGCGTCATGCCGACGATGACTGCGATCGGAACGTGCAGCCAGAGCACCACGAGCAGGATCTTGCTGGCCGTCTCGCGCAGGGCGGCCATCTCATCGCCTTCGAAGGTCATCCCCAGCCCCCAGATCGTCATCCGCCGTGAAGCAGCCGGCGATCGCCTGCGGATCCATGGTCAGCAAGGCGCCGGCCTCGTACAGCCGGCGCAGCCCGCCATCGCGATCAGGCCGCACCACCAGCAGGGCCGGGATCGCGGTCATCCGAACGATCGACGCATCAGCGGACGCGGCGGCCATCAGCGCGCGCTCGGCGCGCCACCATGGCGGAAAGGCCACGGCCACCACGTCGCTGCCCGCCCGCACCTTTAGCGACGGCACTGCGACCGCGATCCAGCTCGCAAGCAGCAATGCAGCCGCGCCCAGCCAGGCAGGCGGTCGTTTCGCTGGGATGATCTCCCCCGGCTCCATCGCAGCAGGATACCGCTGCCGGCGCTAACTTCAGGTAAATGCCGGACAGACGAACTACCTGGGAGCGTATCGACGTCTCGTGCGGGATGTGCGGCGGCGCTTACGCCGCGGGCACCGGCAGCGCCGTCACCGACTTGATCTTCTCCATCGCGAAGCGCGAGGTGACGTTCTTCAGTGGCACGGCACTGATCAGCTTCTTGTAGAACACGTCGTAGGCCTGCATGTCCGCGACCACGACGCGCAGCATGTAGTCGACGTCGCCGGCCATCCGGTAGAACTCCATCACCTCGGGCATGGCGCTGACGGCGTCGGCGAATTTGCGCAGCCAGGCTTCCGAATGGTCGGCGCTCTCGACCGAGACGAACACGGAAATCCCGAGGCCGATCTTGTTCTGGTCGACCAGCGCCACGCGGCGCAGGATCACGCCGTCGGCCTCGAGCCGCTGGATGCGCTTCCAGCACGGCGTCGACGACAGTCCGACCCGGTCGCCGATCTCGGCGACGGAGAGCGACGCATCCTCCTGCAACACGGTCAGAATCTTGCGATCGATCGCGTCGAGGCGGCGGCTGTTGTCATGAAGCTGAATGGCGACATCGGTCATAGAAGAAAGTTCCATATGAAGGTTCAATATCCCTCATATAGAGAAGAATCTTCCAAATCAAGCGATTCGTGACGGCTCAGGCCGGCTTGGCGTCGGCGTGCTGACCCAAAAACTCTTCAACTTCAGCGCGTTGCGGTGCGGCATAAGCACCCCCGAAGCGGGTGCATTTCAGTGCTGCAGCAGCCGAGGCGAAGCGGAGCGCGTCCCGCAGCGGCTGTTTCTCGGTGATGGCGAGGGCGAACGCCCCGTGGAAGACGTCGCCGGCCCCGAGCGTGTCGACGGTATGGACCGGGAAGGCCGGGGTCTCCTCGAGCCCGCCCTTCTCGTTGAGCCAGATCGTGCCCTGAGGGCCGCGGGTGCCGGCCAGGAAGGAGGGGGTGAGCTTGGCGAGCTTGTGCAGCGCCTGGCCGTCGTCGGTGACGTCGGCGGTCTCCTGCAGCGGCTCGCTGGAAAACACCAGATGGGAGGAGGCGGTGAGCAGCCCCTCCCGCATCGACATCGCGCGGTCGACGTCGACCACCACCGGAATGCCGCGTTTGACCGCCTCGGCGCAAAGCTCGGTGCAGAACGGCGCGCAGCGGCTCTCGGTCAGGATCGCCGCGCAATCCTCCAGCAAGAGCTCGGTCGGCGGCAGCTTGACCTTCCAGAGCTCCGGATCGCGGAAGGTGACGATGGTGCGCTCGCCGCTGTCGTCGATCATGATTGCCGAGATCGGGGTGACCAGGTTCGGCATGTGGATCAGATGATTGGTCTCGATGCCTTCCTGGGCGAGCTTGTCGAAGATGTAGCGGCTCGAGGTCTCCTGCGAATCGCCCATCGGTCCGCAGATCGAAGCGCGGCCGCCCAGCCGGACGATGCCGATCGCGGCGTTCAGCGCATTGCCGCCGCAGATCTCGTCGAAATGGGTCGCGTTCTCCTTGGAGCCGCGCGCCGGGACGCTGACGCGAAAGGTCAGGTCGCGCACCGGCAGGCCGATGCAGAGGATACGGGGCGGGACTTTCGGGGCGCCGTTCTGAAAATTCATGCGGGGATCCGTCGCAATGGTTCCGTTACTGCTAGAACTGTGTCCAGCTTTAATCGGCAGAACGATGTCCGGTTCCCGCTATTTGTCCAACGGGTTTTGGTGGTGCACCCAGCGGCCGAGCAGATGATGGGCAATCGCGAACGGATGCGGGCCGGCGAGCCCGTCGGGATGCTGGCGCTTCAGCATCAGCGCCGCCTCGGCATGGTCGAACCAGCGCGCATCCTCCAGCTCGGTGCGGTCGACCACGATGTCCTCGTTGGTCGCGCGCGCGGTGCAGCCGATCATCAGCGATGATGGATAGGGCCAGGGCTGCGTCATGTAGTAATTGACGTCGGTGCAGCGGATGCCGGACTCCTCGAAAATCTCGCGTCGCACGGCGTCCTCGATGGTCTCGGCGGCTTCCACGAACCCGGCGAGGCAGGAATACATGCCGGGCATGAACTGCTTCTGCCGTCCCAGCAGCACCTTGTCGCCGTACGTGACCAGCATGATCACGACCGGGTCGGTGCGCGGAAAGTGCTCGGCCTTGCAGCTCGGGCATTCGCGCTTCCAGCCGCCGTCCTTCATCGCCGTGCGGGTGCCGCAGTTCGCACAGAAGCCGTGGCGCTGATGCCAGGTCACCATCGATTTCGCCATCGCGATGGCCGAGAGCTGCTCGGGCGGCACCACGCCCTGCATCGCCATGCCGCGCAATTCGGTGATCGCGACGTCGGCGCGTCCGACCAGCTTCTCGGCGGCCTGCGGCGCGATCCCCATGCCGAAGATCGGCGCGGCGTCGCGCAGCCCTAAGAAAATTGTGCCGGGATTGGCGCCGTAGCTGCGGGCTTCCTCCAGCGAGAGCAGTGCGCGGGCCCCGCCATCCTCCTGCTTCACGACCAGCGAGTCGCGATAGATCACATAGGCTCTGGCTTCGCGGTGGCCTTCCAGCGCGAACAGCTTCTCGTCATTGGTGCGCAGATGCGCGGCGCGGTCCAGCACATGGGTGACAAAGGCCGGCTGGCCGAGCGGAAATGAATCGAATGCAGACATTGAATCTCAACCCAACCAGATCTTGCGGCGAAGCGCGCTGATGAAATTTTGCACTTCCTCGGCGTCATGCGCCAGCGGCGGCATCACGCCCCAAACGGGACGCGGCCATGCAGCGTCGCTGGTGCGGCGCGCGATGACGTGGACGTGGAGTTGCGGGACGAGGTTGCCGAGCGCGGCGACATTCAGCTTGTCGCACTTGGTGACCTCTTTCAGGGCCCGCGAGACGCGGGTGATTTCCGTCATCAGCTGCGCCTGCGCGACCTCGTCGAGGTCGATGATCTCGACCGCGCCGTCGCGCCGCGGCACCAGCAGCAGCCACGGATAATGCGCATCCTTGATGACGAGCACCTTGCACAGCGGCAGGTCGCCGATGTCGATGGTGTCTTTCTTGAGCTGCGAATGCAGCGACCAATTGGAGGCGGGCATGACGGGCAAATAATGCCTTTCCGTGTTCCCAGACAAGCCCCACAAAGCCAGCCTTACAAAGCCGGGTCAGGCCGCTTGCTTTCCGGCGGTTTTGGCCCCAAATAGGGACCGGGAGATTGGCGGTGGACGAGCCACTCGCCAACCGGGTCAGGTCCGGAAGGAAGCAGCCCTAACGAGGTCCGGATCGGGTCGCTCGTCAGTCTCCTACCTGTTTTTCCGAGCGAATCGCGCTGGAACGGCGGTCTCCGCGCCCGGCGCTCGATTTCGGCTCCTATCCGCACGCCGGCTGAAGAGACAATTCCCAAGTTGCGGATCGATGCATGAATGACGCTGGCGACCCCTCCCAACCGTCCGATGGCGCAGGCAAAGCAAGCCTTGACGGCGGTTTCGATCTCGGCGCCGCGCCGGACGCCGCCAAGCCCTACCGCGTTCTCGCCCGCAAATACCGCCCCTCCAGCTTCGAGGATTTGATCGGCCAGGAGGCCATGGTGCGCACCGTCTCGAACGCGTTCGAGACCGGGCGGATTCCGCAGGCCTGGATCCTGACCGGCGTCCGCGGGGTCGGCAAGACCACCACCGCGCGCATCCTCGCCCGCGCGCTGAACTACGCCAAGCCGGACGGCTCGGTGAACGGGCCGACCATCCACATGCCCGATCTCGGCATCCACTGCCAGGCGATCATGGAAAGCCGGCACATGGACGTGCTGGAGATGGACGCCGCCTCCCACACCGGCGTCGACGATGTCCGCCAGATCAATGACAGCGTGCGCTACGCGCCGGCGAGCGCGCGCTACAAGGTCTACATCATCGACGAAGTCCACATGCTGTCGACGGCGGCGTTCAACGCCTTCCTGAAGACGCTGGAGGAGCCGCCGGAGCACGCCAAGTTCGTGTTCGCCACCACCGAAATCCGCAAGGTTCCGATCACGGTGCTGTCGCGCTGCCAGCGCTTCGACCTGCGCCGCGTCGAAGCCGACGTGCTGATGAAGCATCTCGGCAATATCGCGACCAAGGAAGGCGTCGAGGTCGAGCCCGAGGCGCTCGGCATCATCGCGCGCGCGGCCGAGGGATCGGTGCGCGACTCGCTGTCGCTGTTCGACCAGGCGATCGCGCATGCCGCGGGCAATGTGAAGGCCGACGCGGTCAGGCAGATGCTCGGCCTCGCTGACCGCACCCGTGTGATCGACCTGTTCGATTCGCTGGCGCGCGGCGATCTCGCCTCAGCCTTCGCCGAATTCCGCGCGCAATATGACGTCGGCGCCGATCCGGTCGTGGTGCTGTCCGACCTTGCCGAGTTCGTCAATTTCGTCACCCGCGTGAAGGTCGTGCCGGGGACGGCAGACAATGTCGCGTTCGGCGAGACCGAGCGGGTGCGGGCGCGTGAATTCGCCGCCAAACTGTCGATGCGGGTGCTGTCGCGGATGTGGCAGATGCTGCTCAAGGGTATCGCCGAGGTGCAGACCGCGACGCGCCCGGCCGCCGCCGCCGAGATGGTGCTGGTGCGGATCGCCTATGTCGCCGATCTGCCGACGCCGGACGAGGCGATCCGGATGATCGAGCAGAATGGCGGCGGCGCTGCGCCGGCGACATCTAGCTCCGCCGCCTCGCAACCGTCGCGCGGCACACCATCCTCGGCAATGCCTGCGATGTCATCCGCGCCGGTGCGCGCGCCGCAGGCCGCGACGCGCGCCGATTTCGCCGCGCGTCCGCAGATGGCAGCGCCGGCTGCCGATGCCGCGCCGGCGCTGCGGATATCAAGCTTTCCGCAGCTGATCGCGCTCGCCGGCGAGAAGCGCGACATCATGATGAAGAGTGCGCTGGAGGCCGACGTGCGGCTGGTGCGCATCGAGGACGGCCAGCTCGAGATCGCCCTCGAGCCGAAGGCGCAGCGCGCGCTCGTCACCGACCTGTCGCGCAAGCTCGAACTATGGACCGGGCGGCGCTGGACCGTGATCATCTCCAACGAGGCCGGCCAGCCGACCGTCCGTTCGCAGAACGAATTGGCGCGCAGCGAGCATCAGCGCACTGCGGAAGCCGATCCGCGCGTGCAGGAGGTGCTGGCGCGCTTCCCTGGCACCAAGGTGGTCGAGGTCCGCCGCCTTGCCGCCGAGGTTCCGGTGTCGGATGCGTCAGGCGAAGACCCGATTGAAACTTCCGACAGCGACGACGATTGATATTTGGCGATAGGAACGCACGCATGGCTGATTTTCTCGGCATGATGAAGCAGGCAGCGCAGCTGCAATCCAAGATGCAGGAGATGCAGGAACAACTCGGCAATGTCGAGGTCGAAGGCATCTCCGGCGGCGGCCTGGTCGCGGTGCGCATGACCGCGAAGATGGAAGTGAAGGGCATCAAGATCGATCCGTCGCTGATGAAGCCGGAGGAACGCGAGGTGCTCGAGGATCTCCTGGTCACCGCGCATGGCGATGCCCGCCGCAAGGCCGAGACCGCGATGCAGGAGAAGATGATGGCGCTCACCGGCGGGCTCGGCCTGCCGCCGGGATTTGGTCCGACTTAAATGGCTGCAAGCGTTGCCGGCCCCGAGATTGAACGCCTGATCCAGTTGCTGGCGCGGCTGCCCGGGCTCGGGCCGCGTTCGGCGCGGCGCGCGGCGCTGCATCTGATCAAGAAGCGCGAAGCCCTGATGACGCCGCTGACCGCGGCGCTGCAGGTCGCGATCGACAAGATCCAGGTCTGCAAGACCTGCGGAAACATCGATACACAAAACCCCTGCACGGTGTGCACCGATCCGCGCCGCGATCCCTCGATCATCGTCGTGGTCGCCGACGTCGCCGATCTCTGGGCGCTGGAACGCGCCAATGCGACCAATGGCCGCTATCACGTGCTCGGCGCAACGCTGTCGCCGCTCGACGGCGTCGGTCCGCAGGATCTCACCATCGACCAGCTGGTGGCGCGCGCGCATGCGGCGGAGGTCAGCGAGATCATCCTGGCGCTCAATGCGACCGTCGACGGCCAGACCACCGCGCATTACATCACCGACCTGTTGTCGGAGGCCAATGTGCGGGTGACGCGGCTGGCGCATGGCGTGCCGGTCGGCGGAGAGCTTGATTACCTCGATGAAGGTACGCTATCTGCAGCCATGCGGCAGCGGACGCTGTTCTAGCGCGCGATGCCGGCGCCGAGCGCGGCGTCGGGCGCCAAGCGATCGGTTACAATCCGAAAAGATCGCACCGATACAAAATGGTAGGGTGGATGCCGATTCGGGGACGGTCATTCACGCTCTGACGAATCAAGATACGGAACCACTGACAATGACGGCACACCGATTCGGCGTACGCTTGTTCGGCGTACGTTTGGGCTTTGCGCTTCTGGCGGCAACATTCGCCGCGCCTTGCGCCATCGCACAGCAGGCCGACGCGCTGCAGAAGCCCGGCAAGATGATCCACGCCGGCGACGTGCTGTCGGGCGAACTCGGCGTCATGAAGGTGCGCGATGCCAAGAACCGCGGCAAGCGCGTCGCGACCTACCAGATCACCAGCGAACCGCGCCGCCTGCCGCCGCCGAACGGTCTGTGCAATCTCGAGACCGGGCCGGAAACCTTCCAGCTCGTTCCAACCAACGATACCCAGGCAGCGCAGCTCAAAAGCCTCTCCGGCAAGGAAATCTCGGTCAAGGTCGACGAGGTCGCCTGCGCCAAGGATGCCGGCGAGATGAGCGAAGCCATCGTCACCAAGTGGAGCGTGGTGGCGAAGTAGGGTCGTACCCCAACTCCGGTGTCATCGCCCGGATGCCATCCGCATCGTCGTCCTGGCGAAAGCCAGGACCCATAACCACCGGCCTTGCTTGTCGGATGGATCGTGGCCCCGACATCGCGCAACTATTCGCATTTGGGGTAATGGGTCCTGGCTTTCGCCAGGACGACGCGCGGGGAGAGCGGTGCCGCGGCTTCTCCGCTGAATCACGACGCCTCTGGAATACCGGATCATACACCAGAGCCCGTAGCCCGGATGGAGCGAAGCGAAATCCGGGATAGTCGCTCCAGTGGAGAGGTCTCCCGGATTGCGCTTCGCTCCATCCGGGCTACGGCGGCTGGGCTAAACCCTGACCGGCCCCAACTCGTCGAAATGCCCGCGCCGCTGCAGCCAGGCCAGCAGGATCAGGCTCGGGATCGCGACCAGCACGCAGATCACGAAGAACATCTGCCAGCCGACGGCTTTGGCCACATAGCCCGCGCCCGACGACAGATAGGTGCGGCCGACCGCCGCAAGCGCCGTCAGCAGCGCGTACTGGGTCGCGGTGTGCAGCGGATTGCGGCACAGCGCCGACAAATAGGCGACGAAGATCACGGTGCCGATCGCGCTGGTGAAATTCTCCGCCGTGATCGCAAGCGCGAGCGCCCATTGGTCGACGCCGACATGCGCAAGCCAGGAGAACGAGAGGTTGGCGACCGCCTGCAGCACGCCGCCGATCCAGAGGCTGGTCGCCAGCGAATAGCGCCGCGCCACGAAGCCGCCGGCAAAGCCGCCGATCAGGGTTGCGGCAAGGCCGACGCCCTTCACGATCGCGGCGTAATCGACCTTGGAGAAGCCGATGTCGATCACGAACGGCGCGGTCATGGTGCCCGAGAATGCGTCGGTGAACTTGAACAGCACCACAAAGGCGAGCGCGGCGAAGGCGTCCTTGCGGCTGAGGAACTCGGAGAACGCGCCGAGCGCGGCGTGCAGCACGCGTTCGGCCGCATTCTGCGCGTGCGTGGCCGCCTCCGCGCCCTTCGATTGGGCCGGCTCGGTCGCGGCAAGCGCGGTGACGATGCCGATCACGACCAGCGCGGCCATCACCACATAGCCCCACATCCACGCCGACGTGCGGACCAGTCCGGCGGACTCGAAGCCGCTGACGATGAACAGCGCGCCGGCGGTCGAGACCAGCATGCCGACGCGGTAGGCCGCGACATAGGACGCCATCCCGGCGGCCTGCTCGCTTTCAGGCAGGCTTTCGACGCGGAAGGCATCGACCACGATGTCCTGCGTCGACGAGGCGGTTGCGACCAGCAGTGCGGCGAAGGCCGCGAACCATGGCGATCGCGCCGGATCGGCCATCGCCAGCACCAGGATCGCCGCGATCAAGAGCAGCTGCGCGAACAGCAGCCAGCCGCGGCGGCGGCCGAACATCTGCGTGAACAGCGGCACGTGCAGCGCGTCGACCAGCGGCGCCCAGAGGAACTTCAGCGTGTAGGGCGTGCCGATCAGCGCCAGCAGCCCGATGGTGCCGAGATCGACCCCGGCCTCCTTCATCCAGACCTGCAGCGTCGAGCCCGACAGCGCCAGCGGCAGCCCCGAGGAGAAGCCCAGCAGCAGCACGATCAGCACCCGCGGCTGCAGGTACACCGCAAAACTGTCGCGCCAGGAGGTGGCGGCGGGCTTTGGCTCCGGCTTTGCGGACGCGTCCGACGTCGCTTCAGGGGCTGTCATAGATGAGGTGTTACCAGATTCGGCCGCAAAAAGACTGTCCTCGCCCGGCGGGTGATGACACCAAAAGCTTGGCGGGGATGCCACATCAAATTTGGTGTCGTCCCTGCGAAAGCAGGGACCCATAACCACGAATGGTGGTTGGTGGGCGATGTCGGAACAACGAGCCTCCGCAACAACGAAAGCCGCGGCGTATGGGTCCCTGCTTCCGCAGGGACGACATGTGGAGACAACCTTGTTCCACCCACGCTGCCATCGCTTGGCTTGATCGGGCGACGGTCAAACCGGGCGATGACACTAAGTTTGTTGCGCAGCTGGTGCTTACTCCCCCGCCTGCAGTTTGCGCGGGGCGGGGAACAGGTCGGACGTGCTGGGCTTGACGAAGCGGGGGACCTCGATCGGGGTCTCGGACTTGCTGAAGTCGAGTTCCTCGATGCGGCCGGCGCGTTTCTCGATCTTGTCGGCGGAGATCAGGATCTGCCTGACGTCCTCGTTCACCTGGCCGAAATGGGTCTGCAGCTTCAGCACGCGATCGCGCAGGCGGCCGAGGTCGTCGCCGAGATGCATCACCTCGTTGCGGATCTGGTCGGCGGCGTCGCGGATGCGGGCGTCCTTCAGGATCTGCTGCATCACCTGAATCGCCAGCATCAACAGCGACGGCGACACCAGCACGACGCGGGCGCGATAGGCCTTCTGGATCACGTCGTCGAAGCCGTCATGGATCTCGGCATAGACCGATTCCGACGGCACGAACATCAGCGCGGTGTCCTGGGTCTCGCCCGGGATCAGGTACTTCTCCGCGATGTCGCTGACATGCTTCAGCACGTCGGCACGCAGCCGCTGGCTGGCGAATTTGCGCTCCTCGTCGCTGCGCGCATCGTGCAGCGCGGTCATGGCCTCGAGCGGGAATTTCGCGTCGATGCAGAGCGGGCGCTGGTCGGGCAGGAACACGACACAGTCCGGCCGCTTGCCCGACGTCAGCGTGTACTGGAACTCGAACGAGCCCTTCGGCATGCCGTCCTGGACGATCGCCTCCATCCGCGCCTGGCCGAACGCGCCGCGGGATTGCTTGTTGGCGAGCACGTCGCGCAGCGTCGTCACCTGGGTGGTGAGCTCGTTGAGGTTCTTGTGCGCGTGGTCGATGATGCCGAGCCGCTCGTGCAGCACGCGCAGCGAATCCATCGTGTTGCGGGTCGATTGCTCCATCGACTGGCCGACCCGGTGGGTCACCGAATCGAGCCGCTCGTTGACGGCCCGGGCCATCTCCGCCTGGCGGCCTGCCAGCGCCTGCGCCATCGCGTCGACCCGGCCGGAGGATTCGCTCTGGGCCCGCAGCATGTCGGCGAGCCGCTCCTCCAGCTCGTCGGCGCGGATGGCCTGGGCCATCGCGAGTTCCGCGCCGCGCCGGCTGGCGCGTGCGATCACCACCGCAATGGCGAGCAGCAGGATCAGCGCCAGCGCCCCAAGGCCGATCAATGCGTCGGAGACACGGACCGGAAGGTCGCCAATCGTCAGGAGAATCTCGTTCATGCCGGCAGTTGTAGCCGATTCGCGGCCGGGCGCGAACGAAGAGGGAACGTTTATGGGAAATGCATCCCTGATTTTCCGGGTTAATGCGGGGTGAAGAAACGTGGTTAAGGTTGTCCTAACGGGTTCCTGAGCGCATTGACCCCATGAAGTCAGCAGCTTAAATCGCCGCCATGGCATTAAGAGAAATTATCATCCTGCCGGACAAGCAGTTGCGGCTGGTGTCGAAACCGATCGAGAAGGTGACGCCGGAGATCCGCAAGCTGGCCGACGACATGCTCGAGACCATGTATGACGCGCCTGGCATTGGGCTCGCGGCGATCCAGGTCGCGCAGCCGCTGCGGCTGATCACCATGGACCTCGCCAAGCGCGACGAGAACGGCGAGACCATGGCGAAGCCGCGCGTCTTCATCAATCCGGAGATCATTGCGCGTTCGGAAGAGCTGTCGGTGTACGAAGAGGGCTGCCTGTCGATCCCCGAATATTACGAGGAGGTCGAGCGCCCGGCGCGGGTGCGCCTGCGATTCACCGATCTCGACGGCAAGGTGCATGAGGAGGATGCGGAGGGGCTCTACGCCACCTGCATCCAGCACGAAATCGATCATCTCAACGGCGTGCTGTTCGTGGATTATCTGTCGAAACTGAAGCGCGACCGCGTCTTCAAGAAATTCGAGAAGGCCGCCAAGCGCGCGGCGGAGTAGGATCGCCATCGGCACTCGACTCCCTCTCCCGCTTGCGGGGGAGAGCTGGGGTGGGGGTCTTGCCACGAGTCGTATCGCTGAGATAGCCCCCACCCGGATCGCATCTTCGATGCGATCCGGCCTCCCCCGCAAGCGGGAGAGGCCAACCGAATTCGCGGAAAGACCCGCGCGCTTCATATGCGATTCCTCTCCCCGCAAGGGAAGGAACAGACCGAGTTCTCGTCATGCCTCTCCGCCTGATCTTCATGGGCACGCCCGATTTCGCGGTGCCGACGCTGCTGGAGCTGGTGGCCCACGGCCATGAGGTCGTGGCGGTCTATACCCGCGCGCCGAAGCCGGGCGGGCGGCGTGGCTTGCAGCTGCAGCCGACGCCGGTCGAGCAGGAGGCGCGCCGCCTCGGCATTCCCGTGCTGACGCCGAAGACCCTCAAGACACCGGAAGCGCTCGAGGAGTTTCGTGCGCGTGACGCGGATGCCGCCGTCGTCGTCGCCTATGGCATGATCCTGCCGCAGGCTATTCTCGACGCGCCGAAGCTCGGCTGCTTCAACCTGCATGCCTCGCTGTTGCCGCGCTGGCGCGGCGCCGCACCGATCAACCGCGCCATCATGGCGGGCGATGCCGAGAGCGGCGTGATGGTGATGAAGATGGATGTCGGCCTCGACACCGGCGACGTCGCGATGGCCGAGCGGCTGCCGATCACGGACAGCATGACGGCGTCCGACCTGCACGACGCGCTGGCGCCGCTCGGCGCCGATCTGATGGTGCGCGCGATGGGCGGCCTGCAGCGCGGCGGATTGCAGCTGACGAAGCAGAGCGAGGACGGCGTCACCTACGCCGCCAAGATCGAGAAGGCCGAGGCGCGGATCGACTGGAAGCTGCCGGCGCATGCGGTGCTGCGGCACATTCACGGGCTTTCGCCATTTCCCGGCGCCTGGTGCGAGCTCGCGGGCGAAAGCGAGCCGGTGCGGCTGAAAATCCTGCGCTGCGAACTCGCCAAGGGTTCGGGCGAACCGGGCGATGTGCTTGACGACAATTTCGCGATCGCCTGCGGCGACGGTGCGATCCGGATCCTCGAACTGCAGCGCGCCGGCAAGGCGCCGATGAAGGCAGCGGACTTTCTGCGCGGCACGCCGTTGAAGCCGCCTGCGCGGCTTAGCTGATGCCCCGCTACAAGCTCACCATCGAATATGACGGCACGCCGTTCTCCGGCTGGCAGATCCAGGACACTGCGCCGACCGTGCAGGGCGCGCTGGAGGCGGCGGTCAAGGCGATCTGCGGCGAGGACGTGCGCGTCCATGGCGCAGGGCGTACCGATGCCGGCGTGCATGCGCGCGGCCAGGTCGCGCATTGCGACATCGCCAAGCACTTTCCGCCCGGCCGCTTTCGCGACGGGCTGAACGCGCATCTGCGGCCCAATCCGATCGGCGTGCTCGCGGCCGACATCGTGCCGGACGATTTCGAGGCGCGGTTCTCCGCGACCAAGCGGCACTATCTCTATCGCATCACCAACACGCGCGCGAACCTCGCGCTCGACATCGGTCGGGTCTGGCGCGTGCCGCGCGCGCTCGATGCTGACGCGATGCATAACGCCGCGCAGCGCCTGCTCGGCAAGCATGATTTCACCACCTTCCGCGACACCGAGTGCCAGGCCAAGTCGCCGGAGAAGACGCTCGATCAGCTCGACGTCACCCGTGACGGTGCCGCCGTCAACATCGTGACGTCGGCGCGCTCGTTCCTGCACAGCCAGGTCCGCTCGATGGTGGGCTCGCTGGTCTGGGTCGGCGAAGGCCGCTGGAGCGCCGACGACCTCGCGGGTGCGCTCGCCGCCCGCAACCGCGCCGCCTGCGGCCCCGTGGCGCCGCCGGACGGGCTCTATCTGATGCGGGTGGACTACTAGGTGGTGTGAATGATCTCGTAGGATGGGTAGAGCCAACGGGTCCGCGCAACGCGCGGCCCGATGATAAACACCGCGAAACCCATCACTTCGAATCCGCGGCGCCCACGATGGGTTTCGCTGCGCTCTACCCATCCTACGGATGTGAGCCTACCCGAAATACCACGCTGTATCTGGTGCGGGTGGATGGCTCGTAGCCCCAATCCCTACTGTGCATGGGGTTGTTTTCGCTGTTTTTGTCCAGCCGGCCGGCTGGCCTACCCGAAATACCTGTCCAGCACGCCCCGATAGATCCGCGTCAGCTTCTCCAGATCGGCCACCGGCGTGCGCTCATCGACCTGGTGCATGGTCTGGCCGACCAGGCCGAATTCGATCACCGGGCAATAGCTCGAGATGAACCGCGCATCCGAGGTGCCGCCGGAGGTCGACAGCTCCGGCCTGCGGCCGGTGACCTCCTCGATCGCGGCGACCGCGAGGTCGGTGAACGGGCCGGGCTGGGTGACGAACACGTTCGAGTTCGACGGTTGCCAATCGATGTGGGCGCGAATGCGGTTGCCGCAGGCTTTCACCAGCCGTTCGTCGACCAGCTGGCGCAGGCTCTCCTGGGTGTGGTTGTCGTTGTAGCGGATGTTGAATTTTGCCCGCGCCTGGCCGGGGATCACGTTGCTTGCGGTGTTGCCGACATCGACCGTGGTGAATTCGAGGTTGCTGGCCTGGAACTGCGCGCTGCCGAGATCGAGCGGCTCGTCGCTCAGCGCCACGATCAGCCGCGAGATATCGGGCACCGGATTGGAGGCGCGGTGCGGATAGGCGACATGGCCCTGCACGCCGTCGACGACCAGCGTGCCGGATTGCGAGCCGCGCCGGCCGATCTTGATCATGTCGCCCAGCACTTCGACATTCGAGGGCTCGCCGAGCACGCAATGATCGAATTTCTCGCCACGCTCGGCGCACCATTTCAACAGCTTGACGGTGCCGTTGATCGAGACGTCTTCCTCGTCGCCGGTGATCAGGAAGGAGATCGAGCCGTTGCCATTCTCTTGTGGCTTGCCGCCATGGTCGCCGAGATATTGCAGCACCGCGGCGACGCTGCAGGCGATGCCGCCCTTCATGTCGACGGCGCCGCGGCCGTAGAGATAGCCGTCCTTTACCTCGCCGGAGAACGCGCCAAGCGTCCACGCCGCTTCATCGCCGGGCGGCACCACGTCGGTGTGGCCGGCGAAGGTGATATGCGGCGCCGAAGAGCCGATGCGCGCATAGAGGTTGTCGATATCGGCGGTGCCGGGCTCGGAGAAGGTCACGCGGTGGACCTCGAAGCCTGCGGTTTTCAGCAGGTTTTCGAGAACGCCAAGCGCGCCGGCGTCGGCCGGGGTGACGGAGGGACAACGAACGAGATCGCGGGTAATCGAGACGGCATCACTCATGCGCCTCGCTTAACACGTCACACGGCGGGTGGACCAGCTTTGTGCGGCACGGTATCGAGCTCGCTCTGCTGATCCCAGCCGTGCGCGGAGCGCGACCCGCTGTCGCGGCCTTGCCGCACATGGGTTTTTCCAAGCGGATTGGGGCCATAGCGATTGGGGTAGCGCGTGCCGGGCAGAAAGGCGAGCTCGATGAAGCCCCAGACATAGAGCACGAAGACGATCGTTCCCGCGGCCACCACCCAATAGGATTCATCGGGGAGCCGGTCCGAGAACTGGCTCATGAGACCCGGGATCGCGAAGAACGGGACCATCCACCAGCCGCTCCTGTCGCGGTCGTGCAGTCGCTTGATCGAGACAGCGACATAGACCCAAACGAACAAGAACGTTCCGCAGGCCTTGACCAGCAATGCCGGCAATCCGGCCCAGCTCAGCGACTTGTAGCTGTCTGGGTCGAAGGCCCGGAAGATGTCGTCGACATTGAAGCTGAACCCGTTCTTGCCGCCAAGGCCGGCCGAGACCGCCAGCAAAGCCAGGAACATCATCCAGCAGACGATGATCAGGCCTGCGAGCCAGAATTTGGCCCGGTTGACGCGGCCCTTGAAGCCGAACAGGTAATTGGCCCAGTCCATGAAAATAAACTCCGGGCTGCGGCAATTCTTCGCGGCCCGGAGATATGTCGGCGTCGGATCGAAATTGGTTCGATCAGTCCAGACCCGTCATCCTGAGGTGCGAGCCTTGCGGCGCAATTGCGCCGCTGGGCGAGCCTCGAAGGATGCACGGCCCCGCTGGTGGCCGTCGACCCTTTCGAGACGCCTGCTTCGCAGGCTCCTCAGGGTGACGCTGATGGACTGATCTCGCGGCGAAAGACCGATCAGTCCCGCAGCAGCTCGTTGATGCTGGTCTTGGCGCGGGTGCGCTCGTCGACCCGCTTGACGATCACAGCGCAGGCGGTGGCAGGTCCCGGCTGGCCGTTCTTCAGCGGCTTGGCCGGCAGGGTGCCGGGCACCACGACGGCATATTCCGGAACCTCGCCGACGAAGATTTCGCCGGTCTCGCGGTCGACGATCTTGGTCGAGGCGCCGAGGAATACGCCCATCGACAGCACCGCGCCCTTGCGCACGATCACGCCCTCGGCGACCTCCGAGCGCGCGCCGATGAAGCAATCGTCCTCGACGATCACCGGCTCGGCCTGCAGCGGCTCGAGCACGCCGCCGATGCCGACGCCGCCGGAGATGTGCACGCGCTTGCCGATCTGGGCGCAGGAGCCGACCGTCGACCAGGTGTCGATCATGGTGGCTTCATCGACATAGGCGCCGAGATTGACGAAGGAGGGCATCAGCACGACGTTGCGGGCGATGAAGGCCGAGCGGCGCACGATCGCGCCCGGCACGGCGCGGAAGCCGGCGTCGCGGAAACGGTTCTCGCCCCAGCCCTCGAACTTCGACGGCACCTTGTCCCACCACGATGCCTTGCCCGGGCCGCCCGCGATCTGGCCCATGTCGTTGAGGCGGAACGACAGCAGTACGGCCTTCTTCAGCCACTGATTGACCTTCCACTTGCCGCTCGTCTCGCGCTCGGCAACGCGCGCCGCGCCCTTGTCGAGCAGCTCCAGCGCGTGGTCGACCGCCTCGCGGACCTCACCCTTGGTCGAGGTCGAAATGCCTTCGCGGGCGTCGAACGCGGTGTTGACGGTGGTTTCGAGGGCGGACAACGACATCAGGACAATCCTTGGGCGTATCGGGGATGTGGCGGGAATTTTGCAGGGCTTTTTCGGAATTTGGGGCCGCCGAGTCAAGGCAAACTCCTTCCTGCCAAGCCGACTCTCTCCTCCCGTCGTCCCGGCCAAGCGCAGCGCGAGCCGGGACCCATAACCACGAATGCCAGCGTTGCGGCACGCTGGGGCCACAGCGAGTAGCCAAGCGCAGATTGGTGGTTATGGGTCCCTGTGTCTTGGAAGTCTGTCAGGATGAGGGTGGGCGGGAAGCCGTTGGGTCCTTGGCGCT
>NZ_JASAUT010000008.1:0-258193 GCF_029952935.1 Bradyrhizobium sp. Mp19 | reverse complement strand
CGATGTCCTGGCGCTCGCGCCACCCATGAGCGTGCTCCTCGCCGACAAAGGGTATGATGGCGACAAGCTTCGCGGCGCAATCATTCGTCGTGGCGCCAAGCCCGTAATCCCCAATAAATCTAACCGTGTCGTCATCCATCGCTTCAACAAACGCGCCTACAAAGGACGAAATGTCATCGAACGCTGCTTTTGCAGGCTCAAGGACTTCCGGCGCATCGCCACGCGATATGACAAGCTCGCCCGTAATTTTTTGGCCGCTGTTCATCTCGCCGCTCTCGTCGCATATTGGCTCAATTGAGTCTGGACCCTAAATTAACCTTTGCGCGGGGGCGCGATGGCGGGCGCACACGCGCACGCCAGGTCCGACAATTCCATGTTGTCATGGCCGGGCTTGTCCCGGCCATTTACGTCTTGCTTCTCGTGGATCCAAAGACGTGGATGCCCGGGACAAGCCCGGGCATGACGAGATGGTGGGAAGCGTTAGCGCTGCAGACGGGCGAGCAGGCTCGACGTGTCCCAGCGCTTGCCGCCCATCTTCTCGACCTCGGCATAGAACTGGTCGACCAGCGCGGTGGCGGGCAGGGTGGCGCCGTTGCGGCGGGCTTCCGCCAGCGCAATCGAGAGATCCTTGCGCATCCACTCGACCGCGAAGCCGAAATCGTACTTGCCCTCGTTCATGGTCTTGTAGCGGTTTTCCATCTGCCAGGACTGCGCCGCGCCCTTGGAGATGGTTTCGATCACGGCGGCGACGTCGAGGCCACTCTTCTTGGCGAAGTGGATGCCCTCCGACAGGCCCTGAACCAGGCCTGCGATGCAGATCTGGTTGACCATCTTGGTGAGCTGGCCGGCGCCGGCCGGGCCGAGCAATTTGCACATCCGTGCATAGGCGCCGGTGATGATCGGCTCCGCGCCTGCATAGGCGTCTTCGCTGCCGCCGCACATCACCGTCAGCACGCCGTTCTCGGCGCCGGCCTGGCCGCCCGACACCGGCGCGTCGACGAACTTGAAGCTGGCCTTGGTCGCGGCGGCATCGAGCTCGCGGGCGACCTCGGCGGAGGCGGTGGTGTGATCGACGAAGGTCGCGCCCTTCCTGACCCCGGCGAAGGCGCCGTCGGGGCCGATCGTGACCGCGCGCAGGTCGTTGTCATTGCCGACGCAGCACATCACGAAATCCTGACCTTCGGCGGCGGCCTTCGGGGTCGGCGCCGTCTTGCCGCCGAACTTGTCGGCCCATTCCTTCGCCTTCGCCGCGGTCCGGTTGTACACGGTGACCTCATGGCCGCCCTTTTTCACGAGGTGTCCCGCCATCGGGAAACCCATTACGCCGAGACCGAGGAAAGCGACTTTAGCCATGTCTGATACCTTGTGATTTGCCGTGGTGATCGCCCCTTGAGACCGCCGGAAAACGTCGCGGCGGGCAGGGCATTCCGTCCATGGAAGGAGCCGCACCATACCCCCTGTGCAGCGGAGGGCAACGGCCTTGGTGGGATGGCAGAAGGCGGTTTTGTGCTAGGATTGGCCCACCAACGAACTTCACAAAAAAGGGAGTGTCTCGCATGGGCATGAGCGTCGGTGTGCTCGATCATTTCAATATCCGGACCCGGAATCTCTCCGCCACCGTGCGGTTCTATGAGGACATTCTGGGCCTGGAAAAGGGCGCGCGGCCGAACTTCGCGTTCCCCGGTGCGTGGATGTACAGCGAGGGCAAGGCGGTCGTGCATCTGGTCGATATTTCGGCGACCGACGAGGCACAAAAGCCTGACTCGGGCGTCGTCCATCACGTCGCCTTTGCCAGCCAGGGCTTCGATGGGATGAGGCAACGGCTTCAGTCCAAGGGCATGGAATTCGACTCGCGCCAGGTTCCCGGCGGCGATCTCTGGCAGATCTTCGTGAACGACCCCAACGGGGTCATGATCGAGCTGAACTACGAGGCCGCCAAGGAAGGCGGCTCGGCTGCGCCGGCCGAGCGGCGGGACGACGTCGGAGCGAGGTAGCCTTTTGCGCTGCAACGCTCTATGGGTCGTCTCTTGGGGCATGATCCGGAAAAGTGCGAAGCGGTTTTCCGAACAAGATCATGCCGACTAAAATGCCCAGGAGATGCGCGGTGAGCGTGACGCAGCAACAGGTTCTCGATTGCCTTGCCAGGGTGATGTCGCCACGCGGCACGGCCTTGACCAACGCCAATGTGCTGTCGGCGATCACGGTCACCGACGGCAAGGTGTTCTTCTCGATCAATGTCGACGCCGCGGAGGCGCGCGCCTGGGAGAGCGTGCGTGCGCAGGCCGAGAACGCCGTGCGCGCCATTCCCGGCGTCAGCGTCGCGATGATCGCGCTGACCGCCGAGCGCAAGGCGGGCGGTGCGGCGCCGGCGCCGCGGCCGGCCGGCGGCGTCCCGCCGGCGTCCGCCCATCGTCATCCGCATCCGCCCGGCGGGCAATCGCCGATGGCCCGGCAGGCCGAGATCCCCGGCATCTCCGCCGTCATCGCCGTCGCCTCAGGCAAGGGCGGCGTCGGCAAGTCGACCACGGCGCTCAACCTCGCGCTCGGCCTGCGCGACCTCGGCCTGCGCGTCGGGCTGCTCGACGCCGACATCTACGGCCCGTCGGTGCCGCGGCTGACCGGCATCCGCGAGAAGCCGCGGCTCAATGACGACAAGAAGATGGTCCCGCTGCAGCGCTTCGGCCTGTCGATCATGTCGATCGGCTTCCTGGTCGAGGAGGACACCGCGATGATCTGGCGCGGGCCGATGGTGATGTCGGCGATCACCCAGATGCTGCGCGACGTCGCCTGGGGCACGCTCGACGTGCTCGTGGTCGACATGCCGCCCGGCACCGGCGATGCCCAGCTCACGCTGGCGCAGAACGTCCCGCTCAAGGGCGCCGTCATCGTCTCGACCCCGCAGGACCTCTCGCTGATCGACGCCCGGCGCGGGCTTGCGATGTTCAAGAAGGTCAACGTGCCGGTGCTCGGCATCGTCGAGAACATGAGCTATTTCCAGTGCCCGCATTGCGGCACCCGCTCGGATATCTTCGGCCATGGTGGCGCCCGCCACGAGGCCGAGAAGCTCGGGGTGCCGTTCCTCGGCGAAATCCCCCTGCACATCGCGATCCGCACCGCCTCCGATTCCGGCAACCCGGTGGTCGAGAGCGAACCGGACGGCCCGCACGCAGCGATCTACCGCGCGATCGGCGGCAAGGTCCGCGAGCAGCTGCAAGGCGTCATCGCGGCAGCCTGAGCCCGCATCGCGGCAGCCTGAGCCCGCGCTGCCGTCCCGCTGGGCCGATCGGCCTCGAAGCGTCGGAGCCCGGCGGGCCTTCTTCACAGGCCTGTGGCCCTTGGTGCCTTTGGACGATTGCTGAATCGGTTCCGGCCTGTATGTTTATGCAGGAGTGGCCGAATCGTACCAGCCTTCGATCAGCGGAAGGCGGCCACGGGTGAAGCCAAAACTGCGGGAAGGGGCCGTGAGGCGACCATCGACATGGCAGCATCACGCGAAGCAAACAAACAGCACCGCAAACATCTGACGCGGGAGAAGCGCGCAGAGGCCTCCCGGCTGGCATTCAACATGGCCAAGAAATCCGACTCGATCGGCGAGGCTGCCGAGGCGATCGCCAAGACGTATGGCGTCAGCAAGACAACCGCGCAAAGCTGGATTCGGCGCGGGCGGTATTTGGCTGATCAAGCCAAGAAGGCGCGAGACACGACGCGGCGCTGATTGCTCCCGTAACCCGGTGGTTGAGAGCGGACCGGACGGCCCGCACGCGGCGATTTACCGCGCGGTCGGCGGCAGCTCCGCGGCCACCTGCCAGGCGTCATCGTCGCTCCCTGAAGGCGCATTTTCCGGCTGATTTCCAGCCTCATCAGACTTTCGTTTAATTGGCGCGGTCATGCCATTGTCGCGTTTCCGTGACGCCGCCTTCCGTGTTAAAGGGCCGACCCAGAGCGCCTCGGCAGGCCTTCATGCGCCTGCCGGAGAACTGCTTGCGGTCACTGGGAAACGCCCCTGAAGGAGAAGTCTTACGATGAAGCGTCGTGATTTTTTGAAAGTTTCTGCGGCCGGTGCTGCCGCGACGGCGGTTGCCGCGCCGGCGATCGCGCAGTCCTCGCCTGAAATCAAGTGGCGCCTGACCTCGAGCTTCCCGAAGTCGCTGGACACCATCTATGGCGGTGCCGTCGAGCTGTCGAAGTACGTCGCCGAAATGACCGACAACAAGTTCCAGATCCAGGTGTTCGCGGCGGGTGAAATCGTCCCCGGCCTGCAGGCGCTGGACGCGACCTCCAACGGCACGGTCGAGATGTCGCACACCGTCGCCTACTACTATGTCGGCAAGGACCCGACCTTCGCGATCTACGCGTCGGTGCCGTTCGGTCTCAATGCCCGCATGCAGAACTCCTGGTGGTATCAGGGCGGTGGCCAGGAACTCGGCAACGAGTTCTTCAAGAAGTTCGGCGTGATCGGTTTCCCGACCGGCAACACCGGCACCCAGATGGGCGGCTGGTTCCGCAAGGAGATCAAGACCGTCGCCGACATGTCGGGCCTCAAGATGCGCATCGGCGGCATTGCCGGCCAGGTGCTGCAGAAGGTCGGCGTGGTGCCGCAGCAGCTCGCCGGCGGCGACATCTATCCGGCGCTCGAAAAGGGCACCATCGACGCGGCCGAGTGGGTCGGTCCCTATGACGACGAGAAGCTCGGCTTCCAGAAGGTCGCCAAGTACTACTACTATCCGGGCTTCTGGGAAGGCGGTCCGACCGTGCACTCCTTCGTCAACCTGGAGAAGTGGAACGCGCTGCCGAAGAACTACCAGGCGATCCTGGCCAACGGCGCCGCCAACGCCAACAGCTGGATGGCCGCGCGCTACGACATGCAGAACCCCTCCGCGCTGAAGCGGCTGGTTGCCGGCGGCACGCAGCTGCGTCCGTTCACCAACGAGGTGCTCGAGGCCTGCCTCAAGGCGACCAACGAGCTGTGGGGTGAAATCTCGGCCAAGAATGCCGACTTCAAGAAGTCGATCGATGCCATGCAGGCCTACCGCTCCGACCAGTATCTGTGGTGGCAGGTCGCCGAATACACCTTCGACAGCTTCATGATCCGCTCGCGTACCCGCGGCTGATCGGCGTCTAGCCTTTTGGACGAGCGTTCGCGCGACGCGAACGCATTGCCCGGCCTCCAGAAGGAGGCCGGGTTTTTTGCGTCTGGCATTCGGGAAGGGGATGCTCCATGCTCGCATCCGAAGCCTCGGCACGAAGGCGGCGTGTGATCGGTCATCGGTCATGACGGCAAAGAAAAGCGGCGCGACGATCGAAAGCAGTCGACGCTCGGACAACACAATCGAACAGGGCAGGATTCAAATGAAGCGAAGAGATTTCATCAAGGTCACGGGTCTGGGCGTCGCCGGCGCAGCCACGGTCGCAGCTCCTGCGATCGCGCAGTCGATGCCGGAGCTCAAGTGGCGCCTGACGACGAGCTGGCCGAAGTCGCTCGACACGCTGCACGGCGGCGCCGAGCTGATGGCGAAGGCGGTGGGTGAAGCCACCGACAACAAATTCCAGATCCAGACCTTTGCTGCGGGCGAGATCGTGCCCGGCCTGCAGGTGCTCGACGCCGTGCAGAACGGCACCGTCGAGATGGGGCACACCGCGCCCTATTATTATTTCGGCAAGGACCCGACCTTCACCTTCGGCTCCGCGGTGCCGTTCGGACCCAACATGCGCCTCAACCAGGCCTGGTTCATGCTGGGCGGCGGCAAGGACCTGCTCAACGAGTTCTACAAGAGCTACAACGTCACCTCGCTGCTCGCCGGCAACACCGGCTGCCAGATGGGTGGCTGGTTTCGCAAGGAGATCACCAGCGTCGACGATCTCAAGGGCCTCAAATTCCGCATCGGCGGCTTTGCCGGCAAGGTGATGCAGAAGCTCGGCGCGGTGCCGCAGCAGCTCGCCGGCGGCGACATCTATCCGGCGCTGGAAAAGGGCACCATCGATGCGGCCGAGTGGGTCGGTCCCTACGACGACGAGAAGCTCGGCTTCTACAAGGTCGCGCCGAACTACTACTTCCCAGGCTGGTGGGAAGGCGGCCCCATGCTGGTGGCGATGATCAACCTCGACAAGTGGAACGCGCTGCCGAAGCATTATCAGTTCGTGCTCGAGCAGGCCGGCCATCTCGCCAACAACTGGATGATGGCGCGCTACGACCAGGCCAATCCGATCGCGCTGAAGAAGCTGCTCGCGGTCGGCACCAAGCTGCGTCCGTTCCCGCCTGCGGTGATGGAGGCCTCCTTCAAGGCCGCCAAGGAGTTGCATGCCGAGGTTTCCGCGACCAATGCCAACTTCAAGAAGGTCTACGACTCGCTGACCTCGTTCTCCAACAACGGCTATCAATGGTTCCAGGTCGCCGAGGTCGGCTACGACAATTTCATGGCGCGCCACTCGCAGGCGTGACCGCTGCGAGTTGGACAGGAAATCGGCCTCGGAGCGAAAGCTCCGGGGCTTTTCCATGCCGCGATCACGGCTGCGGCGCGACGCGGCTTGCGAAGACGCATGACCGCCGGCTGGCCGTGGCGGCAGTTGCCAGTTCTCGATCTCCGGGCGCGAACGCGCAATCCGTTATGTTATCATGGCTACCTGACGTCAGCCTTACGCGGGCGCAGTCAAAGGCGCCTGGCGTGGATTTTGATTGCAGCGGGTAGGCGGTATCTGTTTTCAGGGCAGTAACACTAGCTGGAGCAACATGCGCTTGTGTCGCCATCGAGACGTCACCTTCGCATGCGTCTTGTTTGATGACAGCAAGCAGAAGATCGATTGAATGAAGTCAGGATTGCTGCGATGCGCCTTCTGATCGTCGAGGACAATGTCGAGCTCTCGCGGCTGCTCGCCAGCGGGCTGATGGCGGCGGGATACGAGTCCGATGTCGTCAACAGCGTTGCCGAGGCGCGCGATGCGCTGCGCAGCGTCAGCTATGCCGCCATGATCCTCGATCTCGGATTGCCCGATGGCGATGGCTTGTCGGTGCTGTCGGAGCTTCGCCGCAAGACCGATCCGCTGCCGGTCCTGGTGCTGACCGCGCGGGGCGGCCTGCAGGATCGGGTCAGCGGCCTGCGCAGCGGCGCGGACGACTATCTGGCGAAGCCGTTCGCGCTGGAGGAGCTGGTGGCGCGGCTCGAAGCCATCCTGCGCCGGCCCGGCCAGCTGCTCGGCTCCTCGCTGAAGCTCGCCAATCTGGTCTACGACACCGAGAGCAAGCAGGTGTTCGTCGACGGCGCTCCGCACGTGTTCTCCGCGCGCGAAACGTCGGTGCTGGAGATCCTGTTGCGGCGGCAGGGGCGGGTGGTGCCGAAGAAGAATGTCGAGGACCACATCTTCGGCCTGTCCGGCGAGGTCGCCTCGAACGCGGTCGAGGTTTACGTGTCGCGGCTGCGCAAGCTGCTCACCGAGCACCGCGCCAGGGTCATCATCCACACCATTCGGGGCGTCGGTTATCTGATGGCGGAGGAGAAGTAGGCGTGTTCCGCTTCAAGTCGCTGACGTCGCGGATCGTGTTCCTGCACATCGTGGCGGTCGCGGTCGCGGCGATCTTTCTGCCGCTGCTGCTGCTGTGGCTGTTGAATTCGGAGATCAATCAGCTGCATCGCGAAGCGATGCGCGACCAGGCCGCCGATCTCGGCCAGAACCTCTCGGTCGATGCCACGGGCAAGGTGCAGCTCAACTTGCCGGACAGCCTGAGGGGGCTCTATTCCGACGCCTATGGCCGCTACCGCTACGACATCTACGATGCCGACGATCATCTGCTGTTTTCGTCGCATCGCGAGGCGCCGCGACTGCCGGCCTTGGCCAACCGGATTTCCGGTGCCAGCGTCACCAGGCTGCTCGGCGGCCAGACGCTGCGCATCCTGGTCGCCGAGGACCTGTCGCATCGCGACGTCATCATCGACGACATCGTCTCCAATTTCTTCCGGCGGGTTGGCTGGATCACCATCCCGATCCTTCTGATCCTGCTTGCGACCGACATCCTGATCTTCCGCCGCGCGGTGATTCCGCTGTTGCGGGCCTCGGAGGAGGCGAGAAGCATCGGGCCGGCAAGGACCGATATCCGCCTTCCGACGGAGGGGATTCCGAGCGAGATCCTGCCGCTGGTGACGGCCGTCAACCAGGCGTTCGATCGCCTTGAGGAAGGCTTTCACGTGCAGCGCCAGTTCACGGCCGATGCCGCGCATCAGCTGCGCACGCCGCTTGCGATCCTCAGGACCCGGATCGAGACGCTCGATGCGGCCAAGGGGACCAGGGAGCTGCATGCCGACATCGAGAGCATGAGCCGCATCGTCAGCCAGCTGCTCGAGATCGCCGAACTCGACACGCTGGTGCTTGATCCCGGCGAGACCGCGGATTTGCGCGCGGTGTGCGCCGAGGTGGTCGGCTCGATCGCGCCTTACGCGCTGGCGCAGCACAAGGACATCGCGCTGCGCGGCACCGACAGTCCGGTGCAGGTCAGGGGCAATGCGGAGATGCTGCAGCGCGCGATCTTCAATCTGGCGGAGAACGCCATCAAGTACACCGCCGATGCGACCTCGGTCGATGTCGAGGTGCACGACAACGGTTCGGTGCAGGTGCGCGACTGCGGGCCGGGGATTGCGCCCGCCGAGCAGGGCTTGATCTTCCAGCGCTTCTGGCGTCGCGATCGCCAGCGCACCGACGGCGCCGGGCTCGGCCTCTCGATCGTACGCGGCGTCGTCGAGGATCACGATGCGACGGTGCGGGTGGAGAACCTGCCGTCGGGCGGCGCCCAGTTCACGCTGAGCTTCCGCCTCGCGAAGCAAGAGCCGGCGGCGTCCTGAACCGGCCCGCGAACGTGCCGCGGCCTTTGCCGGTCTATTTCACCTTGCCGTCGGACAGATCCATGATCATGCGCGTGGTCAAATACAGGCGCGGCACGATGCTGTTGATCTGCACGTATTCGGCATCGTTGGAGTGCGCGCCGAAGCCCGACAGGCCCATGCCTTCGACCACGGCGCCCTTGGTCTTGAGCGCGGCAAACGCCGCATCGGTGCCGCCGCCGGTGGCCCTTTCGGCGACGTTCAGCGACAGGCCCAGCTCCTGATAGATCGTCTTGCCGTGGCCGGCGATGCGGCGCGAGGCGTCGGTGGCCTCGAGCGGCGGGCGGCGCACCTCGAACTTCACGTCCACCCTGGAGTCCGGCAGCAGGCGATTCTTGATCTTGTCCTGCAGGGCTTTCTCGAGCTCGTCGAAATCCGCCACCTTGAGCGCACGCGCGTCGGCCTGGGCCGTGGCTTCGGCGGGGATCACGTTGCGGTTGGTGCCGGACTTGGACACCGTCCAGTTCAGCTTCAGGCCCTGCTCCGGCTTGGACAGGTCCTTCATCTGCAGCACCTGGTGTGACAGCTCATAGAGCGCATTCACGCCGCCTTCGGGCCTCGCACCCGCATGCGAAGACTTGCCGTGCACCGTGAGGTAGGCCGAGCCGATGCCGCTGGTGGCGAGGCGCAGCGTACCGTCGGTGCCGCTGCCCTCGAACGAGAACACGGCATCCTGCTCCGCGGCGAGGCGGGTGATGGTGCTGCGCCAGCCGGGCGAAGAGATCTCCTCGTCGCCATTGATCAGCACCGTGAGCGTACCGTAATTTTTGAAGTTCAGCTTCTGCAGCAACGCCACGGCGTGGAGGATGGTGGCGACGCCCTGCTTGTCGTCGGCAATGCCGAGCCCATAGGCCTTGTCGCCATCAACGCGGAAGGGTTGGTCCTTCAGCATGCCCTTGAGATACACCGTGTCCATGTGCGCGATCAGCATGATCTTCGCGCTGCCGGTACCCTTGAAGACGGCCTGCACGGCGGGGCCGATCTTGTCGGGCGTGTCGTCGAGGCGGTAGATATCGGTGGTCTGCAGGATATCGACCGCGCCGCCGAGTTGCTTGAGCTGGCCGGCGACGCGCTCGGCAAGCTGGTTCAGGCCGTCGATGTCCTTGCTGCCGGATTCGATCTGCACGAGGTCGCGCAGAGTGTCGAGCAGCGGCTGCTGCTCCTGTTGCGCCAGCGCGCGAAGGTCGGCTGCGTGCGCCGCGGGTGCAGCAAGCGCCAAACCAAACGACAGCATCAGCGGGCGAATGAGCGAGCGGGCGGGACGCAGTTGGGGCATGGCGGCGATCTGTGAGTTGGAGGACGATCCGTATCCCCGTCTTCACAGGCCTCGCCGATGCCGTCAACAGCGGCGTGCCTTGCGCCCGCAAGCGCGTTTTCGAGCGAAGTGGACGCCGGTTTGCGTGAAGAAAACGCGACAAAACGAGAATCCAGAGCTTCGGTTCTGATTCAATCAGAACCGAAATGCTCTGGGCAGGCCGAATGCGCTGATGCCGGCTACTGCTTCGGCTGGCCGAAGTCGAGCGGCGGCAGCTCGATCTGCGGCACCTCGATCTTGACCTTGTTGAGGTCGACATCGAGCGGCTTGTCGAGCAGTCCGGTGACGACGACCGGGAACGCAATCACCAGCGCCACCATGATCGCCTGCAGGCCGATCCAGGGCATTGCGCCCCAGTAGATGTCGGAGCTCTTCACTTCCTTCGGTGCCACGCCGCGCAGATAGAACAGCGCGAAGCCGAACGGCGGATGCAGGAACGAGGTCTGCATGTTGACGCAGAGCATCACGCCGAACCAGATCAGCGCGGCGTCGGGGCCGACCACTGGCGCCAGCACCTTCTGCGCGATCGGCGCGATCATCGGCAGGATGATGAAGGCGATCTCGAAGAAGTCGAGGAAGAACGCCAGGAAGAAGATGAACAGGTTGATGAAGATCAGGAAGCCCCAGACGCCGCCGGGCAGCGAGGTCAGATGGTGCTCCAGCCAAGTGCCGCCGGATACGCCGAGGAACACGACCGAGAAGCAGGTCGAGCCGATCAGGATGAAGGTGACCATGCAGGTGATCCGCATGGTGGTCTCGTAGCCCTGCTTGATCAGGTCGCGCAGGTCCGGGATCTTGACGGCCTCGAGGCAGATCCAGACCACCGCGGCGTAGGTGATCGCGAAGGCGAGCTTGAAGAGCAGGTTCTCGCTGTAGAGCATCGCGATGATGGTGCCGATGCCGCCGGCGATCACGCCTGCTATCAGCACCTTGTTGCCGGTGGCGCTGAAATCCTTGTGGTGGATGGCGGCGAGCACGATGGCGCCGACCGCGCCCATGGCGCCGGCTTCCGTCGGGGTCGCAAGGCCCATCATCATGGTGCCGAGCACGACGAAGATCAGCACCGCCGAGGGGATGATGCCGAGCAGGCACTTCTTCCACAGCGCCCAACCGGTCAGCGTGCGCGCCTCGACCGGCACCGCCGGCACATGGCTCGGCTTGAAGATGCCGAGCAGGAAGGTGTAGCCGGCGAACAGCAGGATCTGGAACACCGACGGGCCCCAGGCGCCGAGATACATGTCGCCGACCGACTTGCCGAGCTGGTCGGCGAGCACGATCAGGACGAGAGAGGGAGGGACAAGTTGCGTGATGGTGCCGGAGGCGGCGAGCACGCCCGTGATGTAGCGGATGTTGTAGCCGTAGCGGATCATCACCGGCATCGAGATCAGCGCCATCGCAATCACCTGCGCCGCCACCGTGCCGGTGATGGCGCCGAGGATGAAGCCGACGATGATCACGGAATAGCCGAGGCCGCCGCGGATCGGGCCGAACAGCTGGCCCATCGAGTCCAGCATGTCCTCGGCGAGCCCGCATCTCTCCAATATAGCGCCCATGAAGGTGAAGAACGGGATTGCCAGCAGCAGCTCGTTGGACAGCACGCTGCCGAAGATGCGGCCCGGGATCGCCTGCAGGAAGTTGAGGTCAAAGAAGCCGAGATAGATCGAGAGGAACCCGAACGACAGGCCGACCGCGGCGAGCGTGAACGCCACCGGATAACCGATCAGCATCGCTACGATCAGGCCGCCGAACATCAGTGGCGGCATCATCTCCAGCGTGATCATTGAGTCGGCCTCTCATACTTCGCGTCGATGGTCACGTAGCCCTGCAGCGCGGCGATCCGCTTGATCACCTCTGAGACGCCTTGCAGCGCAAGCATCACGAAGCCGGACGGGATAACGAACTTGATCGGCCAGCGTAAGAGGCCGCCGGCGTTGCCGCTCATCTCGCCGACCGCATAGGCCTGGTAGAAGAACGGCCAGGACAGATAGGCGAGCAGGAGGCAGGCCGGGATCAGGAAGAACAGCGTTCCGATCAGGTCGAGCCAGAGCTGGCCGCGTTCGGACAGCATCAGATACATGATCTCGACGCGGACATGCTCGTTGCGCTTGAAGGTGTAGGAGGCGCCGAACATCACGAGGATCGCGAACATGTACCACTGCGCCTCGAGCCAGCCGTTCGAGGAGTAGCTGAACGCGTAGCGGATCATGGCGTTGCCGGCACTGACCAGGCACGAGATCAGCACCAGCAGGTTGCAGATGTAGCCGATCTTCTCGTTGAGTTGGTCGATGGCCTGACTTAATGCCAACAATGGGCGCATCACGATCTCCACGGCCGCGCTATCCGCGCGCCGAATATCTCTTCAAGCATCATCTGGCCGCCGCGCGCATGCGCACGGAGCCACGGCTCACTTTCAGGAGCAGTTGCAAACGTTCGTCCTCCCCCGAAATCCGCTTCAGCCGTTCTTGGCTGCCGGGGGTCGTCGGCAGGAGCCGACGGAGGGCAGCGGCCTATGCTGGCCAGACTAGCGTGAAAGCTGATTCACCAAATCAGCGCCGTGGAACGCCGTCAATCGGAAAATGGACAAATTGACGCCGCGGCAAACTGTTGTCCCGCCTTGGTAATCGGGGGACAGGCCGCGCGTCGGGAGGGAGCTTGAAAACTAGCCGCCGGTCACGCTCATGTGGCGGCTGACGCTCGGACGGTTGTGGCGGCGGTCGATGATGAAATCGTGCCCCTTCGGCTTCAGTCCGATGGCCCGGTCGATGGCTGCCGCCAGCAGGTCGTTGTCGGCGGAGGCGCGCAGCGGCCGGCGCAGGTCGGAGGCGTCCTCGTGGCCGAGGCACGTGTGCAGCGTGCCGGTGCAGGTGATCCGCACCCGGTTGCAGGATTCGCAGAAATTATGGGTCATCGGCGTGATGAAGCCGAGCTTGCCGCCGGTCTCGGCAACCCGGACGTAGCGGGCGGGGCCGCCGGTGTCGTCGGACAGATCGGTCAGCGTGTAGTGCTTCTCGAGCCGCGCGCGCATCAAGGACAGCGGCACGTACTGATCGATCCGGCCTTCGCCGATGTCGCCCATCGGCATCACCTCGATCAAGGTCAGGCCCATGCCCTTGTCGTGCGCCCATTCCATCAGCGCGGGAATCTCGTCCTCGTTCATGTTCTTGAGCGCGACCGCGTTGATCTTGACGGCGAGTCCTGCCGACCGCGCCGCCTCGATGCCCGACAGCACCTTGTCGATGTCGCCCCAGCGGGTGATGGCCCGGAATTTTACGGGGTCGAGCGTGTCGAGCGAGACGTTGACGCGGCGCACGCCGCAATCGGCCAGCTCCTGGGCGAAGCGCGCCAGCTGCGAACCGTTGGTGGTCAGCGTCAATTCGTCGAGTGCGCCCGTGGTCAGATGCCGCGACAGGGAGCGGACCAGGCCCATCACGTTGCGGCGGACCAGCGGCTCGCCGCCGGTGAGGCGGATCTTGCGCACGCCCTTGGCGACGAACGCCGAGCAGAGCCGGTCGAGCTCTTCCAGCGTCAGCAGATCGGCCTTCGGCAGGAAGGTCATGTCCTCCGACATGCAGTAGAAGCAGCGCAGGTCGCAGCGGTCAGTGACGGAGACGCGCAAATAACGGATGGTCCGGCCGAACGGGTCGGTCATCGGACGAAACAGCGTGTCGGAATGCGCTTGCGTGGATCCGTTCATTCAGTTCGGGCCTTGCAATCTGTTCCCTACCTGCCGCGCCGTGATCGGCTCCGGCATCCGCAATCTATGCATGTTGGCGCGTTGTCACAATGCGTCCCAAGGGATGATCGTATGGATGATCCGCAACATGCAAAGCGATAGGCGAGGCATATCGCGCGATGCATGATCGCAATCGCGGATGTGTCTCGACCAAATGCAGAAACCCGGCTTCGGGCCGGGCTCTTGTGCAGTGCAAATCCGGTGCAGCCGCCCGCGCTAGCGCGACGGAGCCGCGGCCGGCGCCGGCGCAGCCGCGCTCGGGGCGGGGAACGCGGAGTCCGGAGCGGCGGCAGGCGCCGCAGCGGCAGCCGGCTTCGGCCTCTTCTTCCGCACCGGCTTCTTCGCCGCGCGCGGCGGCGGGCCGGCGGGCTGCAACTCGGCGAACACCGGACTCGGATCGAGCGTGGTGGTGGCCGGCGTGGTGAAGTCGCCGGGAACGCGGGTCACGGTGACCGGTACGGTCGCCGGCTGGAACTTCGGCATGTTGAAGGTGACGGAGAAGTTGGTCTCCGGCGCCGGGATCGACACGCTGCAGGGCGTCTTGCAGCCCGGTCCGAGCGAGGTCACGGCGTCGGCGCCCGGCGGGTTCGAATCCAGCTGCACCGGCATCGGCGGCGGCGCCGACTTGAACGAATCCAATGAGAAGGAGGAGCAGCCGGCCAGGCTCAGCCCGGCGGCCGCAATCACGATGATACGACGCATGATCCACACTCTACTGCGGCAATCAGCCACAATCCCCGGAGCGGACCATAGGTGCGTCGGAACAGAGGCGCAACAGCGGGGGCCCTGCTCGTTAAAGGATGGTTAATGGCGGAATCGCATGGCTAAATATTGCCAAGCGATATCAGTATGTTGCGGAAAGTTTATGCCGCGCTCAGGCTGGCGACGGCGTCCGGCAGATCGCGCATATGGCTGATCAGCCGGTCCGGCTTCAGCTCGGTCATCGGAACGTCGGTATAGCCAAAATCGACGCCGATCACCGGAACCTGGGCGCGCCTTGCCACCCCGACATCGGGGCCGGCATCGCCGACCATGATGGCGCCCGGCAGCCGGCCGCCGGCGCGGGCCACTGTCTCGCGCAGGAACGTCGGATCGGGTTTTGCGATGCCGAAGGTATCGGCGCCGCAGATCGCGGCGAAGCGCTTGGTCAGGCCGAGCCGGTCGAGCAGCAGCTTCGACAGCCATTCCAGCTTGTTGGTGCACACCGCAAAGCGATGGCCCTTTGCCTCGAGCCGGTCGAGCGCGCCCTCGAGCCCGTCGAACGGCCGCGAGCCGTCGGCGATATGCTCGGCATAATAGTCGACGAAATCCTTGGTCAAGCGATCGAGATCACCGACGCTGACCGCGCGTCCTTCCACCTCGAGCCCGCGTTCGAGCAGCTTGCGCGCGCCGGCGCCGATCATGTTGCGCGCGGCCGCCAGCGGCACCGGCCGCAAGCCCTCGCGGTCGAGCACATGGTTGAGCGCGGCGATCAGATCGGGCGCGGTGTCGACCAGCGTGCCGTCGAGATCGAATACGACGATGGGGGGAGAGGAGGCGGACATGATGCTTTTGGCTATCGGGCCGGGCGCTGCGATGCAAGAGTAGATGTGGGCACGTCATGAAATAGGGGAGGCTGAGATGCGGGAACTTGCCGGAAAAGCCGCTTTTGTCACCGGCGCGGCCAGCGGAATCGGACTTGCGATGGCAACTGCCTTCGCCCGCGAGGGCATGAAGGTGATGCTTGCCGATATCGAAACCGGTCCGCTGGACAAGGCCGTCGATGCGCTGCGCGCCGGCGGCGCGGATGTCCATGGTGTGATCTGCGACGTTGCCGATCCCTTGAGCGTCGATCGCGCGGCAGAAGCATCGTTCCGCGCCTTCGGCAAGGTTCATGTCCTCTGCAACAATGCCGGCGTCGCGGCCGGCGGCGGCATCGACCCGATCTCGGTCGACGACTGGCGCTGGGTGATCGACGTCAATTTGATGGGCGTCGTGCACGGCATCAGGAGCTTCCTGCCGCACATCCGCCAGCACGGCGAGCGCGGTCATATCGTCAACACGGCATCGATGGCCGGGATGAATGCCGGGCTTGGCCTGAGCCCGTATTCGGCGACCAAGTTCGCCGTCGTCAGCGTGTCCGAAGGGCTCGCCATGCAACTCAGGCCGCTCGGGATCGGCGTCAGCGTGCTCTGTCCGAGCTTTGTGCGGACCCGGATCGGCGAGAGCGGGCGCAACCGCCCGGAGCAGTACGGCCCGACCCGTCAGCTCGATCCGGCAAGCCCGATGGCCGCTGTCGTCGCCGAGATCGCGCGCCGCCTGGAGGCCGGTCTCGATCCGGCGTCGGTTGCGGGACAGGTGCTGGCCGCGATCCGCGACGACCAGTTCTACATTTTTACCCACCCCGGGATGCGGGCCGAGGTCGAACAGCGCTTTTCGGCGATTTTGGCCGCGATGGACGCCGTTTCGGCCTAAAGACTGGTCCGCTTGCCGCTATTCCTGCCTGCAAAACGACGCTAGATATGCGCCCGCCGGGCCACCCGATGGCGGCCCGTAACCGACAACCGAGGGCTATCGGCACGTGGACATGGACGCACTGAAACGCCAGGCGGCGGCGCGCGCGCTCGAAGAGGTGCGCGACGGTATGAAGCTCGGGCTCGGCACCGGATCGACCGCCAAGCATTTCGTCGAGCTGCTCGGCGAGAAGGTCCGTGCGGGCATGAAGGTGATCGGCGTGCCGACCTCGGAAGCGACCCGCGCGGATGCGATCCGCTGCGGCGTTCCGCTGACCACGCTGGACGAGATCGACCATCTCGACCTCACCATCGACGGCGCCGACGAGATCGACCCGGCGCTCAACCTGATCAAGGGCGGCGGCGGTGCGCTGCTGCGCGAGAAGATCGTCGCGGCCGCCAGTGATCGCATGATCGTGATCGCCGACGACAGCAAATGGGTCGACGTGCTCGGCCGCTTCCCGCTGCCGGTCGAGGTGATCCCGTTCGGGCTCGCTGCAACGCAGGCCGCGATGGCGCGGGCGTTTTCGGAGGCGGGCGTGTCAGGCGAAATGCTGATCCGGAAGGGCAAGGACGGTCACGTTTTTGTCACCGATGGCGGCCACTGGATCGTCGATGCCCATCTCGGCCGGATCGGCGATCCGCCGCGTCTTGCCGGTTTGCTCAGCGTGATTCCGGGCGTGGTCGAACACGGCCTGTTCATCGAGCTTGGCAGTGTCGCCGTGCTGGCCGGCGCGCAGGGAATTCGGGTTGTTGAACGGCCATGAGGCCGCAAGCAAGGAGACTTGGAATGAAGCGTTTTTCGGGACTTTTGTCGGCTGCGGCCCTGGCGGCTGGACTGGCGCTCGCACCGGCGATGGCGCAGCAGCCGCAGCTGCCCCCCATGCCCAAGGACGTCAAGCAGTCGACCCCCGCGGCGATCGGATACGCCAAGGAAATCCTGACGATGAAGAACGTCTCGGTGATGTATGCCGGCGCCGTTCCGGGCATTATCGAGAAGACCAAGACCGGCCTGCTGCAGCAGTACCTGAACTACCAGAAGGATCTCAACGAGGTTGCGCTGGTCATTGCCAAGAATCTGGCTGGCAGCGAGAAGGAAATCGGCGAAGGCATGGCGCAGCTCTACGCCGCCGAGTTCACCGAGCAGGAGCTCAAGGATCTCGTGATCTTCTACAAGACGCCGCTCGGTCAGAAGCTTTTGACCTCCGAGCCCAAGGCAATCAACGATTCGCTGAGATATATGCAGGAGTGGGCGCAGCAGTTTGGCGTGATCGTCAACGCCCAGTTCAAGGCAGAGATGAAGAAGCGCGGCAAGGATATCTGAGCGCGCGGCGCTATTGGACCCTCATGGTGAGGAGCGCGAAGCGCGTCTCGAACCATGAGGCCCCTCTGTGGCCTCCATCCTTCGAGACGCCCGCTTCGCGGGCTCCTCAGGATGAGGGGTACCAGTTGCAAGAGCCGATTTTCGGCGTGGTTGCCAAGGTTGGGTGCAAAAATGGCCGAGTTTGACGTCGACCTGTTTGTCATCGGTGGTGGTTCGGGCGGCGTTCGTGCCGCCCGCATCGCCGCCGGCTACGGCGCGAAGGTCATGGTCGCCGAAGAGTACCGGATGGGCGGCACCTGCGTGATCCGCGGCTGCGTGCCGAAGAAGCTGTTCGTGATCGGCAGCCACGTCCACGACGAGATCGAGGACGCGGCCGGCTTCGGCTGGAGCATCGGGCAGATCTCGTTCGACTGGGCCACTCTCGTCGCCAACAAGGACAAGGAGATCGCCCGGCTCGAGGGCGCCTACACCAGCAATGTCGAGAAGTCGGGCGCACGGATCGTGAAGACCCGCGCGGTGCTGGAGGATGCTCACACCATCAGACTCGCCACCGGCGAGAAGGTGACGGCGAAGTACATCCTGATCGCGACCGGCGGCGCGCCCAATCACGGGCCGATCGTGCCCGGCATCGAGCACGTGATCTCCTCCAACGAGGCGTTTCACCTCGAGGAGCTGCCGAAGCGGATCGTGATCCAGGGCGGCGGCTACATCGCGCTGGAATTCGCCGGCATCTTCGCCGGCTTCGGCTCCGACGTCACGGTGATCTATCGCGGCGACAACATTCTGCGCGGCTTCGACGAGGACGTGCGTAAGCATGTCCGCGCCGAGATGGAGAAGCGCGGCATCACCATCATCACCGGATGCACGGTGGCGAAAATCGACAAGCACGGCCGTGACTTCACCACCCACCTGTCGAGCGGCTCGAGCATCGCCTCCGACCAGGTGATGTTCGCGATCGGCCGGCATCCCAATGTCGCCAATCTCGGGCTGGAAACCGCGGGTGTCGCCATCAATCCCGCCAATGGCGGCATCCAGGTCGACGGTTGGTCGAAGACCTCGGTCGACAACATCTACGCGGTCGGCGACGTCACCCACCGCACCAATCTGACCCCGGTTGCGATCCGCGAGGGCCATGCCTTCGCCGACACGGTGTTCGGCAAGCGCCCGGTCGAGGTCGACCACGCCACGATCCCGACCGCGGTGTTCTCGCAGCCGGAGGTCGGCACCGTTGGTCTGACGGAGGAGGAGGCGCGGGCGCAGTTCAGCCACGTCGACATCTACAAGACCGATTTCCGCCCGATCAAGGCGACGATGTCCGGCCGCGACACCCGCGTGCTGATGAAGCTCGTGGTCGACGGCGCGAGCGACCGCGTGCTCGGCTGCCACATCGTCGGCGATGGCGCCGCCGAAATCACCCAGGCCGTCGCGATCGCCGTCAAGATGAAGGCCACCAAGGCCGATTTCGATGCCACCATCGCGCTGCATCCGACCGCGTCGGAAGAACTGGTCACAATGCGCACGCCGACCGCGCGCCACGTGCGCCAGGCGGCGGAGTAGGGAGCTACCCGCAGGCCGGCCTTGACCCTGGTGCCGTTCCGGCCAAGGCACTCGCAGATGGGAATTGGGAGCGATCGATCGGGAACAGGCAAGGAGCCTTGCCTGACAGCCCAACGCCGCCCGCTTAAAATGCATGCGAGCGGCGCTGTCTCTAGCCCCAGGACGGTAACGGCAAAATCCTGATGAAGATAAGTCTGCACGAGCCCGCAAAGGTTTCATACCTCAGAAGGGGTAGCTTGCTTCCGTAAGACGACGCGCACCGCGGCAGCGCAACCCTCTGGCGCCCAATCTGTGCATCAGGGCCGATACCCCCATCACAGGCGGTGAAGGGCCTGCGGTGCACCGCATGGGCACCCGTGGCAGCGCGTCATGTCGCGTACCCTGGAACCTTGCGCTATGCTGGCAGTTCCACTCTCAAACAGTTTGAATGCACAAATTGAGGGAGCCGCGCATGCCAGGACCATCCGAGCAGGAGATTCGGACCCGAGCTTACGAATTGTGGAAGGACGCCGGCGAGCCACACGGCAACATGGATCAGTTGTGGTATCAGGCCGAAAAGGAACTGCTGGCGCGCAAGGCCGCCAACGGCGAAACGCCCTGCGACAAGAACGGCCATCGAGAGCCGACGACTTATCCGGAGAGATTGAGGGGCGTGCATTGAGTGCGTCGCACGGCTGAGCTAACGAGTCCGGCAGGCTGGCCCGGACCCGGAGGCATCATGAACGGCGCGATCGATCTTTCGCAGAAACTGTCGACATTCTCCGATCACTGGTCGCCGCGCACCGTCGCGCAATTCAACGCCTGCGACGTCATGGTGGTGAAGGTGCAGGGCGAGTTCGTCTGGCACAAGCACGACGACACCGACGACTTCTTCCTCGTCCTGAAAGGCATCCTCGACATCGAGCTGCGCGACCGCACCGTGACGCTAACTCCCGGGCAGATGTACATCGTGCCGAAAGGCGTCGAGCATCGTCCGGTCGCACGGGAGGAGGTGCATCTGCTGCTGATCGAACCGACCGGGACGCCGAACACGGGTGATGCGGCGACGGCGGCGCCAAGGAAAGTGGTGTGAGACTGGCAGGATGGGTGGAGCGAAGCGATGCCCATCATTTTGACCGCGGATCCGAGTTGAAGAGCAAGGCACGGGCGATTCATGTCGCGCGAATGCGAAAGTATGACTCACCGGCAGCGCAATACATGCGGTGTCGTCCCTGCGAAAGCAGGGACCCATAGCCGCCGCCGTCAGTTGGCTTGCTGCGCTGGAGCCACGACCTGTTTCAACACGCAGCCCTGTGGTTATGGGTCCCTGCTTTCGCAGGGACGACGTGTGGAATGAGCAGCGAGCTCTCATTCTCTTTGGTGTCATCGCCCGCGCATGCGGATGATCCAGTACGCCGCGGCTTCTCGGTTCAAGCACCAGCGTCTCTGGAATACTGGATCGCCCGGTCGAGCCGGGCGATGACAGCGAGATGAGCTGCGCATCAGCGGTGCATCGCATCGCGCGAGAACCATCCTCATCGTCGTCCTGGCGAAGGCCAGGACCCATTACCCCAAATCTCAATTGTTGCACGGCGCTGGAACGACGAGTCCCGACGACAACACAGGCCGCGGCGTATGGGTCCCTGCTTTCGCAGGGACGACGCCGGAGAGTGCCGCGCTTACCCCTCCGCCTCAATCCACTCCGCAGCGCCGCGCCACAACGCATCGCGGTGTTCGCTGCGGAAGAAGCCGAGATGGCCGATCGCTTTTGCGCCGGCGTCGGCGGGACGGATCGAGATGATCTCGGGCGTGATCGACGTGAAGGCGGAACACAGCAATTCGACCGCTGGCCGCGTTGCCCAGGTGTCGTCGGTCATGACAAGCGCGCGGAGCTTGCCCTTGAACTTCGGAAAATTTTCGCGCGCCGTCAGCGTGGCATCATCGAGCAGATAGCGCTCCCGCATCACCCAGCTCCGCCATTGCTCGAACGCCCCCCTCGGCAGGTCCATGCCGAGGCCGGCCCAGGCGGGGAGGTAGCCGAGCGTGCGCGCCAGCGGCAGGCCGACGCCGTTCAGGAAGGCGACGACGCGGTAGCGCTCGGGCGAGGCCATCAGCTTCCAATAGGCAGCCTGCGAGGCGATCAGGAGCGCGCGCGGGATCTCGGCATTGTTGGCAAGCAGCCCGAGCGCCTGGCCGCCGAAAGAGTGCCCGACATAGGCGAAGGGGAGGTTGCGGTAGCGCTCGCGCATCCAGCTCACCGCCGCGGTGGCGTCGAGCGCGGCCCAGTCCGCCATCGTGGCCTTGAAGCCGGCCAGCGATTTCGGCTTGTTGAGGCTGGTCGCCGCCATCGGCCGGCTGTCGCCGGTGCCGCGGTAGTCGTAGGTCAGCACCGCCGCGCCGCGGCGGGCGAGGTAGCCGGCAAAGCCGCGATAGACCCTGCGGGGCACCGCGGTCGCCGAATTGATCAGGACGGCGTGGCGCCGCGTGCCGCGCGGCAGGAACAGCGTCGCGGCGAGCGGATAGCCGTCTGCGGCCGGCACGACGATGTCGTCGCTAAAAACGTCGTCCAGCGCGGCGGAGGCCACGGCGATTTCCCCGGCATTCATGCTATGCTCTACCAAATGCGAATTCGGATTTCCCTGCAAGGGCTTGACCAGATTGCAGGAATCCTTCTAGCGGGAAAGCGGGGGCCTGTGTATAAGCCGGGCTTTCGTCATGCCGTGATTAAGTTGCGGTTTTTGCTCAGGAGTTGACCTCATGTCCGAGCGGTGGACACCCGATAGCTGGCGCGCCAAGAAGGTGCTGCAGGTGCCCGATTATCCCGATGCCAAGGCATTGGCCGATGTCGAGGCCCAGCTGGCGACCTTTCCGCCGCTGGTGTTCGCGGGCGAGGCGCGCAGCCTGAAGAAGGCGTTGGGGCGGGTCGCCGCCGGCGAGGCCTTCCTGCTGCAGGGCGGCGACTGCGCCGAGAGCTTTGCCGAGCACGGCGCCAACAACATCCGCGACTTCTTCCGCGTCCTGTTGCAGATGGCGGTCGTGCTGACCTATGCCGGCGCGCTGCCGGTGGTGAAGGTCGGCCGCATCGCCGGCCAGTTCGCAAAACCGCGCTCGTCGCCGACCGAGAAGCAGGGCGACGTCGAGCTGCCGAGCTATCGCGGCGACATCGTCAACGACATCGCCTTCACGCCGGAAGCGCGCATTCCCGATCCGCAGCGCCAGCTGATGGCTTATCGCCAATCCGCCGCGACGCTGAACCTGCTGCGCGCGTTTGCGACCGGCGGCTTCGCCAATCTCGGCAGCGTGCATCAGTGGATGCTCGGCTTCCTGAAGGATTCGCCGCAGTCACGCCGCTACAAGGAGCTGGCCGACCGCATCTCGGATGCCCTGAACTTCATGCGCGCCTGCGGCCTCGATCTCGAGAGCCATCCCGAGCTGCGCGCCACCGATTTCTACACCAGCCACGAGGCGCTGCTGCTCGGCTACGAGCAGGCGATGACGCGGGTCGATTCCACCACCGGCGACTGGTACGCGACCTCCGGCCACATGATCTGGATCGGCGACCGCACCCGTCAGCTCGATCACGGCCATGTCGAATATTTCCGCGGCATCAAGAATCCGATCGGCCTGAAATGCGGCCCGTCGCTGAAGCCGGACGAGCTGTTGAAGCTGATCGATATCCTCAATCCCGACGATGAGCCGGGGCGCCTGACCCTGATCAACCGGTTCGGCGCCGACAAGGTCGGCGACCATCTGCCGGCCCTGATCCGCGCCGTGCAGCGGGAAGGGCGCAAGGTGGTGTGGTCGTGCGATCCGATGCACGGCAACACCATCACCTCGACCTCGGGCTACAAGACGCGGCCGTTCGACCGCGTGCTGTCGGAGGTGCGGTCGTTCTTCCAGATCCACGCCGCCGAAGGCACCCATGCCGGCGGCGTGCACCTGGAGATGACCGGACAGGACGTCACCGAATGCATCGGCGGCGCGCGCGCCATCACCGATGAGGACCTCAACGACCGCTACCACACGGTCTGCGATCCCCGCCTCAACGCCGAACAGTCGATCGACATGGCCTTCCTGATCGCCGAGCTCTTGAAGCAGGAGCGCGCCGGCAAGGTCAAACCGATGCCGGCCGCCGCTGGGTTGTGATTTGAGGCAGTGACTTGAGACAGTGACTTGGGGCAGTGACTTGGGGACTGTGACTTGCTGAGGTTCTGGCGAGCCACCATCAACTCGCGCAACGGGCTGGCATTCGCCATTCGCTCGGAGCAGGCGATTCGCGAGGAGGTGGTGGCGTTGGCGCTGTCGCTGCCGCTGGCCTGGCTGGTCGGCGCCACCGTGATGCGCCGGGTCGAATTGGTCGCGACCGTGGTGCTGGTGCTCGTCATCGAGCTGCTCAACACCGCGATCGAGAAGCTCGCCGATCGCCTGACCATGGATCACGATCCGCAGATCGGGCGGGTCAAGGATATGGGCTCGGCCGCGGTTGGCGTCGCGCTCGTCATGGCCGGCCTGTTCTGGCTGTTCGCCCTCGCCGAACGCATGGGCGCGTTCTGATCCCGAGCAGGATCCGGAAAAGTGGGAACCGATTTTCCGATCAGATCATGCTCAAAAGAAGCTCTCGCCGGTCATGGTGCGATTTCTGCAATCGCACCATGAGCGGAAGGTGATTGAAGTTTGCGGTTGTGCAGGACAACTTAAGCGTATGAGCGAACAACAGATCAAGATTACCCTGGCGCAACTCAATCCGACGGTCGGTGACGTCACCGGCAACGCCGCGAAGGCGCGCGCCGCGCGCGAGACGGCCAAGGCCGACGGCGCCGACCTCGTGGTGCTGTCGGAACTGTTCATCGCCGGCTATCCGCCGGAGGATCTGGTGCTCAAGCCGGCGTTCCAGTCGGCCTGCCGCGCCGCGATCGAGGAACTGGCGCGCGAGACCAGGGATGGCGGCCCGGCGATGCTGATCGGCACGCCCTGGGTCGAGGACGGCAAGCTCTACAATGCCTGCGCGCTGCTCGACGGCGGCCGCATCGCCGCGCTGCGCTTCAAGGCCAATCTGCCGAATTACGGCGTGTTCGACGAGAAGCGGCTGTTCGCGCGCGGCCCGGCGCCGGGCCCGGTGACGGTGCGCGGCGTGCGCATCGGCGTGCCGATCTGCGAGGACATCTGGCTCGAGGAGTCCGAAGAGTACGAGAACGTCGTCGAATGTCTCGCCGAGACCGGCGCCGAGATCCTGGTGGTGCCGAACGGCTCGCCCTATGCCCGCGACAAGGCCGACCTCAGGCTGTCGATCGTGGTCGCACGCGTCACCGAGAGCGGACTGCCGCTGGTCTATCTCAACGAGGTCGGCGGCCAGGACGAGCTGATCTTCGACGGCGCCTCGTTCGCGCTGAATGCCGATCTCTCCGTCGCGGCGCAGCTTCCGGCGTTCGAGGAGAGCATCACGACGCTGACCTGGCGCAAGACCGCCGACGGCTGGCGCTGCAACGGGCCGATCACGGCGCAGCTCGAGGGCGACAAGGCCGATTACGCGGCCTGCGTGCTCGGCCTGCGCGACTATGTCCGCAAGAACGGTTTTCCCGGCGTGCTGCTCGGCGTCTCCGGCGGCATCGACTCGGCGCTGTGCGCGGCGATCGCGGTCGATGCGCTCGGCGCCGACAAGGTGCGCGGCGTGATGCTGCCGTTCCGCTACACCGCGCAGGTGTCGCTCGACGATGCCGCCAAGCTCGCCGCCGCGCTCGGCATCCGCTACGAGATCCTGCCGATCGCCGATGCCGTGAACGGCTTCGAGACGATTCTGGCGCCGGTGTTCAAGGGGCTGGAGCGCGACATCACCGAGGAGAATTTGCAGGCGCGCGCCCGCGGCACGCTGTTGATGGCGATCTCCAACAAGACCGGCGCCATGGTGGTGACAACCGGCAACAAGTCGGAGATGTCGGTCGGCTACGCTACGCTGTATGGCGACATGAACGGCGGCTTCAATCCGATCAAGGACATCTACAAGACCGAGGTGTTCCGCCTGTCGAGCCTGCGCAATGGCTGGAAGCCGGACGGCGCGCTCGGGCCGTCAGGCGAGGTGATCCCGGTCAACATCATCATCCGGCCGCCGACCGCCGAGTTGCGCGAGAACCAGACCGACCAGGATTCGCTGCCGCCCTACGACGTGCTGGACGCGATCCTCGAACGGCTGGTGGAGCGCGAGGAGCCGCTGGCGACCATCATCGAAGCCGGCTTCGACCGCGACGTCGTGGCCCGGGTCGATCGCCTGCTCAACATCGCCGAATACAAGCGGCGGCAGGCGGCGCCAGGGGTGAAGGTGACGCGGAAGAATTTCGGCCGCGACCGCCGCTATCCCATCACCAACCGCTTCCGCGATTTCGGCAAGGCGCTGCCGGCGCCCGACGAGACGCTGGTGGCGCGCACCTCGCGCGCGTCGGCGGAAGCGTTCGAGGGCTGAGCTCTTCTTACCGCTTCGGGATGAAGGTCGGGCCGACGGTGCGGATCTGGCCGTCGCTCGCCGGCGCGGCCGCCGGTGCCGTGACGTCAGCGGCTGCGGGCTGCTGTTGAGCTGCGGCTGCGGGCGCGCCTTTCTTGCCGGCGGCGGCCTTGGTCTGGGCGCGCTGCTGCATCTTCCGCGCGCTCTCCTCGGTGACGATGATGTCGCCCTGCTGCTCGGCGGACGCTTTGTCGTCGACCGCCTTCAACGCCTCGGCCCAGCTCTGGCCGGCCGGCTTGCAGGAGCAGGACGGATTGAACTCGGTGCGGTACTTGAAGGCGTTCGGCAGCGACGAGTAGGACACACCGCTGATCGAGACCGCCTGGTTGATGTCCTCGCCGGGATTTCGGTAGGTGAACAGGCTGGCATCCGCGGCAGGGCACTGCGCCTTGCAGATTTGCTCGTCGGCGGCGAAGCGCGCCTGCACCGTTGCGAACGAGATCGGGAAATAGGCGCCGTCGCAGGTGCGGACGCAGACGGTGCGGAAGGTGCCGGACTGGGCGCCATACTGCGCATCGGGCGGGGGCAGCGGATTGTTGGGATTGCCGCCACCACCGCCGCCGAACAGGTTCTCGAGGAAGTTGCCGGGGCCACGCGCGGCCGCGGCATATTGCGGGCCGCAATTGTTCTGCGCCAGCGCGGTCAAGACCGAGCGGCGCTGGTTCTCGCGGTCGGCGCCGCCGAGCCCGCCGGAGCGCAGCCGCTCGAGATTGGCGGTGATCTGGTCGAGATTGGCGCGCATCTGCTGGATCTGGGTGTTGACCGGACCGCACTGCGCCGAATTGTTGTTGAAGAGCGAGAAGAACCCGGAGCTGTCGCAGCCCATGCGCCGGGCCTGCGCCGTCACGCGATCGAGCTCACCCTGCTGGCGGGTTGCCGCGTCCTGATAGCGGCGGATCTGCTCGTCCTTGGCCGGGTCGCCGGAGCCGCCGCCGCGGTCGATCGCCGCCAGCTGGCCTTCGAGCCGGCCGCACATCGGATTGGCCTGCGGATTGGGCTGCGGCGCGCCTTGCGGAGCCGGACCGGGCGGGCCGGGCGGCACTTGCGCCAGGGCATGCGTGGCGGGCAGGGCCATGCCGGCCAGCACGGCGCACGTCAGAGACCAGCGGAAGAAGCGAGAACGGGAGCTATTGGGCATATCCGGCCATTAAAACGACGCCGCGCGGCGATCAACGCCAAAGCGCGCGGGCAAGGCCGCTGCAATAGCCGTTTCTCGGGGCAGCGTCACGTCGTTTCCGGGGCGCCGGTGTGGCAATAACCCCGCCCGACCAGCGGCTTGGCTCAACGCTGGCAGGTGATGGCGACGAATTCGCCGCAGCTGTTGCCGCTGCATTTTTCATTCGCGGCGTGCGGAACCGCGCCGGTGATCTCGTCGGGATCGACGCGGCGGTAGTTGGTGGCCTGCGCAAAATCGCGTGACCGGCAATAGGCGCGGGCGGCGGAGGCGCCGCAGCGGTCGCCGCGGGCGAGGCACTGGTCGATGCCGTAGCCGTCGGCCTGGTTGGCGACGATGAAGACGCGGCTGTCGGCCAGCGCGGCCGAGGAGAAAAGGAAGGACGGAGCAAGGAAGAGCGTGCAGGCAATCAATGCTGAAATGGGCCGCATGGTGCACCGGTGAAAATGGCGGGGAATCCGCTGGCGTCCGGATACGCCCAAATCCTTAATAATGATTAACCATGAGGGCGTTGACGTGATTTCGGTGCGGGGCGGGGTGGCAAACCGCCCGAAAACAGCCCCTTGACGCAATAATGGGGCCGTGAGACATGGTGGAACCATGAACGGCCACCTCGCCATCTGCAGCATTTGCCGCGAGATTATGAGCTAGCGATTCGCTGGCTGAGGCCGTCTTTTCTCAACACATGAGAGCATTGGACCGCCCGGCCGCAAGGGAACGGTTTCCATGGATTTGCGCCTCTACGATACGCTGACCCGGGAGAAGCGGCCGTTCGTGCCGCTCGATGCCGACAACGTCCGCATGTATGCCTGCGGACCGACGGTCTATGACTTCGCTCATATCGGCAACGGCCGCGCGGCTATTGTCTTCGACGTGCTGTTTCGCGTGCTGCGCCATCGCTATGGCGCCGATCACGTGACCTATGTCCGCAACATCACCGACGTCGACGACAAGATCAACGTCCGCGCCGCGCGGGATTATCCCGGCGTGCCGCTGAACGAAGCGATCCGCAAGGTCACCGAGCAGACCTATCAGCAGTATCAGGACGATGTCACGGCGCTCGGCTGCTTGCCGCCGACCGTGCAGCCGCGCGCGACCGAGCATATCCCGGAGATGCGCGCGATCATCGAGAAGCTGGTCGCCGGCGGCTTTGCCTATGTCGCCGAGGATCACGTGTTGTTCTCGCCGCAGGCGATGAACGCGGCCAACTCGATGTTGCCGCGCTACGGCGCGCTGTCGAAGCGTTCGCTCGACGAGATGATCGCGGGCGCCCGCGTCGACGTCGCGCCCTACAAGCGCGACAACACCGACTTCGTGCTGTGGAAGCCGTCGAAGCCGGGCGAGCCCTCATGGCCGTCACCGGCCGGCATCAAGGTCGAGGGCCGTCCCGGCTGGCACATCGAGTGCTCGGCAATGGCCTGGAAGCATCTCGGCGAGAAGTTCGACATCCATGGCGGCGGCATCGACCTGGTGTTCCCGCACCATGAGAACGAGCTCGCCCAGACCTGCTGCGCGTTCCACTCCGACCGCATGGCCAATGTCTGGATGCATAACGGCTTCCTGCAGATCGAAAGCGAGAAGATGTCGAAGTCGCTCGGCAACTTCTTCACGATCCGTGATCTCTTGGCCGATTGGCCCGGCGAAGTGCTGCGGCTTGCCATGCTGAAGACGCATTATCGTTCGCCGCTCGACTGGACCGTGAAGGCCACAGAGGAGGCCGCGAAGACGCTCGACGACTGGTACGCGGTCGCGGCCGACGCCGAGCCCGGCGCGCCGTCGCCGGCGATGGTCGAGGCGCTCTACGACGACCTCAACACCGCGCAGGCGATGGCGGTGCTGCACGGCCTGCGCAGTGCTGCGTCGAGCAGCGAACAGAGCCGCAAGGAGTTTGCCGGCTCGCTCCGGCTGCTCGGCTTCCTTTCGGAGAGCGCGGCTGCGTGGGAGGCGCGCAAGCAGCAGGCGAGCGGCGTCGATGCCGCAGCTGTCGAGGCGCTGATTGCCGAGCGCACCGCGGCGCGGGCGCGCAAGGATTTCAAGGAGTCCGATCGGATCCGCGATCAGCTCGCCGCGATGGGCGTTGCGATCAAGGACGGAAAGGATGCCGAAGGAAAGCCGATCACCACCTGGGAGGTCGCGCGATGAGCCGTTCCGCACCCGCACTCCGCCCGTATCTGCCCGACGACGCGCCGCTGCTGGCGGCGATCTTCGCTGCCTCGATCATGGACCTGACCGGCGACGACTACAGCGAGGCACAGCAGGAAGCCTGGGCGATGGCCGCCGACGACGAGGCGGCCTTCGGCAAGAAGCTCGCCGGTCAGCTCACGCTGATCGCGACCTTGCAGGGCGCGCCGGTCGGTTTCGCCTCGCTGAAGGGCGCCGATCTCATCGACATGCTCTATGTGCATCCGAGCGCGGTCGGGCAGGGTGTCGGCGGCGCGCTGTGCGATGCGCTGGAGAAGATCGCGAGCGCCCGCGGCACCAAGACCCTGAAGGTCGATGCCAGCGACACCGCGCTGGAATTCTTCCGCAAGCGCGGCTACGTCGCCCAGCAGCGCAACTCGGTCACTATCAACGACGAGTGGCTTGCCAACACCACGATGCAGAAGCAGCTCGATGGTGTCGCCACCCCGGGAGGCCACGCGTGAGCCGCGAGCGCCTCTATCTGTTCGACACCACGCTGCGCGACGGCGCGCAAACCAATGGCGTCGACTTCACGCTGCAGGACAAGCAGGTGATATCAGGCATGCTCGACGCGCTCGGCATCGATTATGTCGAGGGCGGCTATCCAGGCGCCAATCCGACCGACAGCGAGTTCTTCAGCAGGAAACCCGCCTTCGAGCACGCGCGCTTCACCGCCTTCGGCATGACGCGGCGGCCGGGCCGCTCGGCGTCGAACGATCCGGGGCTTGCCGGCATCCTCGAGGCCAAGGCGGACGCGATCTGCTTTGTTGCAAAGTCCTCGGCCTACCAGGTCCGGGTCGCGCTCGAGACCACGAATGAGGAGAACCTCGCCTCGATCCGCGACAGCGTCGCGGCCGCGAAGGCGCTCGGCCGCGAGGTGATGGTCGACTGCGAGCATTTCTTCGACGGCTACAAGGAGAACCGCGACTACGCGCTCGCCTGCGCCAGGGCGGCCTATCAGGCCGGCGCCCGCTGGGTGGTGCTGTGCGACACCAATGGCGGCACCATGCCGCACGAGATCGAGACCATCGTCGGCGATGTCGTCACGCACGTGCCCGGCGCCCATCTCGGCATCCACGCCCATAACGACACCGAGCAGGCGGTCGCCAATTCGCTCGCCGCGGTGCGGGCCGGCGCGCGGCAGATCCAGGGCACGCTCAACGGCCTTGGCGAGCGCTGCGGCAACGCCAATCTCTGCTCGCTGATCCCGACCTTGAAGCTGAAGCAGGAGTTTTCCGACAAGTTCGAGATCGGCGTCACCACGGAGAAGCTGGCGACGCTGGTGAAGGTGTCGCGCACGCTCGACGACATGCTGAACCGCGCGCCCAACCGCCACGCGGCCTATGTCGGCGAAAGCGCGTTCGTCACCAAGACCGGCATCCATGCTTCGGCTGTCATGAAGGATCCGCAGACCTATGAGCACGTGCTGCCGGAACTGGTCGGCAATCACCGCAAGGTGCTGGTGTCCGATCAGGCCGGCCGCTCCAACGTGATGGCCGAGCTCGACCGCGCCGGCATCGCCTATGACAAGAGCGATCCGCGGCTGACGCGGCTGGTCGAGGAGTTGAAGGAGCGCGAGGCCGCGGGCTTTGCCTATGAATCCGCCAACGCATCGTTCGATCTGCTGGCGCGCCGCACGCTCGGCAAGGTGCCGGAATATTTCAAGGTCGAGCAGTTCGACGTCAATGTCGAGCAGCGCTACAACGCCAACGGCCAGCGCGTCACCGTGGCGCTCGCGGTGGTGAAGGTCGATGTCGACGGCGAGCGGCTGATCTCGGCCGCCGAGGGCAACGGCCCGGTCAACGCGCTCGACGTCGCGCTGCGCAAGGATCTCGGCAAGTACCAGAAATATATCGATGGCCTGAAGCTGATCGACTACCGCGTGCGTATCCTCAATGGCGGCACCGAAGCGGTCACGCGCGTCTTGATCGAAAGCGAGGACGAGACGGGCGAGAGCTGGACCACGGTCGGCGTCTCGCCCAACATCATCGACGCCTCGTTCCAGGCGCTGATGGATTCGGTGTTTTACAAGCTGGTGAAGTCAGGCGCGCAGGCGTGAGACTGTAGCCCGGATGAGCGAAGCGATATCCGGGGCGTCTCGATCGATTTCCCCGGATGTCGCTTCGTTCATCCGGGCTACAAGTCCGGGAGGAGGGCCCATGATCGACCACGTCTCCGTCGGTGTCCGCGATCTGGAACGGGCCGCGCGGTTCTATGAGCCGACGCTGGCCGCGCTGGGTCTGAGCCGCCTCGTCACGCGGCCGGCGACGATCGGCTTCGGCAAGGCCTATCCCGAATTCTGGATCAATCTGCGCGCCGCGATGTCGCAGGTCCCGCATGAGAGCGGCACCCATATCTGCCTGCGCGCGAAGACCACCGCCGAGGTCGATGCCTTCCACACTGCGGCGCTGGCGTCAGGCGGCCTCTCCGATGGCCCTCCGGGCCTGCGCCCGCACGACCGCGTGCGCTACTATGCGGCCTTCGTCCTCGATCCCGACGGCAACCGCATCGAGGCCGTGACTTTTCCGAGCGAGTAGTAAGGATTTCAGGCTAGCACTTATCTCGACCCGTCATCCTGAGGAGCGCGTAGCGCGTCTCGAAGGATGCGCGGCCACCAGCGGGCCCGTCGTGCTTCGAGACGGCCGCTTTGCGGCCTCCTCAGCATGACGGTGATGGAGCCGAAAGTGCGGCGAACAGTTACAGCCGCCGCGCCACTTCGGGCGCCAGCTCCTTCGCGGCCGCCGGCTTGCCGGCCACCGCCGAACGCAGCCGCGGCAAAATCTCGTCGACGCGATCGGCCATCAGCACATTGATCGGCAGCGTCGCGCGGATGAATTCGGTCGTGCGCATGTGGCTCAGCAGCGAGAGTAGGGGCTCCCAGAAGCCATCGATGTTGGCGAGCAGGATCGGCTTATGGTGACGGCCGAGCTGCTGCCAGGTCAGTTGCTCGACCAGCTCCTCCAGCGTGCCGATGCCGCCGGGCAGCGCGACGAATGCATCCGAGCGCTCGAACATCAGCCGCTTGCGCTCATGCATGTCGGGCGTGACGATCATCTCCTGAACCGAGGTCAGCGCGTTCTCGCGCGCGCGCAGGAATTCGGGAATGATGCCGGTGACGGAGCCGCCGTGGTCGAGCGTGGATTTCGCGACCGCGCCCATCAGGCCGATCGAGCCGCCGCCATAGACCAGGCGAACGTTGTTTTCGGCAAAGCTCTTGCCGAGCGCGACGGCAGCTTCAACGAAACGGGGATTGTTACCGGGGCCGGAGCCGCAATAAACACAGACAGTCTTGATTTGGTTCATATGATCCTTGTGGCACCGCAGCGTAAACAGGGTCAAGACTCCGATATGGGGATTGAGAGCCAAAAATCCCGTAAATTCCCGCGAATCGCGAACAATTTTCGTCATAAGCCTGTACGCGGCGTTCAAACGATCTATATGACGGGCACAATGGCAAACCGTGGACAAGATGTGGCGGCGGACCGCCGTGCCGCGACCGCGCGGGCGGGCGCCTGATGGTGCCGCCGCAACAGAGTGTGACCGGCGCCGCACAGCCCACGGCCACGCCGCCGGCCGCCGAGAAGGGGACGCTGCTCGGCACCCTCGTTCATCTCTGGCCCTATATCTGGCCCGGCGATCGCGCCGATTTGAAGACGCGCGTGATCTGGTCGGTGGTGTTGCTGCTGTTCGCCAAGCTCGCGACGCTGTCGGTGCCGTTCACGTTCAAATGGGCGATCGACGCGCTGAACGGCACGGGCTCGGCGCCGGTCGCGTCCTCCAACTGGATGGTGTGGCTGATCGCCCCGCCGGTGTTGATGACGATCAGCTACGGCGCGGTGCGCATCATCATGGCGGTGCTGACGCAGTGGCGCGACGGCATCTTCGCGCGCGTCGCGATGCATGCGGTGCGGCGGCTCGCCTACATCACCTTCGTGCACATGCATGAGCTGTCGCTGCGCTTCCATCTCGAGCGCAAGACCGGCGGCCTGACCCGCGTCCTCGAGCGCGGCCGCTCCGGCATCGAGACCATCGTGCGGATGGTGATCCTGCAGCTGATCCCGACCATCGTCGAGGTCGCGCTGCTGGCGGCGGTGCTGCTCTGGCAGTTCGACTGGCGCTACGTGCTCGCGGTGCTGCTCACGGTCGTCGTGTTCATGTACTTCACCTACATCGCGACCGAGTGGCGGATCGAGATCCGCCGCAAGATGAACGATTCCGACACCGAGGCGAACACCAAGGCAATCGACTCGCTGCTCAACTACGAGACGGTGAAATATTTCGGCGCCGAAGAGCGCGAGGCGCGGCGCTACGACCGCTCGATGGAGCGCTACGAGCAGGCCAGCGTGAAGACCTACACCTCGCTTGCGGTGCTCAACACCGGGCAGGCGATCATCTTCACCGCGGGGCTGACCGCGACCATGCTGATGTGTGCGTTCGGCATCCGCAACGGCACCCACACCGTCGGCGATTTCGTGCTGATCAATTCGATGATGATCCAGCTCTACCAGCCGCTGAACTTCATGGGCATGGTGTATCGCGAGATCAAGCAGGCGATCATCGACATCGAGAAGATGTTCGACGTGCTGGCGCGCGATCCCGAGGTGCAGGACATTCCGGGGGCCAAGCCGCTCGCGGTGTCGTCCGGCAGCGTGCGGTTCGAGGATGTCCGCTTCGCCTACGAGGCGGACCGGCCGATCCTCAAGGGCCTGAGCTTCGAGGTGCCGGCCGGCAAGACGGTGGCGATCGTCGGTCCCTCCGGCGCCGGCAAGTCGACGATTTCGCGGCTGTTGTTCCGCCTCTACGACGTCTCGAGCGGCCGCATCCTGATCGACGGCCAGGACATCAAGACCGTGACGCAGGCCTCGCTGCGCTCGGCGATCGGCATGGTGCCGCAGGACACCGTGCTGTTCAACGACACCATCCGCTACAACATCCGCTATGGCCGCTGGGATGCCGGCGACGACGAGGTGGAGGAGGCGGCGCGCCTCGCGCAGATCGACGGCTTCATCCGGATGTCGCCGCAGGGCTATGAGACACAGGTCGGTGAGCGCGGCCTGAAACTCTCCGGCGGCGAGAAGCAGCGCGTTGCGATCGCGCGCACGGTGCTGAAGGCGCCGCCGATCCTGGTGTTGGACGAGGCGACCTCCGCGCTCGACAGCCACACCGAGCACGAGATCCAGGGCGCGCTGGAGCGGGTCTCGCGCAACCGCACCTCGCTGGTGATCGCGCACCGGCTGTCGACCATCGTCGGCGCCGACGAGATCATCGTGCTGGACCAGGGCTGGATCGCCGAGCGCGGCACCCACGCGCGGCTTTTGGCCGCCGACGGCCTTTATGCCAGCATGTGGAACCGGCAGCGCGAGGCCGAGGAGGCCCGCGAACGGCTCGCCCAGGTCGATGAGGACGGCGCCGCGCCGAATCGGCTGCCGCCGGCGGTCACTGAATCGTCGGAGGATTCCAGCCCCGACGCGGGTGAGAAACCCTTGCCGACCGCCGCGGAATAGTCGATTTAGGGCCTCTCCCGCCAAATGGGGCGGGGAAACGCAAGCGAGCTCTGATGTCGATCGCCAATTCCATCCGCGCGCAGATCCCGCCGATCCACCCGGAGGGCTATCCCTTCATTGGCGGCTTCGCTCTGGCGAGCCTGATCCTGTTCTGGATCTGGACCCCGCTGGGCTGGATCGGGACGCTGCTGACCGTCTGGTGCGCGCTGTTCTTCCGCGATCCGGTCCGCGTGACGCCGCTGCGCGACGGCATCGTGGTGTCGCCGGCCGACGGCCGCGTCTCGATGGTGGTGCAGGCGCTGCCGCCGGCCGAACTCGGGCTCGGCGACAAGCCGCTGCCGCGGGTCTCGGTGTTCATGAGCGTGTTCAACTGCCATGTGAATCGCAGCCCGGTGGTCGGCCGCATCGACCGCATCGCCTACCGGCCCGGCGCCTTCATCAATGCCGAGCTCGACAAGGCGAGCGAGGACAATGAGCGCAATTCGCTCGTCATCTCGACCTCCAACGGGCGCATCGGCGTGGTCCAGATCGCGGGCCTCGTGGCGCGGCGCATCGTCTGTTTCGTCAAGGAGGGCCAGTCGATCGGCGCCGGCGAGCGCTTCGGCCTGATCCGCTTCGGCTCGCGGCTCGACGTCTATCTGCCCGAGGGCACCAAGGCGCTGGTCTCCGAGGGGCAGACCGCGGTCGCCGGCGAGACGATTCTGGCGGATTTCCGGGGCGCCGATCCGGGCCGGACTTACCGCGCCGATTGATTGCTCGCACATCTAGCCCCTCATCCTGAGGAGCCCGCAAAGCGGGCGTCTCGAAGGATGCAGGCCGCCGAGAGGGGCCTCATGGTTCGAGACGCGCGTTCCACGCTCCTCACCATGAGGGGTACGCCTGGATCAGGCAATTAACTCTGTTTCTCCGGCCCGATCGGCCGGTTCCCGCACCGATGGCGGAGCGGGGCAGCGCTTGCTATATTGCAAAACCATGACGCCATTCGATCCGAATTCCACCGAGTATCGCCGCCGCCGGTTCCGCCCGATCCCGGTGCGGATGCTGGTGCCGAACATGATCACGCTGCTGGCGATCTGCGCCGGCCTGACCGCGATCCGGCTGTCGACCGAAGGGCGGATGGAGCTTGCGGTCGCCGCGATCGTGTTCGCCGCGATCCTCGACGGCATCGACGGCCGCGTCGCCCGCATGATCAAGGGCCAGTCGAAATTCGGCGCCGAGCTCGACAGCCTCGCCGACTTCGTCAATTTCGGCGTCGCGCCGGGCCTGATCCTGTATTTCTGGCAGCTGCATGAACTGAACAATGGCGGCTGGATCGCCGCGATGGTGTTCGCGATCTCCGGCGGCCTGCGGCTTGCGCGCTTCAATGCCTCGATCGACGATCCGAACAAGCCGGCCTTCGCCGCCAACTATTTCACCGGCGTGCCGGCGCCGGCCGGTGCGATCACCGTGCTGCTGCCGATCTATCTCGCCTTCCTCGGCGTGCCGATGCCGCCGGCGACGCTGACGGCGTTCTACACGCTCTTGATCGCCTTCCTGATGGTGTCGCGACTGCCGGTGTTCTCCGGCAAGACCGTGAAGATGCGCGTGCCGCCGGAAATGGTGTTGCCGGTGTTCGTTGCCGTGGTGTTCTTCGTCGCGCTGCTGATCGGCTATCCCTGGCACATCCTGTCGGCGGGCTCGGTTGCCTATTTGATCAGCCTGCCCTGGGGCTGGAAGTCCTATCGCGACCAGGAGCGCCAGCTTGCCGCGCAGACGCAAGGCGCGGGCGCGCCAGCGCCGGCCGCTGCTGCTCCCTATGCAACGCCGGTCACGGAGAGCGATCGCGACGATCGTCCGACGCATCTGCACTGATGCCTCTCTATGATCCGTCATCCTGAGGAGCGCGTCTCGAAGGATGCACGGCCACCAGCGGGCCGTCGACCCTTCGAGACGGCCGCTTGCGCGGCCTCGTCAGGGTGATGGTGATGTGGTTACTTCATTCCTGCAAATATCAGCCATGAGCGTGCCTCGGTTGGGTTCGCCTGCGATCTCGGCTATAGGCTGAGACGGCCCAGCGAACGCCAAAAATCAGGAGAGAAACGCCGTGACGACATCCGCTTCCGCCCCGCTTCCTGCTTCCGTCCTTGAAGCGTTGGCGCGCTACGACACGCCGACGATCTGCAACGCGATGGAGATCGTCGCGCCGGAGCGCCGTCTGATCGGCTACACCGTGAAGCCGCTGGTCTGCCCGTTCCCGACGCTGCCGCCGATGGTCGGCTACGCCCGCACCACGACGATCCGCTCGGTGCTGAAATCCGGCCTCTCGGCCGAGGAGCAGTCGAAGCGCCGCATCGAATATTACGAATATGTCGGCACCGGCTTCGGCCCGCGCATCTCTGTCATCCAGGACATCGACGGTCCGGACGTCGGCTACGGCGCGTTCTGGGGCGAGGTGCAGAGCAATGTGCACAAGGCGCTCGGCTGCCTCGGCGTCATCACCGACGGCTCGATCCGCGACATCCCGCAATGGGCGCCGGGCTTCCAGGCGCTGGCCGGCTCGATCGGCCCGTCGCACGCTTGGGTGCATGCGGAGAGCTTCGGCGGCGAGGTCCGCGTCGCCGGCATGACGGTGCGATCCGACGACCTGATCCACGCCGACAGCCACGGCGCCATCGTGATTCCCTACGAGGTCGCGGCGAAGCTGCCCGAGGCCGCCGAACTCTGCGGCCGCCGCGAGACCCCGATCCTGGACATCGCGCGTTCCAAGGATTTCTCGCTCGAGAAGCTGAAGGACGCGCTGAAGCGTTCGGCGGAAATCCACTGAGCGCGCGTTGTCGATTTGCGGAACGGCGGGCCGAAGGGCCCGCCGTTTTGCTTTCGTCAGGCCGGCGCAACCTTCGCGATCTCGTTCGCCCCGCGAACCGTCATGTCGATGGCGACATAGAGGATCACGGCGAGGCCGACATAGGCGATCCAGCGGTGGTTCTGCAGCAGCCGCGCGATGAAGGAAGCCGCTGCGCCCATCATCGCGATCGAGAGCGCGAGGCCGAACACCAGCACGATCGGCTGCTCGCGCGCCGCGCCCGCGACCGCCAGCACGTTGTCGAGCGACATCGAGACGTCGGCAACGATGATCTGCGTGGTGGCCTGCCACAGCGTCTTGCGCTGGCCCTTTGCGCCATCGGCATGTTCGGCCGTGGTCTCGTGCGCGTCGGCGCGCAGCTCGCGCCACATCTTCCAGCACACCCACAATAGCAGGATGCCGCCGGCCAGCAGCAGGCCGACGATCTGCATCAGCTGCGTGGTGACGAGGGCGAACAGGATGCGCAGCAGTGTCGCGGCACCGATGCCGATCAGGATCGCCTTGCCGCGCTGCTTGGCCGGCAGGCCCGCCGCGGCAAGGCCGATCACGACGGCATTGTCGCCGGCCAGCACGAGGTCGATGACGACGACTTGCAGCAATGCGCTGAGGGCGTCGAGTGAAAACAATTCGGGCGAAAATAGTTCGGACATGGTCGCATTCCCCTTGAGGTCGGGGAGCGGACCCTTTCGACGAAACCGGCTCTTGCCGTCATGCGGACGGCAAATCCACCGCGACGCTTATCCGCGTCACGGGTCGAAGCAGGGCCACTCCAACTGAGTTCCAGTCCGACATCGCAGCTTGTGGCTGCCAGAGGGGCCCGGCCTGGGATTACGGTCGTGACACCGGACGCATTGCTGCTTCTTCCTCGAAGAACAGCGCCGCCTGATCCGGTTCGCCGAGGATTGCCGCTGCGCACCCCATGAAGGTGAACGCGCCGGCAAAATCCCACAGCGTGAGGTTCGCCACGCTTGTGCGCACGTGGATCACGCGCGCCGCAATCGCGGTAATGGCTGCCTGGACGAACAACAACAGGCTGAGCACGGGCAGCACGAGTGCGGGCTCAACCAGACGGAGCGTCAGGACGATCGGCAGCGCGGTCAGCGCGCCGAACAACAGCAGCATGCCGAACGGCTCCAGCGAGGGAGTCTTTCGCAAGATCCTGTCTGGAATGGTCGAGGACATTCCGGTCCTTCGCCGATCTTGTGCCGATCCTGGCTTGTCGTTCACGTCGAGGATATCAGAACGCGATCCCCCTGAGGCGCGACGCGGCGCCGCGCGACCGCCGGCCGCGCGACAAGATGTACGTCTGCGGTTCCGGAGAACGGCCGCGCCCGGGACGACTTTCTTGGCGCCGCCGGCGCGGTGGCATGCCATGGCAAAGTGCGCGCGGCGCCTTTATCTTTGCTGACAGCGCTGGGCGAACGATCGAAAGGCAATTTCGATGAATATGGCAGGAAAGACGGTGCTGATCACCGGTTCCACCGACGGCGTCGGCCGTTACGTCGCGATGAAGCTGGCGTCGGCCGGCGCCCGGGTCCTGATCCACGGCCGCGATACCAAGCGGGCGCAGACGCTCGCCGACGAGATCAAGCGCCTCAGCGGCCGCGAGCCGATGTTCTACCAGGCCGATCTGTCCTCGCTCGCCGAGGTCCGCGAGTTCGCCCAGCTGGTGCTCGACGACCAGGAGCGCCTCGATGTGTTCGTCAGCAACGCCGGCATTGGTTCGCAAAACGAGGGGCCGGCGCGGCAGACCAGCAAGGATGGCCACGAGCTGCGCTTCGCGGTCAACTATCTCGCCGGCTTCCTGCTCGCGCATCTGTTGCTGCCGCGGCTCAAGGCGAGCACGCCGGCGCGCATCGTCAATGTCGCGTCGCTCGGCCAGCACCCGATCGATTTCGGCGACGTGATGATCACGAAGAACTACAGCGGTGCGCGCGCCTATGCGCAGAGCAAGCTGTCGCAGATCATGTTCACCATCGACCTGGCCGCGGAGCTCGAAGGCTCCGGCGTGACCGTCAACTCGCTGCACCCTGCGACCTACATGAACACCACGATGGTGCGCGCCAGCGGCGCGACGCCGATCTCGACCGTCGAGCAGGGCGGTGATGCCATCCTGCGTCTGGTCCAGGACGACGATGTGGCAGGCCGGAGCGGGCTGTTCTTCGACGGCAAGCGCGAGGCCCGCGCCCATGCCCAGGCCTATGACGCCGAGGCGCGCAAGCGGCTCAAGGCGTTGAGCCTTACGCTCACCGGGTTGCGGGCTTCCTGATCCGGCGCGGCGCCAGCGCCCCTTGGATGCGACCTTGGGCGCGGATCGCCTCGAACAGGCACTTGCATGCGGCCGGAACGCCGCGATCCGGCACCGTTGCAATGCCGAGCAATAGACCCGGCTGCGCGTGCTTCGGTGAAACGTACCAGGGCGAGAGCGGGGCGGGCGCCAGCCCGTGCGCGAGCAGTGCTCGGGCAATCTCGACGTCGGCGGTCTTGTCCGGCAGCGTCAGCATGACCGCGAGGCCGGCAACCCGCACGTCGTTGCTCCAGCTCCGTAGCGCCGTCGTCAGCGCATCGCGCCTGTCGCAATAGGCCCGCTTGGTTCGCCTGAGATGGCGGATGTAGTGGCCGTCGCGCATGAACTCGGCGGTCGACAGCTGCACCGCCGGGCCGGGAGCAGGGACCAGGCACGTCGCGACATCGGCGAACTGCGCCGCCAATGGCTCCGGAGCAACCAGGAAGCCGAGGCGAAGCGTCGGCGAGATCGTCTTGCTGAAGGAGCCGAGATGGATCACCCGGCCGGCGCGGTCGAGCGAGGCAAGCGCCGGCGCGGCACGGCCGTCGAGCTGCAACTCGCCGAGATAGTCGTCCTCGATGATGAAGGCTCCGGTTTGCGCGGCCCAGTCGAGCAGCTGCGCGCGACGTTTCGGCGACAGCGGCGGGCCGAGCGGAGCCTGCTGGCCCGGCGTCACGACCGCGAGTGCCGCGTCTGGGGCGTGCTTGAGGCCGTACTCGACATCGACGCCGTTGGCATCGACTGATATCGGGACGACCTCCAGGCGCGCGAGCTCGAGGCCCTTTCGCGTCAATGGAAATCCCGGTTCTTCCATCCACACGCGGCGGCCTTCGAGGCCGAGAACCCGCAGCGCGAGGCCGAGCCCGCCGCTGAATCCCGAGGTGATGACGATTTGCGCGGGCGAGCATTCGAGCCCGCGCGCGATCGCGAGGTGTGCCGCGATCTCGCGTCGCAATTCGAGCTCGCCGCGTGGATCGATGGTGCGCGTCACCGCGCTCAGTTCCGCCCGGACGGCGCGCGCGCGGATTCGCGCCAGCAGCTTGGCGGGGAGGCTATCCTGCGCAGGGACGCCCATCCGGAAGTGTCCCTGACCGCTCAGATCCCGAAACATCTCCACGACCGATCCGGGAGCGACCGGCGCATCGGGCTTGGCGGCCTTCCCGGGCCGCCTCGCGACGCTGGTGCCGCCCGCCTTCGACGACACGATGTGCTGGGCGTCAGACAGTTTGTCGTAGGCCGCCCGCACGGTGCCGCGCGCAACGCCGAGCTGTGCGGCGAGGTCGAGCCAGGAGGGCAGCCGGGCGCCCGGCACCAGCACGCCATTGTCGATCGCCGCCGCGATCGCCTTGCGGATCTGCTCGGAGAGCGGCGTCCTGGCCGACCGGTCGAGCGCGATGGGAAGCGGGTTGGGCATGGCTCGTGGTACACCAATTCGGTTCATTCTTGGTGCTTCTTTTTGGCCATGCGTGCCCGCATCTATCCGTTAGCAATGGAGGCACGAGATGAAGACCTTGATGACGACGCTGCTGGCCTGCGCCGCGCTTGCGACCCCGGCGATGGCGCAATCGGTGACGCCGAAGTTCGAGCATATGATCACGAACATTCCCGGCAAGTCGCTGATCGCGGTCGAGGTCAACTTCCCGCCCGGCGAGGTCTCGGCGCCGCACCATCACGCCAAATCGGCGTTTCTTTATGTCTATGTTCTGCAGGGCGCGATCGAGAGCCAGCTCGAGGGCGAGGCCGCGCACATCTATCGGGCTGGCGACAGCTTCTACGAGCCGCCCGGCGCCCATCACGTGCTCGGGCGCAACGCCAGCGCGACCGAACCAGCGAAGCTGCTTGCGGTGTTCGTCGTCGACAGCAACGACAAGGCGCTGACCGTCTTCGACAAGGAAGGACACAAGAAATGAGCATGCGGATCGACTACAACAAGGTCGCGCCCGCGGGCATCAAGGCGCTCGGCGGCGTCTATGGCTACATCACGCAAAGCGGCCTTTCCGCGCAGCTCGTCGAACTGGTCTATCTGCGGATATCGCAGATCAACGGCTGTGCTTATTGTCTCGACATGCACACCCGCTCACTGCAGAAGATGGGCGTCAAGGTCGAGAAGCTGGCGGTGCTGCAGGTCTGGCGCGAGGCGGAGGCGCTGTTCGACGATCAGGAGCGCGCCGCGCTGGCCTGGGCCGAAACCGTCACCCGCGTGGCGGAGACCGCGATCCCGGACGACGCATATGAAGCGGTGCGCGCCGTGTTCAGCGAGAAGCAGCTGGTCGACCTGACCATCGCGATCGGCCTGATGAACACCTACAACCGGATCGCGATCGGCTTCCGCAACCCGCCGCAGGCGGTAACCGAGCATTCCGCTGCGGCGGCTTGACCTTGGCAGGATGGCTGGCACGCGCGCTCACAACATCGCGAAGGTCCGCTTCTTCGACTGAAAGACGACGTTGAGCCCGACAGCACCCATGTCGGCCTTGTGCCAGGAGCTGACGTTCCGGCAACCCAGCTTCCAGAGCACTTATTGCATGATCATCGCGCCGGCTTGTCCGCGCGCTGTTGGCAGCAGCCCGCGCCGTGTCCACACGTACAGGGCGACATTGTCATTGTCCTATCAAAATAGATGTATGGCGATGCGCCTTACCTCATAGGTGGTACCGCTTCTTCACCCTTTACCTTGAATTTTCTCACTCCTTTACTGGAAAAGTTCCATTGGGAGGCTTGGCCTCGAAATTTGTTGGACGGTGTTTGCTTCTCCACTTGCGTTCGCAGCAGTTTGCAGCAGATCGAGGGAGAATAGCATGCAAAAGCATCTGATCATTCGATTGCAGGTACTTCTCTCCGCGACTGATCATTCAGGCAGCGTCGGAGGGGCGTGCGCGAAGTAGTGACACGCTTCCGCTACGCCCCATTCTAATCGACCGCCAGAAACTGACGTCCCCTCCCGGCGAGCGCGACAGATCGCCGAAGAGCCGACGCTTGGATTGCGCATTGTTTTGCAGCGAAACCGTTGGGCGATTGCGAGCCCGGGCGGCGGTCGCCTTTTCCGAAGAAGGGGCGAACGAGCGCCGCCTTTTCCAGGGAGGAAATCATGGCATCAGTACTGACCATCAACGGCAATCTCGTCATCGATGAAGCCGCGAGCTTGCAAACCAGCGGCACCGACAATGACACGGGCATTCAGGCGGGACCCGACAACGAAGTTGCCTGGTCGTACCTACTTGCGAACATGAGCGCAGCGCTCAAGACGAGTCTGGGCATTACGGCTGGCTCCTCCGGTGAAGAGTCGGGCGACACCAGCGTGGTGTTTCCGCAAGTTGCCGCGCGGACGATCGGTAGCGCCAGCACCGATTTCATCCAGCTCAACACGACGACCGTCACCGACCTGCAGTTCTCCGATCCCTCAGGGAATGCGATCGCCGACGGCACCGCCACCCAGATTTTCGCCACCCACAACGGGGCGCAGATCTTCCTCTACGCCGATTCCAACAACAACATCTTGCTCGGGCGTGAGGGTACCACGTCAAACGGTGGCCAAACGTGGACCGCCAGTTCCACAGGTACCGTGGCTTTCGCAATCGTGATCGACGAGACCCTCACCTCCGGCAAGGTGTCCGGTGGCAACGTCTGGACCATCCAGTACGAGGCCCTGAAACATACCAACGCCAGCGGGATCGACGATGCCGACACGCTTGACCTTTCCGGCCTCGTCGATGTGAAGGCCTCCTTCACCACGACGACGACCGTCAACTTCGGCGATTTCAGCCACGTGCCGTCCGGATCGGACGACTGGTCGGCCATCGAGCAGACCGCGACCGCCGGGGCGGACACCAGCGACCCCGACATGCTCATCACCGGCCTGGCGCCGGGCTCGAAGGTGACCGTCAGCACACAGGGCCTCGGCAACAATTCGCAGGCGCTCAATCCCGGGGAGGCGGTGCGCGTCGACGTCGTCAACCACGTGAACTACCCCGACTTCCCCCTGACAAATCCAGACGTGCACGATCTAACCAAGCTCAGCTACAGCACGCATGTCGGTTCGGTGACGGAGGCGAGCTTTTCGCTGACCCAGGTGAACCCCGGGAACGCGAACACCACCGTTAAGGTGCACATCTATGCTTTCAACGAAACAAATGATCTCCAGAACGGCAATCTTGTCTCGACCGCCAGCATCGGCAGCGGCGGCTTGGCCGGCAACGACCAGACGCTGGTCCCGATCCTCGGCAATACGATCAAGGTGTATTCCGACCTCGCGAAGACGCAGCTGGTCACGACAGGCATCACCATTACGGCCGCGGGCGACGGATCGTACTTCATCGATGGCCTGAAAAAGAACTACACCGTCGACTTCCAGGTCGCTGAATCCAGCCACATGGACCGCTTCGTGGTTGGCAACGCCCAGCCGACCAGCGGCAGCGGATCCAATGTCAGCTTCGACGCCGGCAATTTCACCTTCAGCGTCTCGAACACGACCAGCGGGACCGAGCATGCCGGCGTCGGCGGCAACTTGCTGTTTGAGGACGACGGTCCGACTCTGCTTGCGAACGGCACCGCCACCGCGCTGCAGCTCGACGAGAGCAATCTCGCGGCCGGCTCCGCCCCCAATGCAGCGAACACCACAACGTCCGGCAGCTTCAGCGGCCTGTTCACACCTAATTACGGCGCCGACGGGGCTGGAGCCGTCGGCGGCTATACGCTCGGCGTCAAGTCCGCCAATGTCGATTCCGGGCTGGTTGATTCACTATCAGGACAGGCTGTCCTGCTCAGCATTGCGAGTGCCAACGACCCCAGCCACAACATCGTCACCGGGGATGTTATCGGCAAGACGAGCTCAGGTGGTGATCTCGTTTTCGGTGTTCACGTCGATTCGGCAGGAACCGTCACGTTCTCGGAATTTCGGGCCGTCAAGGAAGCAACCGCCGACACCACGAGCACTCAAGGGGCGGTCGGCGACGGCTCCGAAGCCAGCGCCACCATGGCCGCGGACCTGATCACGCTCTCGGCCACCGCCACCGACAAGGACAGTGACACGAGCGCTGCCGCGGCGGCCAACATCGGAAACAAGTTCCAGTTCCTCGACGATGGTCCAAGCATCAACGGGGTGGAGAGCCTCTCCGGCCAGGACGCCCAGCATCCGGCGGTCGGCTTCACGGCCGGCTCCTCGGGATCGGACTCGTTCACGTCACCCGATGGCGCCGACGGAGCGAAGGTCACGATCGATGCCGGCGCTGCAATCACCGGACTCACACAGTCATACAACACCGATCATACAATCCTGACCTACAAGGATTCCGGCGGCAACGGTGTCTATCAACTGAGCGTAACCGACACAGGTTACACCTTCACGGTTCTGCAGACGCTCGCCAACCCGCCGGAGACGCTGAACTTCAGCGCCATCAAGTCGGGGAGCCCGGTCGAGACGCTGAATGTCAGCACCAGCGGTGGCCACAACATCCTGTTCAACGGACTGTTCTTCAATGACGGGACGTTCTACACGAATCCGTCAGGCGCGCTGGGGATCAATCAGTCGACAAGCGATTTGAATCACGCCAACCTCGGCTCCGCGAACCCGGCCGACGACCTCAACCCCGACAATATCGGATTCGGAGTGAAGAACGGGCAGGCGTCGCAGATCAACATGAACGAGGGCTTCTTCTTCAGCGAAAGCAGTGGCCTGAACCTCAAGAACCTGACCTTCGACGTGGCGGGGATCGGCAACGTCACCAGCATCAAGGCGGAGGTATGGCTGTTCAACGCCGCCGGCGACTTGATCGATTACACGAACCCGACCATCGGCGGTCTGAAGCAAGGCAATGTCCACGTCACGCTTCAGGACACGGGCGCTAACGTCCCCGGAACCACGCACGACATTTCCGGCGAGTCGTTCTCGACCGGATACATCCGGTTCTACTTCGATCCTGCCGACACCAATGCGGGTGTCCGCATCATCAACTTCACCACCCAGGTGGCCGCGCCGATAAACGATCAGGATATCCAGTTCCGGATCGTCAACACCGACAACGACGGAGATACGGCCAAGGCCACCTTCAATGTGCTGGTGGACAACCCGGACTCGACGACCGTGTCCCATTGGCCGTTGGCCTAGTTCCGTCGCGCGCGGAGACGCATCCGACATGGATGCGCCTCCGCGCCGCCGAACCAAAGCCTCTCGAGTCCGAAAGCCTCTAGGAAAGCCTCTAGGAATCGATACGCGTGTTGGACATTCTCTCGGAGTGCTGGTCTCAAGTCGCCGCCAACGCGCAAGCCTGGCTCGGCCCGTCTCTCGACGGGCCGCGCGAGTTCATGCTCCGCGCCGCGCTGCTTATCGTGGCGGCGATCATCCTTCTCCGCCTGGCGCGACGTCGGCGGGCGCGCGCGCGCCTTGCTCCTGCCAGCGATCACGACGGTTCATCGCCCGCACACGATCTTCCTTCGCTGCTCCGCGCCTGCCGCGGCGTGCTGATCGGCATCGGCCTGATCACGGCCATGCTGAACGTGCTATATCTCACCAGCTCGTTCTTCATGCTGGAAGTCTATGACCGCGTGGTGCCGAGCCACAGCGTGCCGACGCTCGTCGGCCTCGTCGTCCTGGCCTGCGGCCTCTACCTCTTCCATGCATTCCTTGACATCGTGCGCGGGCGTATCCTGATCCGCATCGGCGACTGGCTCGATCGCGCATTCTCGGAGCGCGCTTTTGACATCGTCGCCCGCTGGCCGCTGCGGGCGCGCATCAGCGGCGACGGGCTTCAGCCAATGCGCGACCTAGATCAGGTGCGCAGTTATCTCTCGGGGCTCGGCCCGACCGCGCTGTTCGACCTGCCATGGATCCCGTTCTATCTCACGATCTGTTACCTGTTCCACCCGCTGCTGGGGTTCACCGCGCTGATCGGCGCGCTGCTGCTTGTTTTCCTGACGCTTGTCACCGACCGGCTGACGCGCGCGCACACCAGGGACATCACTGGGCGGGTGGCGCAGCGCAATGCCCTGGCCGAAGCCAGCCGCCGCAATGCCGAGGTATTGCAGGCCATGGGCATGCGCGGGCGGCTCGCCGCACGCTGGGCGACGGCGAACGATGGTTACATGGCCAGCCAAAGGCGCGCCGCCGACATCGCCGGCGGCTTCGGATCCGCCTCCAAGGTGCTGCGCATGGCCTTGCAATCGGCGGTGCTCGGCGTCGGTGGCTATTTGGTCATTCGACAGGAGGCGACTGGCGGGATCATCATCGCCGGCGCCATCCTCACGTCGCGCGCGCTCGCCCCGGTCGAGCTCGCCATCGCGCACTGGAAAAGTCTTGTCGCCGCCCGGCAGAGCTGGAAACGTCTGCAGCAATACTGGGTGCAGTTGCCGGACGAGTCGGAGAGGACCCCGCTGCCGCCGCCGTGCAAGGGCCTCGCCGTCGAGATCGTCTCCGTGGCGCCGCCGGGCGATCAGCGGGTGGTGGCGCACGAGATTTCTTTCACGCTACAGCCCGGACAAGGGCTCGGTATTGTCGGCCCGACTGCGTCGGGTAAGTCATCGCTGGTGCGCGCCATCGTCGGTGTGTGGACGCCGGCAAGCGGCAAGGTGCGGCTCGACGGCGCCGCGCTCGAACAATGGAACTCGGAGGCACTCGGGCCACATCTCGGCTATCTGCCGCAAGACGTCGAGCTGTTCGCCGGCACGGTGGCCCAGAACATCGCCCGATTTGATCCCGAACCCGACGTGCCGGCGACCATTGCCGCCGCCACAGCGGCCGGAGTGCATGAGACGATCCTGCAACTGCCGGATGGCTACGACACGCAGATCGGCGAGGCCGGGGCGGCGCTCTCGGCCGGGCAGCGCCAGCGCATCGCGCTCGCCCGCGCGCTCTACCGCAATCCTTTCCTGGTGGTTCTCGATGAGCCCAACTCCAACCTGGACATGGAGGGTGACCAGGCACTGACGCAAGCCATCATGGGCGTGCGCGCACGCGGCGGCATTGTCATCGTCGTCGCGCACCGAACCAGCGCGCTCGCCGGCGTCGACCAGTTGATGGTGATGTCGCAGGGGCGTGTGCAGACGCTCGGGCCGAAGGACGCGCTGCTGGCCAAGATGATGCAGCCGCGGCCGGCGCCGTTACCGCTCAAGGTCGTGAGCGAGGGAGCGAGCCCATGAACCGCGAGCCGGTCAACGTCGTGCCGCTCTCGATCCGCCGGCACCTCGGCGCGGGGCTGGCGGGCCTCATCCTTCTCGCCGGCGCCGTCGGCGGCTGGGCTGCCACGACGGAACTCGCCGGCGCCGTCATCGGCGCAGGCACGCTGGTGGTCGACAGCTACAGCAAGAAGGTGCAGCACCCGACCGGCGGCGTGGTGGGTGCACTCAATGTCCGAGAGGGCTCCAGGGTGAAGGCCGGAGACGTGCTGCTGCGCCTCGACGAGACGGTGACGCGGGCCAACCTTCTGGTCATTCTCAAGAGCCTTGATGAGCTGGCGGCGCGCCAGGCCCGGCTCGAGGCGGAGCGCGACGACCAAAAGCACGTCGACTTTCCGGCCGACCTCATCGCGCGTATCTCGGACACGGACGTGGCGCGCGTGCTCCTCGGCGAGCACAAGCTGTTCGAGCTGCGCGGTACCGCCCGAGCAGGCAAGAAGGCACAGCTCAACGAGCGCATCGGCCAGCTGCGAGAGCAGATCCGCGGCTTGGAAGAGCAGATCGAGGCGAAAGACGGCGAGACAACGTTTGTCGACCAGGAACTCGTTGGCGTGCGCGAGCTGTGGCGCAAGAACCTGGTCCAGATTACGCGCGTGACCACACTTGAGCGCGATGCAGTGCGCCTGCACGGCGAACGCGGCGCTCTGGTCGCCTCCATCGCCGAAGCCAGGGGCCGGATCACGGAGACCTCGCTGCAAATCATACAGATCGATCAGGATCTCCGCACCGAGGTGGGAAAGGAGCTTGCCGAGATTCGCGCGAAGACCTCGGAACTGGTCGAGAAGCGGGTGGCCGCCGAGGATCAGCTCAAGCGCATCGATATCCGCGCACCGCAGGACGGCACCGTGCAGCAGCTCGCGCTGCACACGATAGGCGGCGTCGTCACCGCCGGCGAGCCGATCATGCTGATCGTCCCCGCCGACGACTTGCTCGTCGTCGAGGTGCGCATCGCCCCACACGAGATCGATCGCGTGTCCGTCGGCCAGCCGGTGCTGCTGCGCTTCACCGCCTTCAACCAACGGACAACGCCCCAGCTCAACGGAGAAGTGAACCACGTGTCCGCTGATGTCACGAACGACCAAAAGAGCGGAGCTAGCTTCTATGTCACCCGCATTGCGGTGACGGAGGCGCAGATGGCTCGCCTCGGAAATGTGAAGCTGATCGCAGGCATGCCGGTCGAAGCCTTTATTCAGACCGGGCAACGCACTGTGTTGTCTTACCTCTTCAAGCCGTTTTCCGATCAGCTGATGCGCGCTTGGCGTGAGCGCTAGCGCGCTCACGAACCCGGCTCCGCCTCCACCGGTTTCTGCGCGAACTGCGGGAATGTCTCGGCCACGACCGGCCCATCCAGCCGCCATGAATAGCAGCCGCCGACGAAGAATGGCGGCTCGGTGACATCGCGCTGGTGATCGAGCGCACCGCGGCCCTGCGGGTCCTTGCCGGAGGTCGCGGTCTGGAACAGCGTCGTCACCGCCGGTCCCAGCAGCTCGGCGAGATGGGTGCAGGTCTCGAGCTTGCCGATCTTGCGACGGACCAGTTCGCGCCAGCCCTTGCCGATGCGTTCGCCGACCAGGCGCTGCAAAATGCCCTCGACGTCGAGGCAGGACGGGTAGGGCGTCGAGGCCATCGTGGTGCCGGTCTCGCGGATCGTAAAACTGTCGCCGACCGCGAGCCGCAGGCGGATGTCGTGCACGGGATCGTCGGGCTGCTGCAGCCCGCGATGCTTGTCCTGTCGGGCATAGGGTTTGGTGTCGACCAGCCGCGCCTCGACTTCCCACAATCCGTCGTCACGGAGATAGCCGAGACATTCGACGGAGCGGCGGTGCATCAGGCGGCGGGGCTTGCCGTCGGCATTGGTATCGGGTGCGGACATCGGAACTCGCTGGATTGAATCTAAAACCGATCCAATCGGTGGTGTGCCCCGATGTCAACGCTCGCGCTCGAATGGCGTCATGAGACGTCGTCATTCCGGGATGGCGCGTTAGCGCCAGACCCGGAATCTCGAGATTCCGGGTTCGATGCTTCGCATCGCCCCGGAATGACGGGGTGACGTTGAGAGCTGCCCCTCAGCTCACGCGCCGTTCGCGGTTCTCCCAATACGGCTTTCTGAGTTCGCGCTTCAAAATCTTGCCGGCGCCGGAGAGCGGCAGCGGAGTCGCTGTAATGTCGACGCTGCGCGGGCATTTGTAGCCGGCGATCAGCGCCTTGCAGTGCTCCATCAGCTCCTCCGGCGTGGCACTGGCACCGCTCTTCATCACCACGACGGCGTGAACCTGCTCGCCCCAGCGCTCGCTCGGGATGCCGATCACGGCGCATTGCGCCACCGCCGCGTGCTGGGCGAGGGCGTTCTCGACCTCGGCCGAATAGACGTTCTCGCCGCCGGAAATGATCATGTCCTTGACGCGATCGACGACGTAGACGAAGCCGTCCTCGTCCATGTAGCCGCCGTCGCCGGTGTGCATCCAGCCGTCGATCACGGCACGCGCGGTCTCCTCCGGACGCTCCCAATAACCCATCATCACCATGTCGCCGCGCACGGCGATCTCGCCGACGGTGCCCGTCGGCACCACCTTGTCCTCGGCGTCGACGATCTTGACCTCGGCGCCGAGCGTCGCCCGGCCGGCGCCGCGGTGTCGTCCCTTGGCGCGGCCGTCGCCGATATGCTCTTTCCAGTGCAGCAGGGTCGCGATCGGCGACAGCTCGGTCATGCCGTAGGCTTGCGTGAATTCGACATGCGGCAGCGCCTTCATGGCGCGCATCAGCACGGCGTCGCTGATGACGGAGGCGCCGTAGGAGATCCGCTTCAAGGACGAAAGGTCGTAATTGCCGAGCGTCGGATGATCGACGAACATCTGGATCATGGTCGGCACCAGCAGCACGTCGGTGATGCGCTCCTTCTGCACGGCGCTCGCAACGCCGTCGGGCGTAAAGCCCTGGATCACGACGTTGGAGCCGCCGGACAGCAGCACCGAATACATCGCCGCGCCGTTGGCGAGGTGGAACATCGGCGCCGCGTGCAGGTAGATCGTGCTGCTCGGCCACAGGCCTTCGCCGAGCGCGTTGAGCGCGTTGGCCATCAGATTGCCGTGACTCAGCATCACGCCCTTGGAGCGGCCGGTGGTGCCGCCGGTGTAGAAGATGCCGGCGAGATCGTCGCGGCCGCGCATGGCATCCGCCATCGGCGCGCTGCGCGCGATCAGCGTCTCGTAGTTCTCCATGCCGGCGGGCGTGTCACCCTCGTCGGCACAGACCAGCTTCAGGCCGGGGATGGCGCCTGCCAGCGCCGTGCCGACCGGCGCAAACGCCCTGTCGACGAACAGGATCGTTGCGCGGCAGTCGCGCAGCGCGTCCTCGTTCTCGATCGGAGACCAGCGGATGTTGAGCGGCACGATCACGGCGCCGGCCCAGCCGACGGCGAGGTAGAGCTCGAGATAGCGGTCCGAGTTCAACGACAGGATCGCGACGCGGTCGCCGTCCTGGGCGCCGAGGCCGCGGATCGCGGCGGCGAGGCGGGCGACGCGGTCGCCGACTTCGCGCCAGTTGCGCCGCCGCTCACCGCAGACGACGGCGAGCCCGTTTGGATTGACCTGCAGCGCGCGCCGCAGTCCGTGTGTGATGTTCACTCGTCTCCTCCCTTGATGCGTTTCCCTTGTGAGGCGGTTTGTCCGCCTTCTCATGCGCCGTCGTCTTGCGCGTTGATGTCGTTTGCGTTGTCGTTTTGGCGATGCCTTCGGTGAGACGGATCGCGAATTCCTCTGCGACGGCGCGTCCGCTCAGCTCGCCGCCCGGCTGGAACCAGTGGCCGATCCAGTTCAGCGAGCCGGCAATGGCGAAAGCCGCGAGCTTCGGGTCGCACGGTTTCACCGAACCGTCTTCAACGCCCTGTGCGATATAGTCGCGGAAGGCGCGGTCGATCCGCCGCTTCGCCGTCTGCACGATCTTGCGGTTGTCCTCGCTCAGATCGCGGATGTCGAAGCGGACCAGGCTCTTGCCGTAGTCCGCGGTCATCAGCTCGGCATAGCGGACGGTGAGCTTGCGCAGCTTGTCGAGCCCTGAGCCGCCGCCGGCCGACGTTTCGGCAATGCATTCGTCGACCAGCTCATTGCCGATCGACCAGCACTCGAACAGGATCTCGTCCTTGCCGCGGAAGTAGTTGTAGAGCGCGGGCTTGGTGATGTTGAGCCGCTTGGCGACGTCGTTCAGCGTGGCGCGGTGATAGCCCTGTTCGAGGAACAGCGCGACCGCCGTGCGCAGCACCGCCTCGCGCTTCTCGTCGCGGGCGCGGCGCCGGCTTTCGAACGGCAGCCAGGGCGACTCGTTGCTGGAAGAGGGAGAGCTGGCGTCCATCGCGTGGGGTGCTGTCGCATTGACTCCGGAAGATCGCCCGTATATTACCCATCGGTAATAAATAGTCCAGTGGGTAATTTCCGGGAGGACACGCGATGACGTCACGCACCTATGTTGCCGGGGTCGGCATGATCCCCTTCGTCAAGCCCGGCGCCAATGCGCCGTATCACGTGATGGGCGCCGAGGCGGCGAAGCTGGCGCTCGCCGACGCCGGCCTCGACTACGGCCGTGTGCAGCAGGCCTATGTCGGCTATGTCTACGGCGACTCCACCTGCGGCCAGCGCGCGCTCTATCCGGTCGGGATGACTGGCATCCCGATCGTCAACGTCAACAACAACTGTTCGACCGGCTCGACCGCGCTGTTCCTGGCGCGGCAGGCGATCGAGTCGGGCGCGGCCGACTGCGTGATGGCGCTCGGCTTCGAGCAGATGAAGCCCGGCGCGCTCGGCGCCGTGTTCACCGACCGTCCCAGCGCGTTCGACGATTTCGATGCCGCGGCCGACAAGCTGGTCGACGCGCCCGGCGTGCCGCTGGCGCTGCGCTATTTCGGCGGCGCCGGCCTCAGCCACATGAAGAAATACGGCACGCCGCTCTCCGCCTTTGCAAAAGTGCGCGCCAAGGCGAGCCGGCATGCCAAGAACAATCCGCTGGCCCTGTTCCGGAAAGAGGTAACCGCCGACGACGTGATGAACGACCAGGTGATCTGGCCCGGCGTGATGACGCGGTTGATGGCGTGCCCACCGACCTGCGGCGGCGCCGCCGCGATCCTGGTCTCGGAGAAATTCGCCGACCAGCACGGCCTCAACAAGCAGGTCCGCATCGCCGCGCAGGCGATGACCACGGATACGCCGTCGACCTTCGGTGCGTCAGACATGATGCAGGTGGTCGGCTACGACATGGCGCGCGATGCCGCGCGCAAGGTCTATGAGGCCGCCGGCATCGGGCCTGATGATCTCGACGTCGTCGAGCTGCACGACTGCTTCGCGCACAACGAGCTGATCACCTATGAGGGGCTTGGCCTGTGCGGCGAGGGTGAGGCCGCGAAATTCATCGACGACGGCGACAACTCCTATGGCGGCAGGATCGTCACCAACCCGTCCGGCGGGCTGCTGTCGAAGGGCCATCCGCTCGGCGCCACCGGACTTGCGCAGTGCTATGAGCTGACGCGGCAGCTGCGCGGCACCGCTGCGGCGACGCAGGTGGAGGGCGCGCGGATCGGCTTGCAGCACAATCTCGGCCTCGGCGGCGCCTGCGTCGTGACGCTCTACGAACGCGCCTGAGGCCGCCCATGGTCGATCAATCCGCTGTCGGGCGTACATTCACGCCCGTGACCGCGCGCGTCGAGCCGGGGCGCCTGCGCTTCTTCCTCGATACGCTCGGCGAGACGAATGCCGTCTATCGCGACGAGACGGCCGCGCAGGCGGCCGGCTTCACGGCGGCACCGGTACCGCCGACCTATCTGTTCTGCCTCGAGATGATGGATGCACCCGACCCGTTCGAGTTCCTCACGGCGCTCGACATCGATCTGGCCCGCGTGCTGCACGGCGAGCAGCGCTTCGACTATCACGCGCCCGTGGTGGTCGGCGACACGCTGACGTTCCGCCCGCGCGTCACTGGCGTGACCGACAAGAAGGGCGGAGCGATGACGCTGATCGTGGTCGACACCCCCGTCACCAACCAGAACGGCGTCCATGTTGCCGATGTCTCGCGCACCGTCGTGGTGCGCAATGCGAGGCCGTCATGACCAGCTCTCCCTCTGTCGGCGATATCATCGTCCACAAGGAGTTTCCGGCGATCAGCCGGCATCGCCTGGCGCTGTATTGCGGCGCCTCGGGCGATCACAACCCGATCCATGTCGATATCGATTTCGCGAAGGCGGCCGGCTTTCCCGACGTGTTCGCGCACGGCATGCTGGTGATGGGCTATCTCGGCCAGGCGCTGACCGACGCGGTGGCGCCGTCGCGCATCCGCTCCTTCTCGACCCGCTTTGCCGCGATCACCCAGCTCGGCGCGCAGCTGACCTGCGAGGGCACGGTGACCGAGCTGAACGAGCAGGGCGGTGAGAAGCGCGCAAAACTCGCGCTGACGACGAAGGATCAGAACGGCGAGATCAAGCTCGCCGGGGAAGCCATTATCGCGCTTTAGGAGAGATCATGTCGAAACTGCAAGGCAAAGTCGCGCTCGTCTCAGGCTCCGGCCGCGGCATCGGGCGGGCGATTGCGCTGAAACTCGCCGGCGAGGGCGCGCGCGTCGTGGTCAACGATCTCGATGCCGAGCCGGGCGATGCGGTCGTTGCCGAGATCAAGGCCATGGGCGGCGAGGCGATCGCGGTCAATGGCAGCGTGACCGAAGCCGGCTTTGCCGACCGCTTCGTCGGCAGCGCGATCGATCGGTTCGGCGGTCTCGACATCATCGTCAACAATGCCGGCTACACCTGGGACTCGACGATCCAGAAGATGACCGACGAGCAGTTCCAGGCGATGCTTGACGTCCATCTGGTCGCACCGTTCCGCATCATGCGCGCGGCGTCGGAGCCGATCCGGGTGATGGCGAAGAGGGAGGCCGAGGCGGGCCGCGAGGTGTTCCGCAAGGTCGTTAACATCTCCTCGATCGCGGGCCTCTACGGCAATGCCGGGCAGGCGAGCTATTCGTCCGCCAAAGCCTCGCTGATCGGGCTGACGCGCACGATGTGCAAGGAGTGGGGCCGCTACAAGGTCAACGTCAATTGCGTCGCGTTCGGCCTGATCAACACCCGCCTGACCCAGCCGATCGAGAGCCAGCAGAAGACCATCGACGTCGCCGGCCGCGACATCAAGGTCGGCGTCCAGCCGCAGATGCTGGAAGCGATGGGCCGCATGATCCCGCTCGGCCGCGGCGGCACGCCGGAGGAGGCGGCCGATGCGGTCTATCTGTTCTGCGCTCCGGAATCGAACTACATCAGTGGTCAGGTGATCGTCGCCGGCGGCGGTCTGCTGATTTGACGAGAGCGTTTTCAAGCGAAGTGGGTACCGGTTCGCGTCAAGAAAACGCGTCAAAGAAAGAATGCGTAGCGAGGGCAGAATGCACTACCGATCGTCCTGGATGACCGAGGAGCTGGACACCTTCCGCGACCAGTTCCGCAGATTCCTAGCCAAGGATCTGGCGCCGCACGCCGAAAAATGGCGCGAGCAGAAGCTGGTCGACCGCTCGGCCTGGCGCGCGCTCGGCGAAATGGGCGCGTTGCTGCCGAGCGTGCCCGAGGCCTATGGCGGCTTAGGAGCCAGCTTCGCGTATGACGCCGCCGTGCTCGATGACCTCGAGAGCACGGTGCCGGAACTGACCACCGGCGTCTCCGTGCACAGCGCGATCGTCGCGCATTACATCGTCAACTACGGCTCGGAGGAGCAGAAGAAGCGCTGGCTGCCGAAGATGGCGTCGGGCGAGATGGTCGGCGCCATCGCGATGACCGAGCCCGGCACCGGCTCCGATCTGCAAGCCGTCAAGACCACGGCGAAGAAGCAGGGCAATTCCTACGTCATCAACGGCCAGAAGACATTTATCACCAACGGCCAAGCCGCCGATCTCGTCATCGTGGTGGCGCGGACCGGGGCTCCGGGCGCCAAGGGCATCTCGTTGATTGTCGTCGAAACCGCAGGCGCCGAGGGCTACCGGCGCGGACGCAACCTCGACAAGATCGGGCTGCACGCATCAGACACGTCGGAGCTGTTCTTCGATAACGTCACGGTGCCGCCGGAAAACCTGCTGGGGGGCGAGGAGGGCAACGGCTTCGTGCAGCTGATGCAGCAATTGCCGCAGGAGCGGCTGTCGCTCGCGATCGGCGCGGTTGCCGCGATGGAGCGCGCGGTCAGGATCACCGCCGAATACACCAAGGAGCGCACCGCGTTCGGCAAGCCGCTGCTTGAATTCCAGAACACCGCCTTCAAGCTCGCCGAGCGCAAGACCGAGGCGATGATCGCCCGCGTGTTCGTCGACTGGTGCGTCGAGCGCCTGGTGGCCGGCGATCTCGACACCGTGACGGCGTCGATGGCGAAATGGTGGTGCTCGCAGAAGCAGGTCGAGACCGCGGACGAATGCCTGCAGCTGCATGGCGGATACGGCTACATGCAGGAATATCCGATCTCGCGCATGTTCATCGATTCCCGGATCCAGAAGATCTATGGCGGCACCAACGAGATCATGAAGCTCCTGATCGCGCGCTCGCTTTGAAACTTCTTCACTGTCATTCCGGGCATGCGAAGCATGAACCCGGAATCTCGAGCCGCAATTTCGAGATTCCGGGTTCGATGCTCGCGCATCGCCCCGAAATGACGCGGAGAGGTGAGTGCGCGCTCATGTCCTTCGCGCGCCGCTACATCGCGCGCACGTTCTTGAGGAACTTGTCGACCTGAACTTCCAGCTCGGAGGCGTTGCTGGCGAGCTCTCCGGAGGCCGCCAGCACGTTCTCGGCGGCCTTGCTGGCATCGTCGATCGCCTTGGTCGTGCCGTTGATGTTTGCGGTGACCTCCTTGGTGGCCGCGGCCTGTTCCTCGACGGCGCTGGCGATCACGGTCGAGATCTCGCTGATCTGGACGATGACCTGTGAAATCGCCTTCAGCGCCGTGGCGGTGTTGCCGGTCGCGGCCTGCATCTCGTTGATCTGCGCCGAAATGTCTTCCGTGGCCTTGGCGGTCTGGTTGGCCAGCGCCTTCACCTCGGAGGCGACGACGGCGAAGCCGCGTCCGGCCTCGCCGGCGCGCGCGGACTCGATGGTTGCGTTGAGCGCAAGCAGGTTGGTCTGGCCGGCGATCTGGCTGATCAGCGCGACGACGTCGCCGATCTTCTGCGCCATGGTCACGAGGCCCGCGACCAGCTTGTCGGACTTTTCGGCTTCGTCGACCGCCATGCGGGCGATGCGACTCGCCTCGGCCACCTGGCGGCTGATCTCGTTGACCGAGGACGACAGCTCCTCGGACGCGGACGCCGCGCTCGCCGAGCGCTGATTGACGAATTCGGCGGTCGTCGTCAGCGATCGCGCCGTGCCCTGCATTTGCGTCGAGGCCGACGCCAGCATCCCGGCAAGCCCCTTCACATCCTTCTCGAAATCGTCGGCCAGCTTCACATTGCCTGTCACGACCGACCAGCTCAGCATCGCGCCGGTGTAGTTGCCGCGCTTGTCGGTCAGCCCGGAGACCCGCAGGTCGAGCGTTTCCGGACCGAGCTTGATCTTGGCCGCATGCGGCAGGTTCTTGGGATCACCGACGATGCGGCGCTGGTGCGCCGGGTTCTTGTGGAAGATGTCGAACGAGTTGCCGAGGATCTTGTCCGGCGCCACCGGAAGCAGGTGCTTCACGGTGTCGAGCGTCTTGAGGCTGGTCTGGTTGATGTAGGTGATGTTGAAATCGGTGTCGCACATCATGATGTTGATCGGCATGTTGTCGAGCATCTGCAACAGCCGTTCGGTCTGGGTTTCAAGCCGCGCCTTCTCGGTCGCGAGCTCCCAGGTCAGCATCGGGCCGGTGTAACGGCCGCGCGAATTGGTCATCGCCGTCACGGTGAGATCGAGCGTCTCGCCGCCGATGGTGATGCGCGCCCTGTGCGGCAGGTTCTTCGGGTCGGACAGCAGCCGGCGCTGATGCTGCGGGTTCTTGTGAAAGATATCGATCGATTGCCCGATCAGCGCGTCGACCTTCACCGGCAGGACATGCTCGATCTTCTTGAGGTTCTGCCGCGTCGACTCGTTGATGTAGGTGATTTTGAAATTGTCCAGCTCGCAAAGCATGACACTGATCGGCATGTCGTCGAACAGCCGGTACGAACTGTCCGAGCCGACGACGCCTGCGACGCTCTTCATCCCCAACATGCATTGCCTCCAGCCTTGATAATGATCTTGGTGAATTGAAACGGTGCACCTGATCGGCAGCGGAATGCCTTCCGCCGCCGGCCCCACGCAGGTGCGCGACACGATTTACAATTTCTGACTGCGCGGAACGGTAGGCGATTCGAGTTCCACCAAGAAGGGCGTGCAATGCGCCGCGTGCGCTCGCGCAAGGTCGAACGCGCGATGCGCGCGATGAGCGCCGCCGAAAACGTCGCGCAACACCGCGATTTGCTGTGAAATCCGCGCGACCCTGCGGCGAAGATGCGAAGCGGCCGATCGCTGCACCGTAGTCTTACGGAAGCAGACGCGTGCGCTCCCAATGATTGTTATCGTGCACATAACGTGGTGGCTCATGCAGATTGTGCCACGCCATCGCGCGCAGCGAAGAGCTCTTGGCTGCAATCGTCTCGGCGGCCGCGCGCTGTCGGTCTTTGGGATGTGGCGCGCGAGCATTTTTCCGCCTGCGCTCTGTTGCGGCGATCGGCAACCTCGCGATGATCGCGAGGTTGCCTCATCGTCAATGGAAGTATTATTGAAAGAAGCACGCACAGGTTGAAAATGTCGCGAGAGACCCGATTGAGGCCGCAGACCGGCGTCGTGACATCGGTCCCGCTTGAGCGCGACGAGATCGCTCTGGACCCGGCCGACGGTGGCCTGCGTTGCTTGCCGGCCGGCGGCTTCAATCCTGCCGGCGATCGTCCGCTCTGCGGAAATCGATGACGAAACAGCGTTGCCCATTGCCTACCGCATGGCTTGGCGCCGCTACGCCCGCGAGACGCAGCTTCGGCCTTGCACCCCATTTCCGTCTATCATACCCCGTGGGACCACGATCCGCGCGAAGCTCAAACGCGCGCCAGTACTTGCAGGGAGCCCTCATGACCAAAAGCAATGCCCGCACCGGAGGCCAGATCCTGATCGACCAGTTGGTCGCGCAAGGGGTGGAGCGCGTCACCTGTGTGCCGGGCGAGAGCTATCTGGCGGCGCTCGACGCCTTGCACGACAGCGCGATCGACGTCGTGATCTGCCGCGCCGAGGGCGGCGCCGCGATGATGGCGGAGGCCTATGGCAAGCTGACGGGACGTCCGGGCATCTGCTTCGTCACCCGCGGTCCGGGCTCGACCAATGCCGCCCATGGCGTGCACATCGCGATGCAGGACTCCACCCCGATGATCCTGTTCGTCGGCCAGGTCGACACCGGCATGCGCGAGCGCGAGGCGTTCCAGGAACTCGACTACAAGGCGGTGTTCGGCACCATGGCGAAATGGGCGGTCGAGATCGATCGTCCGGATCGGATTCCGGAACTGGTCGCGCGCGCCTTCCGCGTCGCGCTGCAGGGCCGGCCCGGTCCGGTGGTGATCTCGCTGCCGGAGAACATGCTGACTGAAGCCGCGGCGGTCGCCGACGCGCCGAAGGTCGAGCCTGTGGCGAGCTGGCCGGCGCCGGCCGATCTCGGGCACCTCGGCAGCATGCTCGCCGGCGCCAGGGCGCCGATCGTGGTGCTCGGCGGCTCGGCCTGGACCGCGGAGGCCGCCAAGGGCATCGCGCGCTTCGCCGAGCGCTTCGACCTGCCGGTTACAACCTCGTTCCGCCGCGCCTCGCTGTTCGATGCCGACCACTCGCATTATGCCGGCGATCTCGGCATCGGCCCGAGCCCGAAGCTCCGGGATCGCATCACCGGCGCCGATGTCATTCTGTTGATCGGCGGCCGCATGTCGGAAATGCCGTCCTCGTCCTACACGCTGCTCGACATTCCGGTGCCGAGCCAGAAGCTGATCCATGTCCATCCCGGCGCCGAAGAGCTCGGCCGCGTCTACCAGCCGGCGCTCGCAATCCAGGCGACGCCCGCAGCCTTCGCCGCCGCGGTCGAGACCATGAAGCCCGCGGCCGCGCCCGCCTGGAAGGGTGAGGCGGCCAAGGCGCACGCGGATTACCTCGCCTGGACCGACAAGCCGCGCGAGCTGCCGGGCAGCTTCCAGTATGGCGAGGTCGTGACCTGGCTGCGCGATCGGCTGCCGAAGGATGCCATTGTTTGCAACGGCGCCGGAAATTATGCCGGCTGGATCCACCGCCACCATCGCTTCCACGCGTTCGCCGCGCAGCTCGCGCCGACCTCGGGTTCGATGGGCTACGGCGTGCCGGCGGCTGTGATGGCCAAGCGGCATCATCCGGACCGCGTCGTCGTGGCGTTCGCCGGCGACGGCTGCTTCCTGATGAACGGGCAGGAGTTCGCCACCGCCGTGCAGTATGACGCGCCGCTTATCGTCGTCGTCATCGACAACGCGCAATACGGCACCATCCGTATGCATCAGGAGCGCGACTATCCGGGCCGCGTCGTCGGCACCCAGCTCAAGAACCCGGACTTCGCGCTTTATGCCAAGGCGTTCGGCGGCCATGGCGAGCGTGTCGAGCGCACCGAAGACTTCGCGCCCGCGTTCGAGCGCGCTCTGGCCTCCGGCAAGCCCGCGATCCTGCACTGCCTGGTCGATCAGCGCGCGCTGTCGGTCGGTAAAGACTTCGTGCAGGCTGCGAACTGATGCCTGAGTCCACCGGCCGTCGGGTCGCGATCATCGGGGCCGGCGCCGTCGGCGTGATCAGCGCCATCGAGGCGCTGCGCGCGGGCCACAGCGTCACGCTGATCGATCCGGGCGAGCCCGGCGGCACGCAGGCCGCGAGCTACGGCAATGCCGGCTGGCTGTCGTCGCATTCGGTGATCCCGCCGGCCGAGCCGGGCACCTGGAAGAAGGTGCCGGGCTATCTGATGGATCCGCTCGGTCCGCTGGCGATCCGCTGGTCGTACCTGCCGAAGGCCTTGCCCTGGCTGGTCAAGTATCTGCTGTCGAGCCGGACCGAGGCGCAGGTCGAGGCCACCGCGCGGGCGATGCGCAATCTCCTGAAGGACGCGCCGCTGCTGCACAGGCAACTCGCCGAGGAAGCCGGCGTGGCCGAATTGATCGAGCGGCGCGGGGTGATGCATGTGTTTCCCTCGCGCGCGCCATTCGACCGCGATCTCGGTTGGCGCATCCACAAGCGCGTCGGCATCGAATGGCTGGAGCTCGATGAAGACGAGATGCGCCAGCGCGAGCCCGATCTGCATCCGCGCTACAAATTCGGCGTCGTGGTGGAGGAGGCGGGACGCTGCCGCGATCCCGGCGCCTATGTCGCGGCGCTCGCCGCCCACGCCATCGCTGATGGCGCCGAGCGCGTCGCCGCCAAGGCCACGGGCCTCAGGCTTGGCGGCAACAAGCTGGTCGCCGTGGTCACCGAGAGCGGCGAGATCGCCTGCGACGCGGCTGTCGTCGCCGCGGGCGCGCGCTCCAGGCAACTGACCGCCTCGATCGGCGATCCGCTGCCGCTGGAGACCGAGCGCGGCTATCACGTCATGATCGAGAATCCGGAATCCGGCCCGCGCAATTCGATGATGGCCTCGGATGCCAAGATGGTTGTCAACTGGACCGACAAGGGCCTGCGAGCCGCCGGTACGGTGGAGATCGCGGGGCTTGACGCCGCGCCGAACTGGAAGCGCGCTGAAATCCTGCGCGAGCATCTCTTCAGCATGTTCCCGAAGCTGCCGAGGGATATTCCGCCATCGCGAATCAAGACCTGGTTCGGCCATCGGCCGAGCATGCCGGACGGGCGCCCCTGCATCGGTTATGCCCGTGCCACGCGCGACGTGGTTTACGCCTTCGGCCACGGCCATGTCGGCCTGGTCGGATCGGCCCGCACCGGCCGGCTGGTCGCGCAACTCCTGAGCGGCAAGGCGCCGGAGATTCCGCTCGCCCCGTTTGCGCCCTCGCGCTTCCTGTAGGAAGGAGCGGCGGCGAAGCCTCAGCTGTCGCCGGCCCAGGCCGTGATCGCGGCCGGCGCGATCACGCGTCTCGGTATGTGCGGATTGATCGTTCCGGCGCTGACGTCCTGCGTCTGGACGAGCAGGGTGCGTGCAAACGCCTTGGCATCCTGCTCGGTCGTGAAGGTACGGGTCTGGCGCGCGAAGCGGTGATGTCCGGCGTCAGGATTTCGCATGGCGAACGAGACGTACCAGATGGCCTTGTCGGTCTTCATCGCGCCTCTTTGGTGGTAATCCGCCCGCGCGATCGCGACGTCGTGCTCGATGCTCGATGTGCAAAAAGTGCCAAGACAAAGAATCCTGAAATACAACACATTGCGGCGAATAGGCTCCTCGGCGAACAAGCAATGCTACAGGATCGGCACGTCTACCGATACTGGCGGCATATTACCTGTCAACCGATGGGTGAAATGACAATGCGCCGTTGCGACGTTGGTTCCATCCGGCAAATTGCCACGCCCTCCCATGACCTGGCGACGTTCGGAACGTCGATTTCCTGGGAAAGTTGTCCCGCTCGTTCGAAGGCATGCTTTACCGGGAGGACGAGATGACGTGGGTCGGCAGGTGGAAAAACCAATACGGTTCGATCGTCGAGATCACCAGCGAAGCGGATGGCCGCATCGAGGGGACGTTTCGAACCGCGCTGGCCGATAGCGGCTTCTACGGCCAGACGGTCGCAATCGTCGGCGTCCACCAAGGCAATTGCATCGGATTTTCGTCGGTCGGTTCGTCGGCGACTGGCGATCGTGTGGTCTCCTATACCGGCTTGCTTCGCGATCAAAAAATCGAAACGGCGTGGTTTGTCGTGTCGGACAAGGCGCTGGTCGCGGCCCGAGAGGGTGAAGCGGCGGCCCTGAAGTCCGTGAACTGGTGGCGAGCTGTCACGACAAGTGTCGATACGTTCGAACGGACGACGTAGGCCTCGCTAGATGACTTGGTCCTCCTTGCGTGCTGCGTTGATGGTCTCCTCCACCTCGGTGGCAAGGGCCGTGAGATGTTCGGCGAGCTTGCTGAACAGCTCGCGCTTGCGCAAGTCAGTCGCCAGGTCGCGGATCAACGCACACTCCGCCGCGTCGCGGCGAAGCTTTTCGAGATGCGAGAGCATGTCCTGCATTTTTCGTCCCCGAATGCCGTAGTCCGCAACGCTAAGGCGGCACAGAACCTCGCAACAATAACCTGTGATACTTTTCGCGAACCTTGGCGAGGGTCGCGTATCTTTCCGATCCTCAAGTCGAGCTTGGCTTGCGAGACCGGCTTCTCCAGGAGGTCGGCGCCCCTCCCGCAGCTTGCTGCTCGTCATTCGTCAGTCTGTGGGCTCAATCAATTCGTTCGGCTTTTCAGAATTTAACTTGACGGATGACCCAACTCAGATGTTCAATACATCCGTCTCACCCGATCGAGGGGCGCTTCGCGATCGTCACGAACGCGGCGTGGGATGCGGTGGACGCCGAGCATGTGCGCGACGACATGCATGTGAGGCGGACGGCGAAATCGTGTGGTCCTGACGCCCTAGCGGCAGGTGTCTCTTCGCATTGCGCGGTGCGCGTTGTGAAGACGGTGACAAACAAGCCCAGTCTCACCGGGGAGAGCACGTATAAGCCGTAACCCATCGCGCAGGGAAAGCCGGGTTGTTTCCGGTTACACCTGTGGTCCTACCTCCCGCGTTTTTTATTACGCGGGACCCATGGGTGCGATCGGCACCCGGCTTTCCCTGCGCCCTCTGCTTCCAGAGCGGCGAAACGAAAAGCAAAGCTCGGACAGATCATGTCGCGAGAATGCGGTTGTTTGACTAACAGACCGCGCAACACATTCAGTGTCGTCCCTGCGAAAGCAGGGACCCATACGCCGCGGCGGATGTCGTGAACAGAGCTCGTCATTCCAGCGAAGCACACCAATCAACGCTTGTGGTTATGGGTCCCTGCTTTCGCAGGGACGACAGCGAGGATGAGGCGATAGCGCTGCCTCTCTCACGATCCGATCCGCACCACCATCTTGCCGAGCGCGGCGCGGGTCTGCATCGTGGTGAAGGCTGCGCGAAAGTCCTCGAACGCGAACACCTTGCCGACCACAGGCGTGAGCCGGCCATCGTTCAGCCATGCCGACAATTGCGTCATCACGCGCGCCTGCGCTTCGGGCTCGCGGCGCGAGATCTGGGCGGCATCGACGCCGATCAGGAGGCCGCCCTTGAGGAGCGGCAGATTGAACGGCAAAGCGGGGATGCTGCCGGCCGCGAAGCCGACCACGACGTGGCGGCCGTTCCAGGCGATCGAGCGGAACGCCTGCAGCGAGACCTCGCCGCCGACCGGATCGAAGATCACGTCGGGGCCGTGGCCGCTGGTCGCGTCCTTCAGCGCGTCGCGCCAGTCGGGCCTCGTGTAGTCGACGACCGCGTCGGCACCGAAGCTTGCGGCGAAGTGGCGCTTCTCCTCCGTCGAGGCCGCGGCGACGACGCGCGCGCCAAGCAGCTTGCCGACTTGAATGGCGACGATGCCGGTGCCGCCGGCGGCGCCGAGCACCAGCAGTTGCTCGCCGGCCTTGAGCGAGCCGCGTTCGCCGAGTGCATAGAGCGCGGTGAGGTAATTGGTGCGAAAGGCCGCGGCGGCCTCCATCGACAGTCCGTCGGGCATAATCTCGACGGCGTCGGGCGGCACCACGATATGCTCGGCCAGCGCGCCCGAGCGCGCCGCGCCCATCACCCGCATGCCCGCCGCGATGCCGGCGACATCGCCTGCGACCGCATCGACCACGCCGGCGAATTCCGCGCCCGGCGTAAAGGGCAGGGCATCCTTGGTCTGGTAGCGGCCCTCGATCTTCAGCCCATCGACAAAGCCGATGCTCGCGGCGTGGACCCGGACGCGGATCTGTCCGGGGCCGGGTTCGGGGGTGCCGATCTCCCTCAGCTCGATCTGATCGATGGGTGCGTATTGCTCGACGACGACCGCCTTCATCCTGTCCTGCTCATTGGTTGGTTTCCTCGCGGGCCTTTTCCGTTCCGATTGAATCGGAACGGGGCCCTGGTTTCTTGTGTTGACGCGTTCTCTTCACGCGAGCCGGTAGCCAGTTCGCGCAAAAACGCTTCCGGCAATCCTATCCCATGTCCGTTGTTCTACGGGGAGGGGTTTTGTGCATGCGACGGCAGGCTCGCTTGCGGAAAGCCAGCATCTTCAACGACATCGCGAAAAGACCGGCGTTTACCCGTTGTTATCCCTACCAAATTCGGTAACGCGTCCTTAATGGCGTTAACGTTAGGGTTTTCCACGCGGCCCGCCTTGGGCTGCGCGCCGTCCAGGACGGGCAGGTTGCGTACGCGTTGGAGTCTCCTATGGATATCATGACTGGCGCCGGGCTGTTGGCTGGCATCATCGTCATCGCGGTGATGATGTTCATGGGCGGCGACCTGCACATGTTCATCTCCGAACACGCCATGATCATCATCTTCGGCGGCTCGATCGCAGCGACGATGATCCGTTTTCCGCTCGGCGTGATGCTGCACGGCCTGCCGCTCGGCGCCAAATTCGCCTTCACCATGAGCCGGCTGTCGGCCCGCGACCTCGTCGACGAACTCGCCCGCATCGCCGAGATCGCCCGCAAGCAGGGCCCGGTTGGGCTGGAGAAGGTCGAGACCGACGAGCCGTTCCTCGCCAAGGGCATCCGTTACGTCGCCGACGGTTACGACCTCGAATTCATCCGCGACAACATGGAACGCGACCGCGACAACTTCCTGATGCACCTCGACGAGGGCAGCAAGATCTATCGCGCGATCGGCGACTGCGCGCCGGCGTTCGGCATGATCGGCACGCTGATCGGCATGGTGCAGATGTTCGCCAACATGACCGACCCTTCCAAGCTCGGCCCGTTCATGGCGACCGCGCTGCTCGCGACGCTGTACGGCGCGCTGGTCGCCAATTTGTTTTGCCTGCCGATCGCCGACAAGCTGCATGGCAAGCTGCTCGACGAGGAGACCAACCGCACGCTGATCATCGACGGCATCCTGATGATCCGCGACTCCAAGAGCCCCGCGCTGGTGCGCGAGATGCTGCTGGCCTATCTGCCGGAGAAGCATCGCCAGGAGGAAGGCGAGCCGGTTCCGGCCTGACCGGACCGCGCTTTCGGGAAACGCAGCGATGGCCAAGAAAAAGCGCGGCGACGCCCATACCGGAGGTCACGGCTGGTTCGTGACCTTCGCCGACCTGATGGGCCTGATGATGAGCTTCTTCGTGATGCTCGTCGCGTTCTCCACCATGGACAACAACAAGCTGAAGATCGTCGCCGGCTCGATGCGCGATGCTTTCGGCGTGCAGACCAATGTGCGCTATTCCGGCATCGTCGAATCCGACGGCCTGCCGACCCGGCCGAAGCTGAAGAACGTCGAGCACATCTCGCCGGAGGACTCTTCGGCCAATCCGACGCCGGACGAGAAGGAGCGCAGCCAGATCAACGGCGCGCGGCTGAAGATCGACCGCGAATTCGCGCTCGCCTCGGCCTCGCTCCGCCAGGCGCTGCAGGACATGCCGGAGCTGACCGAGATCTCCAAGAACATCATGTTCGAGGAGACCAAGGAGGGGCTCAACCTCGAGATCGTCGACCAGGACGGCCGCTCGATGTTTGCCGACGGTTCCAGAGAGCCGTATGACCGCACCCGCCGGCTGATCCAGAAGCTGGCCGCGCCGCTGAAGGCGACGCCGCTGCGGGTTGCGATCGTGGGGCATACGGCCGCAGGCTTCGTGCCGGCGCGCAGCGATTATGACGGCTTCGACCTGTCCGCGGACCGCGCCAACGCGGTGCGGCAGATCCTGGAGCGGGAAGGGCTGCCGCCGTCGCATATTTTCGCAGTTTCCGGCAAGGCCGACGGCCAGCCGCTGTTTCCCGACGATCCGACGCTGCCGGCCAACCGTCGCGTGACCATCACGTTGATGCGGGAAAATCCGCCACTGCCGCCGGATCTGAAGCCGTAGCTCTGGGTTACCATACTACCGTCAACTACCATTGTTGCGCGGTTGACACGCGGAGCGGAAGCGTCGATAGCCGCGCGGATCAAATCAACCGATCGGGCGTTCCAACCTCGCCATGGCTGTCAGCGTCTCATCTACCGAAGCGCAGGAAGGGCAATCCACCTCCAGCTTCTGGGCCCTGACACTCGGCAGCATCGGGGTGGTGTTCGGCGATATCGGAACTTCGCCGCTCTACGCATTCCGCGAGGCGGTCGGCGGCGCCGCGCACGGCCAGCCGGTCACCCGCATCATGGTGCTGGGCGTGCTCAGCCTGATCCTGTGGGCGCTGTTCACCGTCGTCACCGCGAAATACGTGCTGCTGCTGCTGCGCGCCGACAACAATGGCGAGGGCGGCACGCTATCGCTGATGGCGCTCGGCCAGCGCGCGATCGGTCGGCGCAGCTGGCCGCTGCTCGCGCTCGGCGTGGTCGGCGCCTCGATGTTCATCGGCGATTCCATGATCACGCCGGCGATCTCGGTGCTGTCGGCGGTCGAAGGCCTCAAGCTCGCCACCCCGCATCTCGAGCACTATGTGGTGCCGCTGACGATCCTGATCCTGGTCGTGCTGTTCTCGGTGCAGAGTTCGGGCACCGCGCGCGTCGCTTCCGCCTTCGGTCCTGTGATGGTGGTGTGGTTCGCCTCGCTGGCGGTGATGGGGCTCGTCCACATCATGGACGACCCGTCGGTGCTGGCGGCGATCAATCCCTATTACGCGCTCCAGTTCATGCTGACCCACGGCACCATCGGCCTGGTGACGCTGGGCGCGGTGTTCCTCGCGGTGACCGGCGGCGAGGCGCTCTATGCCGATCTCGGGCATTTCGGCCGCAAGCCGATCCAGTCGGGCTGGCTGTTCTTCGTGCTGCCCTCACTGCTGCTGAACTATTTCGGGCAGGGCGCGCTGGTGCTGTCCGATCCCAGCGCGATCGAGAACTCGTTCTACCGCATGGTGCCCGACGTGCTGCTGCTGCCGCTGGTCGGGCTCGCCACCGCCGCGACGGTGATCGCGAGCCAGGCGGTCATCACCGGCGCCTATTCGCTGATCAGCCAGGCGGTGCAGCTCGGGCTCTTGCCGCGCTTCGAGGTCCGCTACACCTCGGAGACCCATGCCGGGCAAATCTATCTGCCGCGCGTCAACCGGCTGTTGCTGATCGGCGTGCTGCTGCTGGTGCTGCTGTTCCGCACCTCGAGCGGGCTTGCGTCGGCCTACGGCATCGCCGTCTCCACCACCATGGTCGCCGACGGCATCATGGGCTTCATCGTGATCTGGAAGCTGTGGAACTGGCGCGTGGCGTCGGCGGCGGCGTTGATCCTGCCATTCGTGATCGTCGACATGACCTTCTTCAGCGCCAATCTCCTGAAGCTGTTCGAGGGCGCCTGGGTGCCGCTGCTGTTCGGCGCCGTCATGGCGACGATGATCTGGACCTGGCGCCGCGGCGCCGCCATCCTGGTCGCCAAGACCCGACGCATCGAGGTGCCGCTGCGCGACCTGATCCACAGTCTGGAGAAGCGGCCGCCGCATATCGTCAAGGGCACCGCGGTATTCCTGACCAGCGATCCCAGTTTCGTGCCGACCGCGCTGCTGCACAATCTCAAGCACAACAAGGTGCTGCACGAGCACAATGTGATCCTGACCATCGAGACCGCACCGACGCCGCGCGTCGATCTGTCCGAGCGCGTCACCATGGAGAAGGTGAGCGACAAGTTCACAGCCGTCCGGCTGCGCTTCGGTTACATGGAATCGCCGAACGTGCCGAAGGCGCTGGCGGTCGCGCGCAAGCTCGGCTGGCAGTTCGACATCATGGCGACCTCGTTCTTCGTGTCGCGCCGCTCGCTGAAGCCGTCGGCCCAGTCCGGGATGCCGCAATGGCAGGACCATCTGTTCATCGCGATGAGCCGGTCCGCCAATGATGCCACCGACTATTTCCAGATCCCGACCGGCCGGGTGGTTGAAGTGGGTACCCAGGTAACTATCTGATCGGGCGCAGGATTCTGATATCAACCGTGATCCATGCGTGATGTGCATGGCGGAGGCCTGAATCCGGGCTAACCTATGCATTCCTGCCGGGAGTATAGGCCTGCGACCCGGCATTGTGCGGTGCGGCAGAAGACAGAGGCACAGCTTCCCCATGTCATCCGAGAGTGCGATCACCGCGGTGGAAACGCCGGCGGCAAACGGCAATGGCGAGGCGCATTCCACCGCCACCTTCAAGGCCCTGATGCTCGGCAGCATCGGTGTCGTCTATGGCGACATCGGCACCAGCCCGCTCTACGCCTTGCGCGAGGCCGTCGCGGCGGCCGCCGGCGGCGAAGGCGCGGTGACGGCGCATGCGGTGCTCGGCGTGCTCTCGCTGATCCTCTGGGCATTGATCGTCGTCGTCACGCTGAAATACGTCGTGATCCTGCTGCGCGCCGACAACAATGGCGAGGGCGGCACGCTGGCGCTGATGGCGCTGGCGCAGCGCGCGGCGACCAAGGGCGGCGCCGCGATCGTGCTGCTCGGCATCATCAGTGGCGCGCTGTTCTACGGCGACGCCGTCATCACGCCGGCGCTCTCGGTGCTGTCGGCAATCGAAGGCATCAAGCTCGTCACCTCGACATTCGATCCCTATGTCGTGCCGCTCACGGTGGTGATCCTTGTCGTCCTGTTCGCGGTGCAGTCGCGCGGCACCGCGCGCGTCGCTGCCTTCTTCGGGCCGGTAATGTGCGTCTGGTTCGCCGTGATCGCGGTCGCGGCGCTGCCGCAGATCGTGCGGCATCCAGAGGTGCTGTACGCGCTCAACCCGCTGCTTGCGGTGTCGTTCATGCTGCATCACGGCGTGATCGGGTTCATCACCCTCGGCGCGGTGTTCCTCGCCGTGACCGGTGCGGAGGCGCTCTATGCCGATCTCGGCCATTTCGGCAAACGCCCGATCCAGACCGCGTGGCTGTTCATCGTGTTGCCGTCGCTGGCGCTGAACTATCTGGGGCAGGGCGCGCTCTTGATCGGCAATCCCAAGGGCATCGAGAACCCGTTCTTCCTGATGTTCCCGGACTGGGCCCTGATCCCCATGGTCGCGCTGGCGACCATGGCGACCGTGATCGCGAGCCAGGCCGTCATCACCGGTGCCTATTCGCTGACGCGGCAGGCGATCCAGCTCGGCCTGTTGCCGCGGTTCGAGATCCGCCACACCTCGGAAGCGCATTCCGGGCAGATCTACATGCCGCGCATCAACCGTTTCCTGTTCATCGCGGTCATCGTGCTGGTGCTGATGTTCCGCTCGTCGAGCGCGCTGGCCTCGGCCTACGGCATCTCGGTGACCGGCACCATGGTGGTGACGGCGATGATGGGTTTTGTCGTGATCTGGAAGGTCTGGCGCTGGTCGCCGATCGCGGCCGCCGCGCTGGTCGCGCCGTTCCTGTTCCTGGACATCACCTTCCTGGCCGCCAACCTGCTCAAGGTGTTCGAGGGCGGCTGGGTGCCGCTCGCGCTTGGCGGTGCGATGATCGTGGTGATGTACACCTGGCGGCGCGGCAGCCGGCTGTTGTTCGAGAAATCGCGCAAGCTGGAATTCCCGCTCGCCGATCTCGTCGCGATGCTGGAGAAGCGGCCGCCGCAGCGCGTCACCGGCACCGCGGTGTTCCTGACCAGCGACCCCGTCAGCGCGCCGACCGCGCTGATGCACAGCCTCAAGCACTACAAGGTGCTGCACGAGAAGAACGTCATCCTGACCATCGAGACGGCGCCGACGCCGCGCATCGATCCGTCCGAGCGGGTGCGGATGGAGCAGCTGAGCGAGACCTTCTCCAAGGTGACGCTGAAGTTCGGCTTCATGGAGCAACCTAACGTGCCGAAGACGCTGGCGATCGCCCGCAAGCTCGGTTGGCAGTTCGACATCATGTCGACCTCGTTCTTTCTGTCCCGCCGTGCGCTGAAGCCGGCGGCGCATTCGGGCATGCCGAGCTGGCAGGACCATCTGTTCATCGCGCTGAGCCGCTCCTCGAACGACGCCACCGACTATTTCCAGATCCCGACCGGGCGGGTGGTCGAGGTCGGCACGCAGGTCACGATTTAGGGTCTGCGAACCAGCGTTTCGGCGTGGCATCTAACCCGTTTCGGACGCTTGATTTTCTCCGCGCAAGAGGCGACTTTGCGGCCCGGACCGGCGGGCCGCGCGACGCTCGCCAAGCTGATATCGGGAGGATATTTCCGTGGCGGACCACAAGGTGGAAGATTTGTTTCCGGACGAGGTGTCGAAGGGCATAGCGGAAGGCCGCTATCTGCTGGTCGACGTCCGTGAGCCGAACGAGGTCGCCGTCGAGGCCTATCCCGATGGCGTCGTGGTGCCGCTGTCGACGTTCGATCCGGCGGCGATTCCCGATCCGCAGGGCAAGCAGGTGGTGTTCGCCTGCCGCTCCGGCAAGCGCTCGGTGACGGCCTCGCTGGCCGCCCAGGCTGCGGGCCTGCCCTATGACAAGCACCTGGCGGGCGGCATCATCGGCTGGAAGGCGGCGGGACTGCCGACCAAGGCCGGCGGCTGATCCCTGACATGACTTCCATGAACAAGGTCTTCGCGGACCTTCCTGTCACCATCTTCGAGGCGATGTCGCAGGCCGCGCGCGACAACAACGCCATCAATCTCGGCCAGGGCTTTCCCGACGATCCCGGACCGGAGGACATCCGCCGCGCCGCCGCGGACGCCTCGATCAACGGCTATAATCAATATCCGTCGATGATGGGCATCCCGGAGCTCCGTCAGGCGATCGCATCGCATTACGGCCACTGGCACGGACTCAAGCTCGATCCGATGACCGAGGTGATGGTCACCTCGGGCGGCACCGAGGCGCTGACCTCCTCGATCCTCTCCGTGGTCGAGCCCGGTGACGAGGTGGTGTGCTTCCAGCCGGTCTATGATTCCTATCTGCCGATCATCCGCCAGGCCGGCGGCATTCCGCGGCTGCTGCGGCTCGAACCGCCGGAGTGGCGGCTGAGCGAGGAGATGCTGCGCAGCGTCTTCAATCACAAGACCAAGGCGGTGCTGTTCAACAATCCGCTCAATCCGGCGGCGGTGGTCTATCCGCGCGAGGACCTCGAACTGCTGGCGCGGTTCTGCCAGGAATTCGACGTGGTCGCGATCTGCGACGAGGTCTGGGAACACGTGGTGTTCGACGGCCGCGAGCACATCCCGCTGATCACGATTCCGGGCATGCGCGACCGCACGATCAAGGTCGGCAGCGCCGGCAAGATCTTCTCGCTGACCGGATGGAAGATCGGCTTCGTCTGCGCCGCGCCGCCGCTGCTGCGCGTCGCTGCGAAGGTGCACCAGTTCCTCACCTTCACGACGGCGCCCAATTTGCAAGCGGCGGTGGCATATGGCCTCGGCAAGCCCGACGACTATTTCCTCGACATGCGCAAGGACATGGCGCGGAGCCGCGACCGCCTGACCAAGGGGTTGGAGAGCATCGGCTTTCCGGTGCTGAAGTCGCAGGGGACCTACTTCCTCACCGTGGACCTGTTGCCGCTCGGGCTCAACGAGACCGATGCCGAGTTCTGCTGGCGGATCGTGCAGGACTACAAGGTTGCCGCGATCCCGGTGTCGGCGTTCTACGAGCAGGATGCGGTGACGTCGGTCGTGCGTTTTTGTTTCGCCAAGAAAGACTCGACGCTCGATGCCGCGCTGGAGCGGTTGTCGGACGCCGTCCACCGCCGCAAGAGGTAGGCCAGAATGCGAGAGCAGAACCGTCGTCTCGTCAGCTTCGTCGGCGCGGTCGCGACGGTCCTGCTGCTCTCGGCCTCCGCTGACGCCGAGGAGCGCACGGTCAACTTCTACAACTGGTCGAACTACATGGCGCCGGGAGTCCTCGAGGACTTCACCAAGGAAACCGGCATCAAGGTCGTCTACGATACGTTCGACGCCAACGAGACGCTGGAGACGCGGCTGCTCGCCGGCAAGTCGGGCTATGACGTCGTGGTGCCGACCGGCTACTTCCTGCAGCGCCAGATCACCGCGAAGGTGTTCCTCAAGCTCGACAAGTCGAAGCTGCCGAACCTCGCCAATGCATGGCCCGTGGTGACGGAGCAGCTTGCGACTTACGATCCCGGCAATAGCTACGGCGCCAACTACATGTGGGGCACCACCGGCATCGGCTACAACGTCAAGATCGCGGAGAAGATTCTCGGTCCCGACGCGAAGATCGACAGCTGGGACATGGTGTTCAAGCCGGAGAACCTCGCCAAGTTCAAGGATTGCGGCATCCACATGCTGGATTCCGCGGACGACATCCTGCCGGCGGCGCTGAGCTATCTCGGCCTCGATCCGAACTCGACCAAGCAGGCTGACCTCGAGAAGGCCGCCGATCTCGTCATCAAGATCCGGCCCTATGTGCGCAAATTCCACTCGTCCGAATATCTCAGCGCGCTGGCCTCGGGCGAAATCTGCTTCGTGGTCGGATGGTCGGGCGACATCATGCAGGCGCGCAGCCGGGCGGCGGAAGCCAACACCGGCGTCGAGATCGGTTACACGATCCCGAAGGAGGGCGCGCAGATGTTCTTCGACAATCTCGCGATTCCGTCGGACGCGAAGAACGTCGCCGAGGCCTATGAGCTGATCAACTACCTCTACCGTCCCGAGGTCGCGGCGAAGAACTCGAACTTCCTGTCCTACGCCAACGGCAATCTGGCGAGCCAGAAGCTGATCGATCCGAAGATCTTCACCGACAAGAATATCTATCCCGACGACGCGATGCAGAAGAAGCTGTTCGTGATCACCGCGCGCGATCCGGCGACGCAGCGGATCATCAATCGGCTGTGGACGAGGGTGAAGACCGGGAAATAGGTCTATCCGTCATTGCGAGCCAACGGGTCGCGCGAACGCGCGCCCGACGACAGGCTCCGCGAAGCAATCCATCGCGTCGCACCTGCTGAAGCATGGATTGCTTCGTCGCTTCGCTCCTCGCAATGACGAGGTAGGGCTGCCAGCCTACCGCCAGCGCCGGTGCAGCCAGAGCCACTGATCCGGATATTCGCGGACCCAGCCCTCGACGACGTCGGTGACCGCCTGCATCGTGCCCTGGATATCGATCTGGCCGGATGCGTCGAACACCGGCTTGATTTCCTCGGTGACCTCGCCGCGGAAGCGGCCGTCGGGCAGGCGGATGATCCGCGTGCCGTGGATGGGGCAATCGATCTGCCGGCGCAGGCGCGCCAGCAGCGGATTCGCCGTGGTCTTGCGGCCGAAGAAGGTGACGGGAACGCCGTTGGTCAAATACTGATCGACCAGCATCGCGACGTGCTGGCCGTTCTTCAGCGCCTGCGCCAGCTTGAGCGGCGCGTCGCGGCCGGCCGGGACCAACGTGCCCAGGTTGACTGCGCGGATGCGCTCGATGGCGCGGTCGGCGGCTTCGATGTTCGGCCGCCGAAACAGGATGGTGGCGTCGAGCCCATGCGCTGCGGCGGCAATTGGAGAGAGCTCCCAGTTGCCGAGATGTGCGGCGAAGAACAGTGCCGGCTTGCCGTCGTCGCGCAACTGATCGAACAGCTGCTTGCTGCGCGCCGAGAATTCGACGCGACCCGGCTTGTCGGGATTCTGGGGATCGTGGTCCCAGATGCGGTCGATGTGCGCGAATTCAGCGCCGATGCGTCCGAGGTTGTGCCAGACGCCGGTCAGGATCTCCTCGATCTCCTCCGGTGACTTTTCCGGGAAGGCGGCCTTGAGGTTCTCGCGGCCGATGCGATCCTCGCGCAGCCGGCGGCCGATGAAATGGGCGGCGCGGCCGAAGAACCTTGCGGTCTTCTCGGGATCGAAATAGCGCGTTGTACGCAGCAGGCCGATCGTCAACCCGCCGATCGCCGCGTCGGTCACGGGCTTCGCGGCGTCACGCAGGTGCGCCCTGGCGCGAAGGAGCAGACGTTTCATCTGATGAGGCGAGGGCGCTAGGCCGGCTCGCGCGTCAAGATCAGTGAGGCGTTCTGCCCGCCGAACCCGAACGAGTTCGACATCACGGCGGTCACCTTGGCATCGCGCGCCTTGTTGCCGACCACGTCGAACGGGATCGCGGGATCAGGCACCTCGTAGTTGATCGTCGGCGGAATCCGCTGATGCTCGAGCGTGAGCAGCGAGAAGATCGCCTCGACTGCACCGGCGGCCGAGATGGTGTGGCCGACCATCGACTTGTTCGACGACACCGGAATGTTTTTGGTGTGTTCGCCAAACACGGCCGACGTCGCAAGATACTCCATCTTGTCGTTTTCCGGCGTCGAGGTCCCGTGCGCGTTGATATGATCGATTTGCTCGGGCTCCATTCCGGCATCGGCGAGTGTCTTGCGCACGCAGCCGATCGCCGGCTTGCCGTCCGGGGCCGAGCGGGTGCGATGGAAGGAATCGGTGAGCTCGCCGCAGCCGGCGACGACGCCGAGGATGCGCGCGCCGCGGGCCATCGCGGCCTCGTAGCTCTCGAGCACCAGCGCGCCGGCGCCTTCGGCCATCACGAAGCCGTCGCGGTTCTTCGAGAATGGTTTCGAGGCGGCCTGCGGCGGGTCGTTCTGGGTGGAGAGAGCCGACAGCAGCGAGAAGCGCACCATGGCTTCTGGGTTCACCGAGCCGTCGGTTGCGACGCACAGCGTCGCATCGGTTTCGCCGCGGCGGATCGCCTCGACGCCAAGCTGGATCGCGGTCGCACCGGACGCGCAAGCCGTCGACAGCGAAATCGGCGACCCTTTGGTACCGAAGGTCTCGGCGAGGTTGAGCGCGACGGAGCCGAAGGTGAAGCGCCTGTGAAAGTGCGCGAACTTCCCGCCGCTGCAGGTCGCCAGGTATTCGATGATTCCAAAGTCCTTGGTCGGAACCTCGCGCGCGACTTCGAGCCGCTGCGGCCACTCGGTCTCGATCGGGGCGACTGCCAGAAACAGCGGGCCGGGAAAGTCGCCCTTGCTGCCGATGCCGGCTTGCTCGAGCGCTTCCTCGGTCGCGATCTCTGCCAGACGCTGCGACAGGCTGGTCGAGGAGAACGGGTCGACGGTGACGAAATCGACGGCGCCGGCCATCGTCGTCTTCATACTGTCGAGCGGGAAGCGTGTGACGGTCTTGATGCCGGACTCACCCGCGGTGAGGCGCTTCCAATTGTCGGTCTTGCCGCCGCCGAGCGACGTCACGATTCCCATGCCGGTCACGACGACGATCGGTCGGCCGAATTTATCGCGTGGTGCTGTCATGGTGTCCCCGTCGGTGCTTGCGCCGAATTACTTGACGGCCTCGACCAGTGCCATGCCTTCGCCCTGCCAGTGGCCGACCCCCAGGACAACAATCTGGGTTGGCGCTTCGGTCTTTTCAACCTCCAGCCCGGTCGGGTCGTTGGCCGGATAGAGCGCGCCGCGCGAGATCGACAGCGCTGCCAGCGCGAGCCCAAGCGGGAACTGCGCCTCCATGGTGTGGCCAAAGGTCGTTCCGGTGGCGCGGACGGCAAAGCCGGCATGCTGGCTGAGGAATGCGCGCTCTTCAGCGGTCGCAGGCTCGGCGCCGGTCGCGCCCGTGATCAGGATACCGTCGTCGCCGCTGACGCCGAGCTGCGGCCACAACGCCTGCAGCGATTTCGTCACGGCGCCCGGCTCCTTGCGTCGGGCCAGGTCGGCGACCACCTTGGTCAGCTTGGCGTACGGCTTTGCGCCGCGGGCCTCGGCATGTTCGCGCGATTCCATCACGAGGAAGGCGCCGGCGGAGCCAATGGCAAAGCCCGGGTTGTTCCTGCGGGCCCAGACCGAGCTATGCTGGTCCTTGAGGGCGAGATCGCCGAATGCATAAAGCATCAAGAGGTCGCCGCGATCGCCGTTATGAGCGGCGCCGACCAAGGCGATGTCACTCTGGCCGGCCCCGATGCGCGCGACCGCGATCCGTGCCGCGTCGATGCTCGAGGCTTCCTCGCCCATGAAGGTGCGGGAGGTCCCGCACACGCCGTGAACGATCGCAATGTTGCCGGCGAGCAGGTTGGAGAGCTGCGCCAGGAACAGCGTCGGGCGCAGCTCGTTCATCAGCTTCTCGTTGAGCAGGGCGGGCGGCAGCTTGCCCTGCGCATCGGCGTTCATGATCGCCAGGTCGACATTGAGGTCACGCTCGCCGCCGCCGGCTGCGATGATCATGTCCATCCGCGACAGGATTTCCTGATTGCCTTTGACGCCGGCGGAATCGAGCGCCAGCCCGGCGGCATAGGTACCGATCCGCTGCCACGTCTCCATCTGACGCTGATCGCCCTTCTTCGGGATCTGGGCGTCGAAGCTGACGGGGGCGATCGGATGGATCACGTATGGCGCGAGCCGGTTCTCGTCGGCATTGACGCGCCGGGCGCCGAGCGCCTCCCAATGCGCATCCAGCCCTTCGCCAAGCGAGGAGAGCAGGCCTACGCCGGTGATCCAGACTTCCTTCTCAGCCATGACTCATTGCCTGCTGCGGAAACCCGATCTTGGTGGCCATCGCATCCATGTGCACGCGCAAGTCCGGGCTGGGGAAGGGGATATGACGGAAGGTGAGTTCGGCATTGCACTTGAGCTCCTTGCCGACGCGAACCTTCGCCGAGGTCACGGCGAAGCCTGAACCTTCGTGCTCGATCTTGGCCTCGATGGTCAGGAGCGAACCGGGGCTGACGAAGCCGCGCATCTTGGCTTCCTTGACCATGGCGAGGAAGGGCATGCGCTCGAACTTGGTCAGACCGAGGATCAGCCAGCCCGAGCTCTGGGCCATTGCTTCGGTCAGCAGCACGCCGGGCATGATCGGATAGCCCGGGAAGTGCCCCGCGAACACCGAATGGCTGTCGGGCGGGACATCCGCCTCGACGACAATGGTCCTTGCGTCGAGGTTGAGGTCGACGATCCGATCGATCAGCTGAAAGATCTCGAGCTGCATGATGGGCGATTACGAGCCCGAGCCCGTGCCCGCGTTCTTGGCTGCAACCAGCTCGTCGATGCGGTCGGCGAGATTCTTCAACACGAAATACTGCTCCGTCGTGGCCTTGCCGTCGTTGACCTCTTGGGTCCACTTTTCGAGCGGCATTTTGATCCCAAAGGCCTTGTCGATGGCAAACGCGATGTCGAGGAAGTCGAGGCTGTCGATCCCCAGATCGTCGATCGCGTGGCTCTCCGGCTTGATCGTGTCGCGCGGGATGTCGCAGGTCTCCGCGATAATGTTGGCGATCTGCTCGAATGTGGAGGACATCATTAAGCCTTTGATATATTGAAGGTAATTCCGGGTCGGCTCAGAGGAGGCGGGCGCGTTGCCCCGGAATGCCCGATTGCTGGTGCCGGAGTCGTGTGCCCGTATATCGGAGCAGGGCCGTTAGTTCAATGGAGCTTGGCCGGCCTCGCAAGGACGGTTTTTGGGCAGGGTTCCGGCCAGCCTAGCTGCGCGGCATCACCGTAATCTTCGCGCAATCCCGGCGGCCCATCAGCACGCAATCCTGGGTCTTGCGCAAATCGGCGATGCTCATGGCAAGCCAGATGCCGATCGCGGTGAGCGCCACCGTGAAGGCGAAGGCGGCGATGTTGGCGAGCATGCGCTGGCGGAAATCGTCCGGCTCCTCGCGCGGCTTCTCATAGCGAGAGAGATCGTTGGCAACGGAAGCCGGGCGAGTCGATCGGAGCGGTTCCTCGCGCTTGCCGGGCGGCTGCGCCGAGGTACGCGGCCGGAATTTGAGCACCACGTGCTCCGCATCCGAGGAAATTGGCCGCTGCGTCTTCACTGTTGTCAGTCCGGTCGCGTCGCCGGTTATGTTTAGCATGTTCGCTGCACTTCACACCTAAAATCTTGGTGCGCGCAGAGGTGGTATTCATGCTTCGATCACCTCCAGGAGCTGGCTTGCCGTCGAGGTGACTGCTGCGGTGCGCGGGATGCTCGGCATTGCGATGACGAGGCCGATGTCGACACACGCGTTCGACCTTCGCGCATGCACAGTTTGCGCTGCAACGCCGTCACGGAGGTTGAGGCTGCGCGCCCGGGCATCGGCAGCCTGCGCATTGACAGCCGAGGCCGAGGCATCCGGCCGTCGGCCCCACCGCTTCGTGAAGCCATTCCGGCACACCGGACTCTTTCACCCGCCTGCGGGCTCATGACATAGTGGAACCCGTTCCGGAGTGCCGGTCAAAAGGGAGCATAAATCATGGCCCACACGCGCGAGCCTTACGTGAAACCGGTCCCGATCATGTCGCTGCGGCCGACCCAGATGACGGTCGGCATGCAGGAGGTGACGGAGAAGCGGAAGCGCTGGCGCGAGCACAAGTCGGACAAGAAGCGCGCCGAACTGCTGGGCAAGCACATGATCCCGGTCGTCCATGGTCCCGACGATCGCTACTACGTGGTCGATCACCATCACATGGCGCGTGCGCTGCACGAGGAGGGCGTCAAGGACATCCTGGTCACGGTGATCGGCGATCTCACGATGGTCGAGCGTGACGTGTTCTGGGGCGTGATGGACAACAAGCGCTGGGTCTATCCCTACGATTCCAAGGGCGAGCGCCGCCACTTCAAGGACATTCCGAAATCGATCAAGGATCTCAGGGACGATCCGTTCCGCAGCCTCGCCGGCGAGATGCGCCGGGCGGGCGGTTTCGCCAAGGACACGACGCCGTTCAGCGAATTCCTGTGGGCCGATTTCCTGCGCCGCCACATCCCGCGCAAGACGGTGGAGAACAATTTCGCCAAGGCGCTGGAGAAGGGACTGGCGCTCGGCCGCAGCAAGGACGCGGTCTATTTGCCCGGCTGGTGCGGGCCGGCATCCGACGACTGATCTGCCGCGGCCTCCGGCCTGTGCTGATCTTCCTTGCCGCCGAGCGCGTGGTGCAGCCACCGCTCGGTCCGCTTGCCGAAGGTCAGCAGCAGGAACGCCAGCGCGACGGCGGTGACGACGATCGGCCAATGTCCGGCGCCGCAGACGATGCCGACGCAAGCGGCGAAGAATGCGCATGCGGCGCTGGTCAGGCCGCGGACCTGGAAGCGGTCGCCCTGCCGCACGATCACGCCGGCGCCGAGAAATCCGATGCCGGTCAGCACGCCCTGGATCACGCGGCTCACCGCGTCGGTGAACTTGCCGGGCTCGACGGCCTGCAATGCCAACAGCACGACCATCGCTGTCGAAAGGCTGACAAGACCCAGCGTCTTCAGGCCGATCGGCTTGCCGCGCAGGTCGCGGTCGAGCCCGATCGCGCAGCCGGCGAGGGTGGCGGCGCCGAGACGCAGGATGATCTCGCTCCAGTCCGCCAAGGCGTCCTCTATTTCGGCTGCCGGCCGAGCATGTAGAACTCGCCGTTCGGCCGCATGCCGGTGACGTTGGCGAGCCGGTTCGACAGCGCGAAGAACGCCGCAACCGCGGCGATGTCCCAGACGTCGTCGTCGCTGAAGCCGTGGGCGGCAAGCGCGGCGAAGTCCGCCTCCGAGACTTCCTCGGCCGCGCGGCTCACCTTCATGGCGAAGTCGAGCATCGCGCGCTGCCGCGGCGTGATGTCGGCCTTGCGGTAGTTGACCGCGATCTGGTCGGCGATCTCGGGATTCTTGGCGCGGATGCGCAGGATCGCGCCGTGGGCGATCACGCAATACTGGCACTGGTTGGCGGCGCTGGTCGCCACCACGATCATCTCGCGCTCGGCCTTGGAGAGGCCGGAGTCCTTTTCCATCAGCGCGTCGTGATAGGCGAAGAAGGCGCGAAACTCGTCGGGGCGATAGGCCAAGGTGAGGAAGACGTTCGGCACGAAGCCGGATTTCTCCTGCACCGCCAGGATGCGGGCGCGGATATCCTCGGGGAGCTTGTCGAGAGCGGGCGTCGGGAAGCGTTTTGCGGTCGGCTGCGTCATGAGATGGTTCCGGCATGCCGCCTGGATGCGGCGTCACGCGAGACCATAGTGGATGACGGGTCGGGCGCAAGGCGCATCGTGCCTTGCCGCGATGATGCTAGCGCAGCGGCTTCTTCAGCAGCGAGAAGCGGTCCGGATCGAGGCCGAGCGAGGGCTGCAGCATCGGCGCCTCGGCCGGCGCCATGGTGCGCGCCGGCGCCGGAGAGTTGAAGTTGGCATCGCCGCTCGGGCTGTCGCGATGCGAGGTGGCGCCGCGCCAGCGCTCCAGCACGGCGCTGACGAAATGCATGTCATGGCCGGCGGCGACCGACGGTACCGTGGCGATGGTGGCCTCGCCGCGCGGCAGCTGGTGCGGCGGCACCTCCTTGAAGCGCAGCCGGGTCGGCAGCGCCACGCCTTCGCCGAACGCCAGCACCTCGCGGGTGCCGAGCGAGGGCACGAACGACAGCAGATTGGCTGCGGCGTCCGAGACCGCGGAGCGCAGCAGCGCCTGGTCGCGGTCGTTGGCGAGGCGCATCGTGAACAGCGTGTTGCACTGGGAGATGATGGTCGCGTCGAGCTCGGCCGGACGCTGGGTGATCAGGCCGAGATAGACGCCGTATTTGCGGCCTTCCTTGGCAATGCGCGACACCGCCTTGCGGGTCGGCCCGAAGCCGATATTGCGGTCGGCGGAGGCGTAGCGGTGCGCTTCCTCGCAGACGAACAGCATCGGCGAGACGCCGTCGCTCCACAGCCCGAAATCGAACGCCATGCGGCACAGCACCGACACCACGGAATCGACGACTTCGGCGGGGAAGCCGGCGAGCTGCATGATGGTCATCGGCTTGCCGTTGGCGGGCAGGCGGAACAGATGGCTGATCACCTCGGCCATGGTATCGCCGCCGACATTGGCATTGTCGAACATGAAGGCGTAGCGCGGATCGTTGCGTACCGCGTCGATGCGCGAGATCAGCTTGTGATAGATGATGCGCGAGGAGCGGTTCTCCAGCTTGCCCATGCGCTCGTCGATCAGCGAGATCAGGTCGACGAGGCGATAGGGCACCGGCGTATCGACGGTGTAGCCGACCTGCTTGGGGTCGATGCGCTTCAGCCCGAGACCGACCCGGTCGGAGTTCTGGTACTGGGTGTAGATGCCCTTCGCCATCGGGATCACTTCGGCGAGGATGTCGAGCTCCTCGGGCACGCCGGGCCGGCCGCCGAACAGCACGTCCACGATCTCTTCGAAGTTGAACAGCCAGAACGGCAGCTTCAGGTTCCGCGGGTTGAGCACCTGCGCGCGCTCGCCGAAGCAGCGGCCGTATTCATTGTGCACGTCGAGCAGGAAGATGCGCAGGTTCGGCCGCGACTTCAGGATCTCGTTGAGCAGCAGCGACACGCCGGTCGACTTGCCGACGCCGGTCGAGCCGAGCACCGCGAAGTGCTTGGAGAGCATCTCCTCGACGTCGACATAGGCGATGACAGAACGATCCTGCTGCAGCGTGCCGACATTGATCTGGTCCGAGCCGCTCGGCGCATAGACCGTGCGCAGCTCCTGGTTCGTGATCAGATCGGTGCTGTCGCCGATGGTCGGATAATGGGTGACGCCGCGCTGGAATTTCGGGCGGTCGCCGCCCAGGATCTCGCCGAGCAGGTCGACCGAGGCGGTCGCCATGTATTCGTCGGATGCCGGCAGGTTCTCGCACGTCACTTCGGTGATCATGGCGACGATGACCGAACTCGCGCAGCGGATACTGACGAACCGGCCGACCGTCGCTCGCATCTCTGAAAGTTGCATCTGGCCGCCCGCCAGCAGCCCAACCCGGGCCTGCGAGCCGCGCACAGAGATCACACGTCCGAAGGGTGTCACAGTTCCAGCCTGGCTCGTTCTCAAAATCTAAATGTCCGGACCAATATGCCCGCCCGGGATTGGAAAAACCGTTAAATCGCCGGGGTTCTGCATCGGCTAAATCTACACCTTCCCGGTGACGATTTGTTTCTATCGTGCCGCGAGATGACGCCCCGTCATGCGCATCGGCGGCGGAATCGTCGCTTTCCGGCACAGCCGCATTTGTTTCCCGGTTTTTCCGTTAACGCGGGATTCACCATCTCCGAGGAGCGCATCGGCAGCTCCGTAGGTTTGCGGGGAATTGGGCTCGATTTGTCATGCGCTGTCGCCCGGTATCGCGTAACCGATTGCTAACTGCGAGTTGTAACGACCTTTCCATTTGTGCTGCGTAACGATGCCGCGCCCGGGAGAGATCAGCGTGCGCATCGAACATCGCAATTCATCGTCAGGACATGCCGACACCGGCTCGACTAAGGGGCTGGCGTTCTGTGCCGGCCTGTTGGTCGGCAGCCTGCTCGGAAGCGCGACCGCGCAATGGAGCGAGCGCGAAGGCCTGCTGATGGCGGCATTCGCGATCATGGCCGTGATCGTCTTCCTGTTGCTCAAGCGGCACGAAATCTCCGACGAGCGGCTCGCCACCGAACGTCGCAATCTCATGACTGCCGTGAACAACATTCCGCAGGGCCTCGTGCTCTACGATGCGTCGGCGCGCATCATCATCTGCAACCGTCCCTACATCGAGATGTTCGGGCTTTCGCCCGACGTCGCCAAGCCCGGCTGCACCATGCACCGGCTGATCGCGCACAGGCAGGAGACCGGCTCGTTCGACGGCGATGTCGACGACTTCTGCGACGCCATCATGGGCAACGTGAAGCTTGGCCGCGCCACGCGCCAGCTGACGCAGGCGCCGGGCGGGCGCGCCATCGAGATCGTCAACAAGCCGCTGCCGGAAGGCGGCTGGGTGGCGACCATCCAGGATATCACGGAGCGCACGCGCACCGAGAACAAGATCGCCCACATGGCGCATTATGATGCGCTGACCGACCTGCCGAACCGCGTGCTGTTCCGCGAGCGCCTGGAGCGGGCGCTGAGGGCGATCCGGCCGGATCAGCAGCTCGCGGTCATGTATATCGACATCGACGAGTTCAAGGCCGTCAACGACGCGCTCGGCCATCAGATCGGCGACGAATTGCTCAGGGCGATCGCCGACCGCCTGCGCACCTGCGTTGGGGACACCGACGTCGCGGCGCGGCTCGGCGGTGACGAGTTTGCCGTGATCCAGACCGTCGTCCGCGATCAGACCGAGACCATGCAGCTCCTTGCTGCGATCTATCAGGCGATCCGCCGGCCGATCGACTGCAGCGGGCATCTGATCACCACCGACGCCAGCATCGGCATCGCCGTTGCGCCCGCCGACGGTCTCGACATCGATCAATTGCTGCGCAATGCCGACCTCGCGCTCTATGGAGCCAAGAGCGACGGCCGCCGCACCTACCGGTTCTTCGAGACCGGCATGGACGCGCGCGCCAAGGCGCGGCGCAGCCTCGAGCTCGAGCTGCGCCAGGCGATCGCCGACGGCAGCTTCGAGCTGCACTATCAGCCGCTGCTCCACCTCGAGGAGGGCCAGGTCAGTTGCTGCGAGGCGCTGGTGCGCTGGCGTCATCCGGAACGCGGCACCATCTCGCCGGCGGATTTCATCCCGATCGCCGAGGACACCGGCCTGATCAACGATCTCGGTCACTGGGTACTCAACACCGCGTGCCGCGAGGCGATGAACTGGCCGGAGCATGTTCATGTCGCGGTCAACGTGTCTCCGATCCAGTTCAAGAGCCAGACACTGGCGCTCAACGTCGCCGCCGCGCTCTCCGCGACAGGTCTTGCACCTTCGCGGCTCGAGCTCGAGATCACCGAGGCGGTGCTGATCCGCGACGACGAGGCTGCGCTCGATATCCTGCATCAGCTGCGCGAACTCGGCGTCCGTATCGCGCTCGATGATTTCGGCACCGGCTATTCCTCGCTGAGCTACCTGCAGCGCTTCCCGTTCGACAAGATCAAGATCGATCGCGCCTTCATCAAGGATCTCGCCGGGACCGGCGCGTCGTCCACGATCGTCCAGGCCGTCGTCAACATCGCTGCTGCCAGCGACATGACCACGACCGCGGAGGGCGTCGAGACCGAGCAGCAGCGCAACCTGCTGCGCATCCTCGGCTGCACCGAGATGCAGGGCTATCTGTTCAGCCGGCCGGTGTCATCGGCTGAAATCCGCAAGCTGCTCTCGTCGTATCGCGAGACCGCCGTCTCGGTCGCCTGACCGCCTGCCTCGACCGCTTTTATCGGGTGATTCCAGGCACGGAGTGCCGTGCGCGCGGCAATTGCCGGCGCCAATCATTTGTTGACGAGGCCTAATCATTTGTACACTAGTACAAATCGACGCGCCGCTCACCTGTCCAACCGCAAGTCGTCGATCCGGCGTCGTCGCGGAGGGAGACCGCCCATGCAGCCGGAACCGATCTTCGATCTCGCGCATCTCGGGCACATGGAGCTCTTGACGCCGAAGCCGGACCAGAGCCTGAAATTCTTCGTCGACGTCATGGGCATGACCGTCAGCGGCCGCAAGGGCGAGTCGGTCTATCTGCGCGGCTGGGACGATTACGAGCGCTATTCGCTGAAGCTGACGGCGTCAAAGACTTCAGGGATGGAGCACATGGCGCTGCGGGCGCGCAGCCCGCAGGCGCTCGAACGCCGCGTCGCCGCGCTGAAGGGCTCGGGCTTCGATATCGGCTGGATCGATGGTGACATGGGGCAGGGGCCGGCATTCCGCTGCCGCGATCCCGACGGCCATGTCATCGAGCTCTATTACGAGACTGAGTGGTACGAGGCGCCGTCCGAGCTGAAGCCCGCGCTGAAAAATCAGGCGCAGCGCTTTCCGGCGCGCGGCGTCAATGTCCGGCGGCTCGACCATCTCAATTGCCTCGCGGTCGACATCAAGGCCAACCGTCTGTTCTTCGAAGACTACCTCGGCTGCCGCACCACCGAGCAGATCGTGCTCAACGACGGCACGGAAGCCGCGATGTGGATGACGATGTCGAACAAGAGCTACGACTTCGCCTATACGCGCGACCATTACGGCAAGCGCGGCCGGTTTCACCATGTCACCTACGCGCTCGACAGCCGCGAGGAGATCCTGCGGGCCGCGGATATTTTTCTCGAGCACGGGGTGCATATCGAGACCGGGCCGCACAAGCACGCGATCCAGCAGACCTTCTTCCTCTATGTCTATGAACCCGGCGGCAACCGCGTCGAGGTCGCCAACGCCGGCGCACGCCTGATCCTCGCGCCGGACTGGAAGCCGATCGTATGGACCGAGGAAGAGCGCAAGAAGGGACAGGCGTGGGGGTTGAAGACGATCGAGTCGTTCCACACCCACGGCACGCCGCCCGTGATCGACTAGATGCCGGACCGCCACACGAAAGCCGCCCGAGCGCGTCGATACGCCGCCGCGAACACGCGAGCTCGCTGACGACAACACCGACGCGCAGCCGATATGATCCGGCTCGCGAGGACGGACGCTGCGCGCGAGACGTGAACCGGTGAGAACGAGCACAATGGCTGGCAAGACGCCAAAGACGTCGGCGAAGAGTGCGAAAAAGAGCGTCGCGAAGCGTGGCATTGCAAAGCCGCGTCTGCTCGCAGGCGGTAATCCGCAGATCGCCAAGGGATATGGCGACGCTCCGGTGCAAGCCTATATCGCCGCGATGCCGGGGTGGAAGCGCGACGTTGGACGCAAGCTTGACGCGCTCATCGCGCGTACCGTCCCCGGCGTGCACAAGGCGGTGAAGTGGAATTCGCCGCTCTACGGCATGGAAGGGGAAGGCTGGTTCCTCGGCATCCATGTCTTCACGCGCTACGTCAAGGTGGCGTTCTTTCGCGGCGCGTCGCTGCATCCGGTGCCGCCGGGCGAGTCCAGGCAGCAGCACACGCGCTATCTCGACATTCACGAGAGCGACGAACTCGACGAAGCCCAGTTCATCGCGTGGGTGAAGCAAGCCAGTCAGTTGCCCGGCGAACGGATGTGAACGCAAGCAAGACTGTCGAACAACGGCCATCACGCGCCGTCGATGCGGCTATGCGCGATGGAGCATTGCTTCGCCTCAGCTGTTTGGTGTTAGGCTGCACCCGGTAACGTCAGAGGAAAACGTCGATGAGCGAACACACGACGGACAAGCGCGTGCGAGAGGCGTCTCGCAGGCGATTCCTTCAGGCCGGTGCAGCAATGGCCGGTGGCTCCGCGATATCGGGAGTTGCCGGCTCTACCGCGCTTGCCGAACAGGGGAATAATCTTCCGCCCAATGTGCCGGAATGGATGAAAGCGCCCGGCGACCCGATGGGAAGCCAACCCTATGGCACGCCATCGGTTCACGAGAAGGCTGTCGTCAAGAACATCTCGAAGACACTGCCGCAATATATTTCCGCCTCGGGCCGCACGCCGTTGCAGGAGCTCGACGGCATCATCACGCCGAACGGTTTGTTCTACGAACGGCACCATGGCGGCGTGCCGACCATCGACCCGGCCGAGCACCGGCTGGTGCTGCATGGCATGGTCGATCGCCCGCTGGTGTTCACGATGGAGGATATCCGCCGCTTTCCGTCGCAGTCGCGCATCCACTTTCTCGAGTGCTCCGGCAATCCGGTCTACACCAAGCCCTACGGCAAGACGGCCTCCGACCTCGTCGGCCTCCTGAGCTGCGCGGAATGGACCGGCGTGCCGCTCAAGACGGTGCTGGACGAAGCGGGCCTGCAGGCGGGCGCCAAATGGATCGTGGCCGAAGGCGCCGACGCCGCTGCGTTGACGCGCTCGATCCCGATCGAGAAATGCCTCGATGACGCCATGCTGGTCTACAGCCAGAATGGCGAGCGGCTGCGCCCGCAGCAGGGCTATCCGCTACGCCTGTTGCTGCCCGGCTTCGAGGGCAACATGAACGTGAAGTGGCTGCGCCGGCTCAAGGTCGTCGCCGAGCCGGCCTATTCGCGCGAGGAGACCTCGAAATACACCGACCCGATGCCCGACGGCACGTCGCGCGAATTCACCTTCTATATGGAAGCCAAGTCGATCATCACGCGGCCGTCCGGCGGGCAGAAGCTGACCACGCAGGGCTTTCACGAGATTACCGGCATCGCCTGGAGCGGTCACGGCAAGGTCAAGAGCGTCGAGGTCTCGCTCGACGAGGGCAAGAGCTGGCAGCAGGCCGAATTGCAGGAGCCCGTGTTGACGCGCGCGCTCACGCGCTTCCGCTTGCCCTGGCATTGGGACGGCAAGCCTGCCGTGATCCAGAGCCGCGCCATCGACGAGACCGGATACGTCCAGCCGACGCTGGCGGAATTGGTCAAGGTGCGCGGTCTCAACTCGTTCTACCACAACAACGCGATCTGGCCCTGGCGCATCGATGCGAATGGTGAGGTGACCAATGGCCAGGCGTAAGCTCAAGGCGGCGTTCCTTGCGAGTGCGGTCGCGATGCTCGCCACTGCCGGGCAGGCCGAGGATCGCTTTGGCATCGGGCGTGCGGCAACGCCTGCCGAGATCGCCGGCTGGAACATCGATATCGGCCGTGACGGCTCCAACCTGCCGCCGGGCAGCGGCAACGTCGAGCGCGGCCGCACGGTGTTCATCGAGCAATGCGCAGCGTGCCATGGCGACAGCGGGCAGGGCGGCGTCGGCGACCGCCTGGTCGGCGGACAGGGCACGCTGGCGAGCCCGAAGCCGATCCGCACCGTCGGCAGCTATTGGCCCTATGCGCCGACGCTATTCGACTACATCCGCCGCGCGATGCCGCAGAACGCGCCGCAGTCGCTGAGCAATGAGGACGTCTACGCGGTGTCCGCTTACATCCTCAGCCTCAACGGCATCGTGCCGGCCAATGCGGTGCTCGACGCCAGGTCGCTCGCCACGATCAAGATGCCGAACCGCGACGGGTTCGTCTCCGACCCGCGGCCGGACGTGCATAACCATTGAGCGGCGGGCCACGGCTGGCTTGCTCGCAGCATCGTGACGCCGTGGCCCCTGTGCCCGGAGGATTGCCGTCCCTATCTCCGTTTGGGGGCGGCTCGGCCGTCATCCGGCACACGTTTATTGATCGATAGGAGAGGCCGCATGACCAGGTCATGGGCAGTCGCAGCCGCCATGCTGCTCGTGGGAATGACGTTCACGCCGGTCGCGGCCCAGATGTCGGAGCCGGCATATTTCGACGCGCAAAATCCCGGGCGCAGCGCGATCAACGGCGGCGCCCTGACGCCATGGGGTGAGGCCCAGGAGGCCGCGCAGCGCGGGCGCAATCCGGCGAACGCCTACGGTGCCATGCCCGCAGCGGAGCCATCTTCCGCCTGTGCGCGTTACCGTTCATTCGATCCGGCGTCCGGCACCTTCCTTGGCCGCGACGGCCGTCGCCATCCCTGCCGATAAGGCCCTGCACCGCGCTTGGCGGTGGATAACGGCGCCGGCATTCGCCCGGCGCGCGAACGACTGGACGTTAGCCGCGTTATAGTCTGCCGATCGTGTCGGGTCCCGCCGGACCCGAGCGGCGGAGGACACCCGGCGTGACAGACGCTCTGGCCGGTTTCTGGGACCGAAAGTCGACCTCGGACCTGTTGCGGGAGGCGGCGCGGGCCGACGGCGACGCGGAGACGCCGGTCTTCAGGCGGTCGCTGTCGGCGTTGCAACTGGTCACGCTCGGCATCGGCGGCATCATCGGCGCCGGCATCTTCGTGCTGACGGGCCACGCGGCCGCCGCCAATGCCGGTCCCGCGGTCACGCTCTCCTTCATGATTGGTGCGGTGGCCTGCGCCTTCGCCGGCCTGTGCTACGCCGAGATGTCGTCGACGGTGCCGATCTGCGGCAGCGCGTACACCTATGCCTATGCCACGCTGGGCGAACTGATCGCCTGGATCATCGGCTGGGATCTGATCCTCGAATACGCGGTCGGCGCGATCGCGGTCTCGGTCGGGTGGTCCGGCTATTTCGTCAGTCTGATGCGCGATTTCGGCATCAACCTGCCGCAGCAATTCACCTCGGCGCCGCTCGCCTACGACGTCAACACCGGCGTGTGGTCGTCGACCGGTGCGGTCATCAACATCCCGGCGATGGCGATCATCGCCTTCGTGACCACGCTGCTGGTGGTCGGCATTCGCGAGTCCGCGCGCTTCACCAGCTTCGTCGTTGTGGTCAAGCTCGTCGTCATCGCGCTGTTTCTCGCTACCGCGGCTTCCTCGGTGACGCTGGCGAACTGGGTGACGGCGAGCAACCCGGAGGGCGCGCTGATCCCGCCGAATGCCGGTCCTGGCGTGTTCGGCTGGTCCGGCGTGGTCCGCGGCGCGGCGGTGGTGTTCTTCGCCTATATCGGCTTCGACGCGATCTCGACCGCGGCACAGGAAGCGAAGACGCCGGAGCGCGATATGCCGATCGGCATTCTCGGCTCGCTCGTGATCTGCGCCGCGCTCTATGTCGCGGTCGGATTCGTACTGACCGGCATCGTGCCCTATGACCGGCTCAGCGTGCCCGATCCGATCGCCGTCGGCATCGATGCGGTCGGCATCGGCTGGCTCGGTCCGTTCATCAAGCTCGGCATCCTGTTCGGATTGACATCGGTGATCCTCATCATGCTGCTGGCGCAACCGCGGATCTTTCGCGCCATGGCGCATGACGGATTGCTGCCGGGCTTTGCCGCCAAAATCCATCCGCGCTTCCAGACCCCCTATGTCTCGACCATCTTCGCCGGCACCATCGCCGCTGTTCTCGGCGGGCTGTTGCCGATCGGGCTGGTCGGCGAATTGGTCTCGATCGGCACGCTGTTCGCATTCACGGTGGTCTCGATCGGCACGCTGGTGCTGCGCGTGCGCGATCCGGAATTGCCGCGTCCGTTCAAGGCGCCGGCGATCTGGCTGGTGGCCCCGGCTGCCGCTGCAACCTCGCTGTTCCTGATGTTCGGCCTGCCGCTCGACACCTGGATCAGGCTCGCGGTGTGGCTACTGATCGGGCTTGTGATCTACGCGGCCTATGGCAGACGGCATAGCCGGCTGCGGGCGAGCGGTGGAGACCGCGCGGGCCTATAGTGCGCGCGCGTGCGGCCTGCTAGATGTACGCGTTGAGATAGCGCTGCAAGCCGCGACAGTCGGCGCAGGTCCCGGGAGGCTTCATGAAAAATCCAAATGCACGCGCGCGATGGATGGTCGCCGCGCTCGTCTCGGTCGGCATCGTGTCGGCAGTTCCCGGTCGCGCGGCCTCGGTTGCGCCGGTCGCCGCCGAGAACGGCATGGTGGTTTCCGCGCAACATCTTGCCACGCAGGTCGGCGTCGAGGTGTTGAAGCGGGGCGGCAATGCGGTCGATGCGGCGGTCGCCGTCGGTTATGCGCTTGCAGTGGCCTATCCCGCCGCCGGCAATCTTGGTGGCGGGGGATTCATGACCATCCAGTTCGCCGACGGCCGCAAGACCTTCCTGGATTTCCGCGAGACCGCGCCGAAGGGCGCCACCGCCGACATGTATCTCGACAAGGAAGGCAAGATTGTCGCCGGCCTCTCCACCAAGGGCCATCTCGCCGTCGGCGTGCCCGGTTCGGTCGCGGGCATGGAATATGCGCGCGAGAAATACGGCACCATGAAGCGCGCCGACGTGATCGCGCCGGCGCTGCAACTCGCCGAGGACGGTTTCGTGCTCGACCGCGGCGACATTCAGATGTTGGATTCTGCGGTCGACGATCTTCGCCAGGATCCGCCCTCGGCCGCGATCTTTCTCAACAATGGAAACCCGTTCCAGGTCGGCGAGCGGCTGACGCAGCACGAGCTCGCCGAGACGCTGCGCGAGATCAGCAAGCGCGGCACGGATGGCTTCTACAAGGGCTGGGTCGGTGCGGCGATCGTCGCCGCGAGCCAGGCCGGCAAGGGCCTGCTGACGCAGGAGGATCTGGACAACTACAGGGTTCGCGAGCTGGCGCCGGTCGAATGTGACTATCGCGGTTACCACGTGGTCTCGGCGCCGCCGCCTAGTTCGGGCGGCGTGGTGATCTGCGAGATGCTCAACATCCTCGAGGGCTATCCGCTGAAGGAGCTCGGCTACCATTCGGCGCAGGCGGTGCACTACCAGATCGAGGCGATGCGCCACGCTTACGTCGATCGCAACAGCTATCTCGGCGATCCGGACTTCGTGAAGAATCCGCTCGAGCGGCTGCTCGACAAGACTTACGCCGCGAAGATCCGTGCCGCGATCGACCCGGCAAAGGCCGGCGTCTCCAGGGACATCAAGCCCGGCGTTCCGCCGCATGAGGGCAGCAACACCACGCACTATTCGATTGCCGACAAGGACGGCAATGCGGTGTCGGTCACCTACACGCTGAACGACTGGTTCGGCGCCAAGGTGACGGCGGCCAAGACCGGCGTGCTGCTCAATGACGAGATGGACGACTTCACCGCCAAGGTCGGCGTGCCGAACCTGTATGGGCTGGTGCAGGGGGAGGCCAACGCGATCGTCCCCGGCAAGCGTCCGCTGTCCTCGATGAGCCCGACCATCGTCTCCAAGGACGGCAAGCCGGTCATCGTGATGGGTACCCCGGGCGGCAGCCGCATCATCACCGCCGTGCTGCTGACGATGATCAACGCGATCGACTACGGCATGAACGCGCAGGAGGCCGTGGACATGCCGCGCTTCCACCAGCAGTGGCTGCCGGAGGCGACCAACCTCGAGGACTATACGCTGTCGCCGGACACGCGGAGGATCCTGGAAGGCATGGGCCACAAATTCGGGCCGCCGCAGCCGGCCAATCACCTCGCGGTGATCATCATCGGCGCGCCATCGCTGGACGGCAAGCCGGTCGGCAACAACCGCTTCTATGGCGCGAACGATCCGCGCCGCAATTCGGGGCTCGCTGCGGGGTATTGAGCGTGACGGCCAACGACAACCCGTAGCCCGGATGAGCGAAGCGATATCCGGGTCTTGTTGAGCTCCCGCATGTCGCTCCGCTCATGCGGGCTACCGCTCCAATTGATCCGCGCCGCGCGTCAGGCGACGGCGGTCGACCTGCCGTCGTCGTGCCCGCTGGTCAGCAGCAGGCGCCGGCGGATCGCGTCTTCGACCAGGGCCAGGGATTGTTTGGCTTCGCGCGCCTCGGCTTCGGCGGCCTGGGCCCGGAATTCGGCCGCATCGAGCTGCTCCTGTTGGGACTCGATGCGCCGTCGGGCTTCCTCAAGCGCCCGCGACGCATCCCTCAATTTGCGCTCGGTGGCGGCGATGATTTCGAGCTGCGCCTGTTCGGCGGCCTCGGCGCGGGCCTCGCCGGCGCGAGCCCTGTCCTCGATGCTGCGGAACAAATCCGCCGCCTGATAGACGAGGTCCAAGGCTTCTGTGCCCATCGCCGATGTGGGTGGTCTTGGAAATCCAAGGACATTCGGATCGGCCGTAAAAGGCCGTCTAAATCCGCGCAGTGCCATCCAAATCAGCCCGTCGCGAGTCGGTGTATGCCAACAACTTGCGGTAGTTATAGTTAACAAATCCTTAATGTGGCCGGCGCGCCGGCGCTGTCCACCGGTTTCTGATGTCGCAGCACTCAAATCGGCGGGCGGATAGGGGAATCGATCCGTCCGGCCCGCGCTCTTTCGTAACGTGCTCTCCGCGCAAGCGTAGCGAGACCGCAGCGCTATCAGGCGCGGCGCGCGAATCGCGCAGCGCTGCAGCGGAGATCGATGCAGCCTCCACGGGCACCGCCAGTCGGCGAGGTCTGCCGATTTGGCTGCGGGCGCGAGCCGGGCTCTATGGCATAAGTTTGACGCTTGGCTTGCTTTAATTCTCCGGTGTTGAATTGCAGGTCCATGGAGCGACCGATATACCGGGCGGCCTAAGTGGCACGCAGCGCGCTCAGAACGAGCGACGTATTCGCCACGGAAATCTGGTCGATGAAATTTCTGTTGCGGTTCTTCGGGTTCCTGTTCACCGCAGGCACCATCCTGTTCCTGGCTGGTCTGGCCGCAGTCGCAGGGCTGTTCTGGCATTTCTCCAAGGACCTGCCCGACTATTCGCAGCTCCAGAACTACGAGCCGCCGGTGATGACCCGCGTGCATGCGGCCGACGGCTCGCTGCTCGGCGAATACGCCAAGGAGCGCAGGCTCTATCTGCCGATCCAGGCGGTGCCGAAGCTCGTGATCAACGCGTTCCTCGCCGCCGAGGACAAGAATTTCTACGAGCATGGCGGCATCGACTATACCGGCATGGCGCGCGCCGGCGTCTCCTACATCCAGAACTTCGGTTCCAACCGGCGGCCGCAGGGCGCCTCGACCATCACCCAGCAGGTCGCCAAGAACTTCCTTTTGACCAACGAGGTCTCGTTCACCCGCAAGATCAAGGAAGCCTTGCTGGCGATGCGAATCGAGCGGGCTTACTCCAAGGACAAGATCCTCGAGCTCTATCTCAACGAAATCTATCTCGGCCTTGGCGCCTACGGCATCGCGGCGGCCTCGCTGGTGTATTTCGACAAGTCCGTCAATGAACTGACGGTCGCGGAAGTGGCCTATCTGGCGGCGCTGCCGAAAATGCCGGCGAGCCTGCATCCGGTGCGCAACCGCGCGCGCGCGGTCGAACGCCGCAACTACGTGATCGACCGCCTGCAGGAGAACGGCTGGATCACCGCGGCCGACGCCGACAAGGCGCGCAAGGAGCCGCTGACCGTCACCAACCGCAGCAATGGCGCGCACACCTTCGCCGGCGAATATTTCTCGGAAGAAGTCCGCCGCGACATCTTCGAGCGCTATGGCGAGAAGAAGCTCTATGAGGGCGGCCTGTCGGTGCGCACCACGCTCGACCCCAAGGTCCAGGTGATGGCGCGCAAGGCCATGGTGGCTGGGCTCGTCAACTATGACGAGCAGCAGGGCTATCGCGGTGCGATCCAGAAGCTCGACCTGACCAGTGACTGGGGCGTGCCGCTCGCCGAGATTAAGTCGCTGTCCGATATCTCGCCGTGGCGGATGGCGGTGGTGCTGGAGAGCAACGATCAGTCGGCACGGATCGGCTTCCAGCCGGGCCGCGAGCTCGGCGGCGCCATCAGCAAGCAGCGCGAGACCGGCATCGTCACGATGGACGGCGTGCGCTGGGCCAAGAGCAGGGGCAAGACGCCGACATCGGTGGCGCAGGTGCTGCAGCCCGGCGACGTGATCTACGCCGACCCGCTCTTCAGCAAGGACGGCCAGCGCGTCGAAGGCCAGTACCGGCTGCGTCAGATCCCCGAACTGTCGGGTGCGATGGTGGCGATGGATCCGCACACCGGCCGCGTGCTGGCGATGGTCGGCGGCTTCTCGTTCGACCAGAGCCAGTTCAACCGCGCGACCCAGGCCTATCGGCAGCCCGGCTCGACCTTCAAGCCGATCGTCTATTCGTCGGCGCTCGACAATGGCTACACCGGATCGACCATGATGATCGACGCCCCGATCGAGATCGACCAGGGGCAGGGCAACATCTGGCGGCCCGAAAACTTCTCCACCGGCAAGTATCAGGGCCAGGTGACGCTGCGCAACGCGCTGCGGCTGTCGCTCAACACGGTGACCGTGCGGCTAGCGCAGGAAATCGGCATGCCGCTGATCGGCGAGTATGCAAAGCGCTTCGGCGTCTATGACGAGTTGCCGAACTATCTTGCCTATGCGCTCGGCGCCGGCGAGACCACGGTGATGCGGATGGCCACAGCCTATTCGATGATCGCCAACGGCGGCGTCCGCGTGAAGCCGACCTTGATCGACCGCATCCAGGACCGCTACGGCCACACCATCTTCAAGCACGATCAGCGCGAATGCCGCGGCTGCGACGCGCCGGAGGGCTGGAAGAGCCAGCCGGAGCCGCAGCTCGTCGACCGCCGCGAGCGCGTGCTCGACGCGATGTCCGCCTACCAGATCACCTCGCTGATGGAGGGCGTGATTCAGGCCGGTACCGGCACCGCGCTGAAGGACGTCGGCAAGCCGCTCGCCGGCAAGACCGGCACCTCGAACGAGGCCAAGGATCTCTGGTTCGTCGGCTTCTCGCCGGACCTCGTGGTCGGTCTCTATGTCGGCTACGACAAGCCGCGCTCGCTCGGCCGCAACGCGCAGGCCGGCCACACCGCAGCGCCGATCGCGCGCGACTTCCTGAAGCTCGCGCTGGCCGACAAGCCCGCCACCCCGTTCAAGCAGCCGGTCGGCATCCGACTGGTCCTTGTCGATGCCAAGACCGGCCAGCGCGCCGCGCCTGGCCAGAACAGGGGCGTGGTGCTCGAAGCCTTCAAGCCGGGCCAGGCGCCGCCGTTCAATGATCCCGGGATGGTCGCCGGCACCGATGTGATCGACGGCACCCAGCAGGGCATTTCGCCGGACGCCGATCGGGCCGTGATGCGGTCAGGGACGGGCGGGCTGTACTGACGCCCGCCGGCGGGGCGCGTTCAACAAGACGCCGTTCGACCTTCCGCACGAACCAGCGATGCATGCGACAGCATGACACGCCAGATGGCATGTGTTGCTCCGCATTTTAATGAGTTCGCCAAGGGATTGTTTTGAGCGCCTCAATAGGCCTTTGCACTGGCAAATGCAGGGGCGTACGCATGGCAGTCGTGTCTGGCGTCATCACCGTGATGGCAATCAACTTTCTGGTCGACAGGTCGTCGATGTCCCGCGGCAAGAAACAGGGCCTGCGTCTCGCGGTGCTTGCGGTGGCGCTGACGCTCGGCTGTCTGTGGGCGATCAACTCCAGGGGAGGTGTGTGAACGCTCCGGCGGTAAGGCGCACAAAATAGGGAGAGCGGTCGCGACGTCCGCGCGAATGCGAGGCGGGTGCCGTTGTTGGGGCGGTTCCTCCAACAAGCGATTGTGCGTGAGACCAATGATCAAGACGCTCGTCGTCGTGGTTCAGGTGATCTGGACGGTTTCGGTGGTTGGAATGGCAACCGTGATCGGCGCGCTGCTGGGATTTGGGTGCCACGGCTGGATCGGCGCGATTGGGTTCGGCACCGCCGGATTTGGTGTTGGAGCCGTGTTGGCAGCTTGGCCCGAACTGCTGCTGGAATTGCTCGCCGGACTGTGACTCGTGTGGCTCTCACCGGTCGGGTCAGTGGCGTCCCGAACTGCGATTTTCGCGCCCACTCCGCCAACAATGCTTGCCAAGCCCTCAACCAAGCGGGTAGAAGGTCGCACTCGCGCGGGCGCTGATTTGGCAGGCGAACCCGCTGCACCGAGATGTCCAGTCATTCAGCTAAGCAGTTGATACCACGGACAATTCTTGGGGAATGGTGTAACGGTAGCACAACAGACTCTGACTCTGTTTGTCTTGGTTCGAATCCAGGTTCCCCAGCCAATCTGCCTCGGTGGCGCGATCATCCTCTGAAATGTCGACGAGATTGCCGGGCGCGGCCTGCGCCTGATGCAGGACGCGGTATGGGCCATCACGACATGAGGGTGGATCAGTCCCGCGTAATCCACCATGGTCTCGCGCGTGTGGTCCGGCCCGTTGCGACAGAGGTTTAAGGTGATGGACGAAATTCTCTATGCCCGCGAAGCGTCGATCGGCGTCGACGAGTTCATCGAGGTGCTGCGCCAGTCGGGCCTCGGCGAGCGGCGACCGCTGGCGGATACCGACCGGATGGAGCGCATGATCGCCAATGCGAATCTGATCGTGACGGCGCGGAAGGCGGGCAAGTTGGTCGGCGTGTCGCGCGCGCTGACCGATTTCGCCTATTGCTGCTATTTGTCGGACCTTGCAGTCGATCGCGGGTACCAGGGACATGGCATCGGCAAGCGCCTGATCGCGGAAACGCGGCGTCTCGCCGGACCTGAATCGATGTGCCTGCTGCTGTCGGCGCCTGACTCGATCGGGTTCTACAAGACCATCGGCATGCCGCAGCCGGACAACGCGTTCCTCTACAAGCGGGAGCGTTAGCGATAAAGGCTGGTTCGCGGCGCGCCGCTACTTGATCTTGTCGTAGACCGTCGCGAAGTCGGCGAGCGGCATCGGGATAGAGATGGTTTCCTTGCCGAGATTCTGGAACGACACCTTGAGCTGCTTGCCCGATTTCAGCTGGCTCAGAACATCGGCGGCGATCGGCGTGTTGATGTAGCAGCCGCGTGCCTCGCAGGTCTGGATCGGCACGTCGACGGCCTTGCCGTCGTCGACCTGCAGCTTGGCGCCGACAGGCAGGTTCAGTCCGAGCGGAAGCTGGATCAGCGCAACCGGCGTGCGGGTGTCGCCGGGAACGCGGATGTTGACCAGCACGATGAGCTGCCCGGTCTTGGTGAGCACCGCGGTCTGTTCCATCGCGCATTCGAGCGGGGCGTCGCGGCTCGCACTGGTACAGCGCGCGACCCAGCCGGAATTGTTGGGGGCTGCTGCATCACCCTGAGGCGCGGCGGGAGCAGCTGCCGGAGCGGGCGCGTTCTTGTTCTTGGCCGTCTGGGCATGGCCAGCGTGGGCCACGCCGAACAAGGTCAACAGGACGAAGAGCGACTTTGCGACAATCTTCACGATACCGGCTCCGAAATGGACATCTTTCGGATGTGCCGGGATGCCGGCAAAGTCAAGTCACTCGGCGGCCTCCTTGACCGATCCATGCTCGCCGTCGTCAGCGTCGTGGTCGGCGGGCGGCGAGCGGCCCCAGTTGGCAAACGCGTTGGAGAGCTTGTCGAGATAGAGATAGACGACCGGCGTCGTGAACAGCGTCAGCGCCTGGCTGACGATCAGGCCGCCGACCATGGCGTAGCCGAGCGGCTGGCGGATTTCCGAGCCGGTGCCGGTCCCGAGCATCAGCGGCACGCCGCCGAGCAAGGCGGCCATCGTCGTCATCATGATCGGGCGGAAACGGAGCAGGGCGGCCTGGCGGATCGCCGCCACCGGCTCCATGTGCTGGTCGCGCTCGGCCGCGATCGCGAAGTCGACCATCATGATGCCGTTCTTCTTCACGATGCCGATCAACAGGATGATGCCGATCAGCGCGATCAGCGAGAAGTCGAAGCCGGCCGCCATCAGGATCGCGAGCGCGCCGACGCCGGCCGACGGCAGCGTCGACAGAATCGTGATCGGGTGGATGTAGCTTTCGTAGAGAATGCCGAGGATCAGGTAGACGACCACGAGCGCCGCGAGGATCAACAGCGGCACGGTCGACAGCGATTGCTGGAACGCCTGCGCCGTGCCCTGGAAGCTCGAGCTCAGGGTCGGCGGCGCGCCAAGGTCGACCATCGCCTTCTGCACAGCTTCCGTCGCCTGGCCGAGCGCCACACCCTGCGCCAGGTTGAACGAGATGGTGATCGCCGGGAACTGGCCCTGGTGGCTGATCGAGAGCGGCCGGACCGGCACGCTGGTCCAGGTCGCGAATGTCGAGATCGGCACCTGTTCGCCGGTCAGCGGTGACTTGATGTAGATGTTGTTCAGCGTGTCGATCGCGCCCTGCAGCTCCGGCAACACCTCGAGGATCACGTGGTAGCTGTTGAGCTGGGTGAAGTACTGCGTCACCTGGCGCTGGCCGAACGCATCATAGAGCGTGTCGTCGATCAGCTGCGGCTGGATGCCGTAGCGCGAGGCGGTATCGCGGTTGATCTTCAATTCGAGCGTGGTGCCGTTGGTCTGCTGGTCGGTGGCGACGTCGCGCAGCTGCGGCAGCGTCTGCATCTTGCCGAGAATCTTCGGCGCCCATTCGTTCAATTCGGCGAGGTTGGCATCCTGCAGCGTGAATTCGAACTGGGTGCGGGTCGGGCGGCCGCCGAGGCGGACGTCCTGCGCCGCCTGCATGAACAGCCGGGCACCCTCAACCTTCTCCAGCTTCGGCCGCAGCCGGGCGATGACCTGCTGTGCGTTGGCGTCGCGATCCTTCAGCGCCTTCAGCGTGATGTACATCGCGCCGTTATTGCCGGCACGGCCACTGCCGCCGATCGCCATCGCCACCGTCGCCACTGCGGGATCCTGCATGACGATCTTGCCGAGCTCCTCCTGCTTCCGCTTCATGTCGGCGAAGGAGATGTCCTGGTTGGCTTCCGAGGTCGCGGTGATCAGGCCGACGTCCTGCTGCGGGAAGAAGCCCTTCGGGATGACGACGAACAGGTAGACCGACAGCGCCAGCGTCCCGAAGAAGATCATCAGCGTCGTGAACTTCCAGCGCAAGGCGAGATCGAGCACGCTCTGATAGCCGCGCAGCATGGCGTCGAAGCCGCGCTCGCTGAGCTGGTAGAACCGACCGTGCTTCTCGTCATTGTGGGCGCGCAGGAAGCGCGAGGCCATCATCGGGGTCAGCGTCAGCGATACGAACATCGAGACGAAGATCGTCATCGCGAGCACGACCGCGAATTCGCGGAACAGGCGGCCGATGATGCCGCCCATCAGGAGCAGCGGGATCAGCACCGCGACCAGCGAGATGCTGATCGAAACGATGGTGAAGCCGATTTCCTGCGAGCCCTTGAAGGCGGCGGCCATCGGCTTCTCGCCCTCTTCGATGTAGCGGCTGATGTTCTCCAGCATCACGATGGCGTCGTCGACCACGAAACCGACCGCGATCGTCAGCGCCATCAGCGACAGATTGTCGAGCGTGTAGCCAAACACCCACATCAGCGCGCAGGCGCCGAGCAGCGCCAATGGCACCGTGACCGTCGGGATCACGGTCGCCCAGAAACTGCGCAGGAAGACGAAGATCACCATCACGACCAGGAAGATGGTCAGGAGCAGGGTGAACTGGACGTCCTCGACCGCCGCGCGGATCGTGGTGGTGCGGTCGCTGATCACGTCGATCTTGATCGCGGGCGGGATCGCGGCGACCAGCCGGGGCAGCGTCGCCTTGATCTTGTCGACGGTGTCGATGACGTTGGCGCCGGGCTGCTTGAAGATGACGAGGAACACGCCGCGCTTGCCGTTGGCCCAGGCGGCCTGCTTGGCGTCCTCAGGCCCGGTGACGGCTTGGCCGATGTCACGGATCCGCAGCGGCCCGCCATTGCGGTAGGCGATGATGACGTCGTTCCACGGGCTCGCCGTGAGCAACTGGTCGTTGGCGTAGATGGTATAGGCGCGGGTGGCGCCGTCGATATTGCCCTTCGGACTGTCGACAGTGGCGATGTTGATCGCGGCGCGGACGTCCTCCAGCGACAGGCCCTTGGCGACGAGCTTGGCCGGGTCGATCTGGACGCGAACCGACGGCTTCTGCTGGCCGCCGATGATGACCTGGGCAACGCCCGAGATCTGGCTGATCTGCTGCGCCAGCTGGGCGTCGACGGCGTCGCTGACCGTCGTCAGCGGCAGCGTGTCCGATGTCGCCGACAGCAGCATGATCGGCGAGTCGGCCGGGTTGACCTTGCGGTAGGTCGGCGGCGAGGGAAGCGTTTTCGGCAACTGGCCGCTGGCCGCGTTGATGGCGGCCTGCACGTCATTGGCGGCGCCGTCGATGCTGCGGTTGAGGTCGAACTGAATGGTGACCGCCGCCGTGCCGAGATAGCTCGTCGAGGTCATCTGCGCGATGCCCGGGATCTGCGCGAACTGGCGCTCCAGCGGCTGGGCGACTGAGGTCGCCATCGTCTCCGGGCTCGCGCCGGGCAGGGTCGCGGTGATCTGGATGGTGGGGAAGTCGACCTGCGGCAGTGGCGCGACCGGCAGCAGCGGATAGGCGACGAGGCCGACGAACAGGATGCCCGCCATCAGCAGCGAGGTGCCGATGGGGAAGCGAATGAATGGTGCGGAAATTCCGGCGCTCATTCCTGCGTAACCTTCGACTGGGACGGATCCGAGCTCGCCACCGCCGTTGTCACCAGGGTTCCCGGCGAGACCTTGTACTGGCCCGCGGTGATCACCTGCTGTCCGGGCGACAGGCCCTCGTCGATCACCGACTTGCCGTCGATCGACTGGCTGACCTTGATCTTGCGAAGCTCGGCCTTGTTCTCCTGATTGACTGAATACGCGTAGAGGCCATCAGTGCCATGCTGCACCGCGTCATCCGGGACGATGGTGGCATCCTTCAAGGTTCTGACCAGAAGCCGGGTCGAGACCGACTGGCCCGGCCATAGCGCGTGGTCCTTGTTATCAAACACCGCCTTCAGCCGGACAGTCCCGCTAGTGGTGTCGACCTGATTGTTGATCAGCGCCAGGGTTCCGGTGGATAGCACTCGCTTGCCGTCGGTGGTCAGGGCAATGGTCTTGGGCGGTGCCACGGCCAGCGCCGCCTTGATATCCGGCAGCTGGTCTTCCGGTGCGGTGAAGATCACCGTGATCGGCTCGATCTGGGTGATCGTGACAATGCCGGTCTGCGCCGAGGCATTGACGATGTTGCCGATATCGACCAGTCGCAGGCCGACAATGCCGTCGATCGGGGACTTGACGGTGGTGTAGTCCACCTGGGTCTGGGCGTTGAAGATGGCGGCCTCGTCAGCCGATATCTGGGCGGTCAGCTGGGCTACCGTGGAGCGCTGGGTGTCGAGCTGCTGGCGCGTCGCGAACTCGCCGAGCTTGGTGTAGCGCTGCAGGTCGAGATTGGCGTTGGCGAGATTGGCTTCGTCCTGGGCCTTCTTGGCCTTGGCCTGGTCGAGCGTCGCCTGATAGGGCCGCGGATCGATCTCGACCAGCGTGTCACCCGCCTTGACGAACTGGCCTTCCTTGAAGGCGATCCTGGTGATCTGGCCGTCGACGCGGGTGCGGACCTGGACGGTGTTGAATGCCTGCACGGTGCCGAGGCCGGTGAGATAGACCGGGAAGTCGGCCTTCTCGACCGGCGAAATCTTGACCGGAACGGCCGGGCGTTGGGCGGAGCGCTTCTGCGCGGCTTCGGCGGCCTGCTGGTTGCTCGTGTGTTTCTGCCAGCCGAAATAACCGGCGGCGCCGACCGCAGCGATCACTAAAACCCAACCGATGGTGCGTGACTTCGACATGCGGACTCTTGGGTTCGACGTAACAATAAAGGGTGATCGAAACGGTTCACAGAGCTTGCGGATATAATATGCGTGCACTTAATGTGTAAACACACCAAGGCTTGAGAATCCTAAACATTTGGAAAGGTTTAGGTCAGAAACGAGCAGAAACATTTCGTCTGGGAAACGCACCGAGGACCCCTATGTCGCTCGATCTCAAACGCCAGTTTATTGCGCAGCTCGTCGAGAGTTCCCGGCTGCTGCGCAATTATATCGATCATCGCGCCAAGGCGCGAGGCACCACGCGCGCGCAATGGATCGTGCTCTTCCGCCTGCGCGAGCAGGAGGGACTGTCTCAGGTCGATCTCGCCGACGTCCTCGAATTGCAGCCGATCTCGCTGGTGCGGCTGCTCGACCGCCTGGTCGAGCATGGCCTGCTCGAACGGCGTCCCGATCCCAGGGATCGCCGTGCCAATCGCCTGTTCCTGACCAGGAGCGGGCGCCGCCTCGTCGACGATCTCGACAGTTTGCGCGACGCGATCGCCGGCGACGTGTTGCGCGACGTCTCGGACAAGCATGTCGAAAGCGGCCTCGCCACGCTTCGCGAGGTCAAGGATCGCATCAAGGCGCTCGGCGAGGAGGCGGAGCGCATCGCCGCGAAATAGCGCGTCTCATCGCGCGCAGATCCTGCTCTCCATCGGTTCATCTGTTGCAGCTTGCGCGAGGCGGTTGAAACGCCGCGGGATGTCGTTCATATCGCGCAGCGACGATGCGAGAGGATGAGGGCCGCGATGGATGAGTTGAACGGGCGCATGATGGCATGCCAGATCCTGGTCACCGGATTGATCGCGCGCGTCGCCAACGAGCAGCGGGACCCGCTGCGTTTTCTCACCGACTTCCGCGACGAGATCAAAGCGGTCGTCAACGGCGTCAATATCGCCGGCCTCGAAAACAGCGACCGCGTGCGGCAGGTCGCGCAGCGGACGATCGACGAGCTGTTTTCGCTGATGAAGCCACCAAGCGCCGAGTGATCGGGTGGACGCATGGACAGCGCCCCGCAAGCGGCGGTCAACGGCGGGCGGGACCGATTTAGAACGATTATTAGAACGCTTAAAAACTACAGTTTAGAACGATTTCAAACCGCAGATTAGAATCGCTTTGAATTGGGGCGATTCAAGCCAACTGTTGCGCTCGTCGCATTGATAAAAAAAGTCACGCTCGATAACCGAAAGAGACAGTTCGTCGCAGCTTCATTTCGCGAGCGGGCTGACTTTTCTGGGGCGAGCAAGACATGAGCAATATGAAGGCGCCGAGATCGCTGCGCTTTGATGCAGCGATCGGTTCGGCTGATGACACCGGTTATTCCGCCACGAAGGTCTCCGCAGTCGCGAGCCTGATCGCGGTGGCGTCGTTTTCGGGGGCCGAGGCGCAGCAATCCAACCTGCCGCCGGTGAATGTCGATGCCCCGGTCGCTCGCCCGCGGCCCGTGACGTCAAAGCCCACTGCGGACCAGGTCCGCGCCCGCAACGCGCTGCGTCGCGCCGCGCGCCGCAACAACCAGCAGGCCCAGCAGGCGCCGGTGCCGTTTCCCAACGCCGGCGGTCTTCCCGCCGACCGCGATCCCTATGCGGATCCGGCCGCGCCGTACAAGGGCGACCGTTTGCAGTCGTCCGGGAAATATCCCGAGCCGATCCTGAACACGCCGAAATCGGTCACGGTGCTGACCAAGGACGTGCTCGAAGACAAGAACGCCACATCGCTGAAGTCGGCGATCCTGTCGACGGCCGGCGTCACGCTCGGCACGGGCGAGGGCGGCAATGCCTTCGGCGACCGCTTCTTCATCCGCGGCTTCGACGCGCGCAACGACATCTTCATCGACGGCGTGCGCGACTCCGGCGTCAGCGTCCGCGAGAACTTCTTCACCGAGCAGGTCGAGATCCTGCGCGGCCCGGGCTCGTCTTTTGCAGGCCGCGGCACCACCGGCGGCGCGATCAACATCGTCACCAAGCAGGCGACGACGCAGAACAGCTTCTACAACATGGACACCACGTTCGGCACCGATCGCACCAAGCGGGTGACGCTCGACGTCAACCAGGTGATCAGCCCGACGCTGGCGATCCGCGCCGGCGGCCTGTTCCAGGATGCCGGCGTCGCCGGCCGCAGCTATGTCACCGACGACCGCAACGGCGCGTTCGTCGCCGGCGCGTGGAAGCCGGTCGACGCGGTGAAGATCACCGGTAACTACATCCACACCGAACTCACCGGCATCCCGGATTTCGGCGTGCCGTACTACCGGCCGAGCACCGCGAGCACGGCTGGCGGTCCGTTCCCGGATTTCGGCGTCAACCGCAACAATTTCTACGGCTTCGTCAATCGCGACTTCTTCAGGACCGGGCAGGACATCGGCACGATCAATGCCGAGGTGCAGATCACGCCGGACCTCGTGGTCAGCAACAAGATCCGGGAATCGCGCTCGACCCAGAACTACATCGGCACGCTGCCGGAAGCGCCGACGCTGGCCGCCGGCGCTCCGTTCACGGCGTATACGCTGAGCGCCAATCCGCAAAGCCGCTACCAGGTCACCGACGTGTTCGCCAACCAGACCGAGGCGACCTACAAGTCGGTCGACGGCCTCGGCTTCAAGCACACGACGACGGCAGGCGTCGAATACGACAACGAGCGGTCCTCGATCGACAGATATCTCGGCCTGAGCTCGGAGATAACGACCGGCACGTCGGCTTTCACGGGCACCGGATCGCTCTCCGGCGTCAGCGTGTTCAATCCGCAATACACCAACATTCCGTTCCCGATTCCGTCGGGGCTGTCCGGGATGCCGACCAAGATCGGGATCGACACCACCAGCGGCTACATCATGGATACCGCGAACTACAATGACTTCGTGATCCTCAATGGCGGCATCCGCTATGACGACTACAAGATCAACACGTCCGGATATCTGACGTCGGGCAACAGGACGACATTCGGTAGTCAGTCGGCCGACTTCGGGATGCCGAACTTCAATCTCGGCCTCACCTTGAAGCCGTTGCCGAACGGCAGCGTCTATGCGGCCTATGCGACCTCATCCAACCCTGTCGGCGCCGAGTTCGACGGCACCAGCACTGCGTATGGCGGCCTGTCTCCCGTGCTGAACGGCGGCAATACCCAGATCTTCGGGCCGGAAAAGAACAAGGCGATCGAAGTCGGCACCAAGTGGGAATTGTTCGATCGTCATCTGCTGGTGACGGCGGCGCTGTTCCAGACCGAGAAGGAAAATGCGCGCGAATCGCAGAACGTGAACAACGCCACCGCGGCCGCTGCGCTCGGCTGCTCCTATCCGACCGGGACGACCGGCAACATCTCCTGCATCACCGCGGGCGCGGCTTACCGCATCCGCGGCATCGATCTCGGCGTCGGCGGCAAGATCACCGACAAATGGAGTGTGTTCGGCGGTCTCGTGCTGATGCAGTCGGCAGTGACGAGGTCGCTCGCGCCGCCGGCCAACACCATCCTGTATTCCAGCAATGTCGGACTGCCGCTCGCCAACGTCGCGCACCAGTCGTTCAGCATGCTGACCAAGTACCAGCTCACCGACATGTGGGAGCTTGGCGGGCAGGCGGTGTACCGCTCGAAGGTCTATGGCGGCACGCTGCTCGCGGCCAACCAGGGCACCTCGATCCCGAGCTACTGGCGCTTTGACGCCTTTGCCGAAGCAAAGATCGACAAGCACTGGACGATGAAGCTGTTCGTCAACAACATCTTCGACAAGCGCTACTACGACGCGCTGTACCAGAGCGCGGCGCCGTTCGTGCTCGAAGCGCCAGGACGCGCCGCGTATCTGGTTGTTTCCGCGCGTTACTGACGGAGGCTTCGCGGCACAAGATGCTGGTCTGTGTTCCCAACGTATTGAGCAAGGCTGATGTGGCGGACTTCCGCCGCATCATGGAGCAAGCCGAATGGGAGGACGGCCGCTCGACCGCAGGTGCCGCGTCCGCGATCGTCAAGCGCAACGAGCAGCTGCCGCCCGACAGCGAGGTCGCGCGGCAGCTCGGCAACCGCATCCTGTCGGCGCTGTCGGCGAGCCCGCGCTTCATCTCGGCGGCGATCCCGCTTAGAATCTTTCCACCCTTGTTCAACCGCTATGCCGCTAGCGACGGGCACCATTTCGGCCTGCACGTCGACAATGCGGTGCGCGGCGACAGGCTGACGGGCATGAGGATCCGCACCGACCTCTCGGTCACGCTGTTTTTATCGGAGCCGGAGGACTACGACGGCGGCGAGCTCGTCATCGAAGACCTCTACGGATCCCATGAAATCAAGCTGCCGGCGGGCGATCTGGTAGTTTATCCTGCTTCCAGTTTGCATCTGGTCACGCCGGTCACGCGGGGGACGCGGGTAGCGTCTTTTTTCTGGCTGCAGAGCATGGTACGGGATGCACACGCGCGCAGCCTGATCTTTGATCTCGATACAGCGATCCAGGCTCTGGTGGAGCGGCTGGGGCGCGATGACCCCGAAACGGTCAAATTGACCGGGATTTATCACAACCTGATCCGTCACTGGGCTGAAGTGTAACTGATGATGACATTCAAGTTCCCCGCTGCATCCGCCATGATCGCCTCGCTGGCGATGCTGATGCTGGCCGCGCCGTCTTCGGCGCAGCAGCAAACGGCGCCTGTAGCGCAGCCCGCACCCGTGACCCGGCCTCAGCCCGCACCCGCGGCCCAGCCCCAGCCGGCGGCAGCAGTCCAGCCAGCGGCGGCTGGCCAAGCCGCCCCGGTGGTCGCCCAGCCGGCACAAGCGGCGCCGCAGGCACAGGCCGCGCCGGCCCCTGCCGCGGCGGCTCCGGCTCCGACGGCGAACGAGGCCTCCCTGGCTGCGCCCGCGAGCGGCGACGGCAAGTCGCTGAAGTCGACCTCGACCGGCCTGCACGAATTGTCGCCGTGGAATATGTTCTTGAACGCCGACATCATCGTGAAGGCGGTGATGCTCGGTCTCGCTTTCGCGTCGCTCGTGACCTGGACCGTATTCATCGCCAAGATGGTCGAGCTGACCGTGGCGCAGCGCAAGCTGCGTGGCGCGCTGGCCAAGATCGCTGAATCGCGGTCGCTGGCCGAAGCCCAGTTCGCGCTTGGCGCCAAGGGCAGCGTGCTGTCGTCGTTCATCGCAGCTGCGATGCGCGAGGGGCGCCTGTCGGCGGGCATCTCGAGCGACAGCGGCATCAAGGAGCGCGCCGCGTCGAGCTTCGCCGAGATCGTGCGCGCCGAAGCCCGCAAGATCCGCATCGGCATGGGCCTGCTCGCGACCATCGGCGCGACGTCGCCTTTCGTCGGTCTGTTCGGCACGGTCTGGGGCATCATGAACAGCTTCATCGGCATCTCGAAGTCCCAGACCACGAACCTTGCCGTGGTGGCGCCGGGCATCGCGGAAGCGCTGCTCGCGACCGCGATCGGCCTCGTCGCGGCGATCCCCGCGGTCATCATCTACAACCATTTCTCGCGCGTCACGAAGGTCTATCTCGAACTCGTCAACCGCGCCTCGGGCGCCGCGGGACGGCTGTTGTCGCGCGATCTCGACCGCACCCATGGCGACGTTCCACGTAACGCGCATGGGCGCGCGGCGGCGGCGGAGTAGGCGATGGCGGTCTCGATCTCCGAGAATGATGGCGACGACGATTTCGCGGAATCGCACGAGATCAACGTCACGCCGTTCATCGACGTCATGCTGGTGCTGCTGATCATCTTCATGGTGGCGGCACCGCTCTCGACCGTCGATCTTCCGATCGATCTGCCGACCTCCAGCGCGACGCCGCAGAAGAAGCCGGACAAGCCGACCTATCTCAGCATCAAGCCGGATCTCACGCTGGCGATCGGGGAGAACGCGGTGAAGCGCGTCGACCTGGTCAATTCGCTGGATGCCATACCCGACATGAGCCGGGACAAATACGTGTTCCTGCGGGCCGATCGGATGGTACCCTATGGCGAGCTGATGGGCGTGATGGAGCTGCTGCGCGCCGGCGGCTACACGCATGTGAAGCTGGTCGCGCTCGAGGGCGTTCCGGGAGCGCCCGCGGCCGCGCAGGCCGATCCGGCCAAACCCTGACGGCGAACGCGATGTCCACCAACCCCGATCTTGACCTGCGGACCTCGAAGCGGCTCTGGGTGATCGCTGCCGTGACGGCGGTCGGGCTGCATCTGGGCGGTGCCGCCCTGGCGCTGACCAATTTGCGCGGCGACGATGGCGACGAGGGGCTCGGCGCTGCCGGCGCGGAGTACGCCGTCGAGCTGGCTTCCGCGGATGCGACCGAAGAGGCCTTACCGCCCGGACCGTTGGCTGACGAGCAGCAGGCTGTGCAGGAAATGGCGCAGCAGAAGGCCGAGGTGAAGGACACCGACCTGCCTCAGGAAAAGCCGGTGGAGTCCGACGACCCCGATCGCATCGTGACGGAAGACACCGCCAAGAAGCAGAAGGAGGAGGAGGCCAAGGTCGCCAAGGTCGAGACCGACGCGCGGGAAGCGCAGCAGGCTTCGGAGGCGGCCGCGCCGACCAAGCTGGAGGACGCGCGTCAGTCGGAAACCACCAAGGCACCCAACCCAGGCATCGGCAAGGACAAGCTGCTGCTGACCGCCAAGTGGGGCAAGAAGATCAGCGCTTATCTCGACCTGCACAAGAAATTCCCGGAGAAGGGTAAGGTCAAGGAGGCCAAGGTGAAGGTCGCCCTGGTGCTGAATCGTCTGGGCAAGGTGCTGTCGGTTGCGGTGCTGGAATCGTCCGGAGATGCCGCCTTCGACGACGCGGCGATCTCGATGGTCCACCGGTCCGATCCGGTCCCGGCGCCGCCGGCCGACCTGACCGACGATCAGTTCTCCTTCAGCCTCGACGTCAACTACAACAAGCCGAAGAAGTAGTTGTTGTCCCTCCGGGGCGCGACGAAGTCGCGAGCCCCGGAATGACGGTGTCTCAGCTCTTCTTCACCAGCGGGCAAACGCTCTTCTCGAGCGGCAGCCAGGCCTCATCCGCGGGGATGGTGGCGACCAGCTTGTAATAGTCCCACGGATATTTCGAGTCGGACGGCTTCTTCACCTCGAACAGATAGGCGGGGTGGATCTTACGGCCGTCGACGCGGATCGAGCCCTTGCCGAACAGGGGATCGTCGGTCGGCAGCTCCTTCATCTTGGCGACCACGGCGCGACCGTCATGCGGATTGCCGCCGAGCGCTTCCAGCGCCTTGAAATAGTGGATCAGCGACGAATAGACGCCGGCTTGCACCATGGTCGGCGGGTTCTTCTTGAAGCGCTCCATGAAGCGCTTGGAGAAGGCGCGGGTCTGGTCGTTCATGTCCCAGTAGAATGTCTCGGTGAAGTTCAGGCCCTGCGCGACGTTGAGGCCGAGCGCGTTGATGTCGGTGATGAACAGCAGCATGCCGGCAAGCCGCTGGCCACCCGAGACGATGCCGAATTCCGCGGCCTGCTTGATCGCGTTGGTGGTGTCGCCGCCGGCATTGGCGAGACCGACGATCTTGGCTTTCGAGCTTTGCGCCTGCAGCAGGAAGGAGGAGAAGTCGGCATTGTTGAGCGGATGCTTGACGCTGCCGAGCACCTTGCCGCCATTCGCGGTGACCACCGCCGAAGTGTCGCGCTCGAGCGCCTGGCCGAACGCATAGTCCGCGGTTAGGAAGAACCAGGTGTCGCCGCCGGATTTCACCAGCGCCTTGCCGGTGCCGTTGGCGAGCATGTAGGTGTCATAGACCCAGTGCACCGTGTTCGGCGAACACTGCGCGCCCGTGAGGTCGGACGAGGCGGAGCCCGAGTTCAGGTTGACGACGTTCTTCTCCTTCGAGAGGTTGGCGATTGCGAGCCCGACATTGGAGGCCGCGAGATCGACGAACACGTCGACCTTCTCGACATCGATCCACTGCTTGCCGATGTTGACCGCGACATCGGGCTTGTTCTGGTGATCGGCCGAGATCAGATCGATCTTCCAGCCCTTCGCCAGCAGCCCGGAATCCTCGATCGCCATCTGCGCCGCCACCGTCGAGCCGGGACCGCCGATATCCTGATAGAGGCCGGACTGATCGCCGAGCGCGCCGACCTTGGCGACCTTGTCCATCGTCTGCGCCGACGCACCGCCGCAGAACGCAAGACTCGTGGTCATGACCAAGGCCGTCGTGACCGAGGCTGCAATGGAACGCTTCATCTTCCCTCCAGTATGATTTTGTTTTTTTGAGTTCCGCATTATGCCCGGCATCGGGCGCATCGCCTAGAGCGCTGGCGCGATCGCTCGTGCGCGATATTCCACGCCACGGCGATTGCGCAGCCGGTGACGCGCGACGGGATGCCGCGGTGTGCGTAGTTCGATCATCAGACGCGGATAGGGTGAAGCGCGGACGGCGCTATTTCCAGTAGTACCGGATCGCGACGTAGACCACGACGAGGCAGGCGAAGATCAGCGCCACCGGCATCGGACGCTTGGCGTTCGGGTCGGAGGCGCTCGCCTTCTTGGCGGGCAGGCGGCGGAACGCCGTGACATTGCCGCTGTCGGCCACCGGCTCACGCACGCGCGCCGGAACCTCCGGCGCTTTGCCGGCGCCGCCCATCTCGACATAATAGGTGCGATACATTTGCTGGATGGTCGCCTCGCCGGCGTCGGCCTCGCTCATCTGTCCCAGCAGCTTGTTGTAAATGGCCAGGAAATTCTGCGCTTCGGGCGGCAAGGCGGAGGCGCCGTTCAGCTTCGCCATCATCTTCCAGGTCGCAAAGTCGGCCCGCGCGCGGGTGTCGGCGCGTCGTGCAATCAGCATATCGGCAGCTTTGATCACCATGGCCTCGAAGCGTTCCCGTCCTCAACGCACGACCCGGAAGAATGGCTACCGGTTTTCCGGTCGGATCATACGCAGACCAAGGCTATGTGTTTCCGGTAATGAGGAGAAGGGCGTTGATTACATAGCCGGTCAGAGTTCGCAGTATCGTTGAAATAACATCAAGATTTAGGCCGACTTGCTGGCCGATCACCGGCAGCAGGATCAACAGCCCGATCAGGATCAGCATGCCGTAGGGCTCCAGCCGGGCGAGCGGGATCGCCAGCGGCCTTGGCAGCAGCCCGACCGCAACCCGGCCGCCGTCCAGCGGCGGGATCGGCATCATGTTGAAGATCGCGAGCACGATGTTGATCAGGAAGGCGTTTTTCAGGTTGTCCGCGGTCCATTTTGCGGCATCGGCCGGCACCAATGGCAGCGCGTGGAATGCCAGCGCCGCGGCGATCGCCAGGAGGATGTTGGTGGCCGGACCGGCCAGCGCCACCCACACCATGTCGAGCTTGGGATGATTGAGCTTGCGGAAGTTCACCGGCACCGGCTTGGCATAGCCGAACAGGAACGGCGAATGCGCGAACAGCAGCACCGCAGGCAGGATCAGCGTGCCGAACGGATCGATGTGCTTCAGCGGGTTGAAGCTGACGCGGCCGAGCTGCCAGGCGGTGTCGTCGCCGAGCCGGTGCGCGACGAAACCGTGCGCGGCTTCGTGAAACGTGATCGCAATGACCACCGGCAATACCCAGACGGAGATGTCATAGAGGGAAATGTTCAATGGCGTGCCGCCTCGGGTTCGCTGGGACCGGACCTCAGGCTAGCACGGATTCGCTGAAGGCCTTGCTGGCGAGCGTTGCCGCAGTCAGCGCATGTCGGGAGCGACCGCGTGCGCTAGGGGCGGCTGGGTGGTCGCGATCCAGATGCCAACGAAAACGGTGACGATGCCGGCCACCAGATTCCAGCTCAGCGGCTCGCCGAGCAGCGCTGCGCCGACCAGCGTTGCCGCGATCGGATTGACGGTGACGGATATCGCGACCCGGGTCGGGGTCGTCCGCTCCAGCGCGAGGGCCCAGAGATAGAAGGTGAGCGCGGCGCCGAACGCGCCGAGATAGATCGCGCCGAACCATTGCGGCGCGCCGAAATCGGCAACCGGCGCAAAACTGCCGCGCAGCAGCGACGCCGTTATGAGGACAGCAGCCCCGGCCGCCATCGCGAGCGTGGTGAAGGGGATCGGGCCGGAGCGGCGGATATAGGGTTTTGACCAGATGCTGTAGAGCGCCATGCACAGCGCGGCCGCGATCATCAAGAGGTCGCCGCGCCAGGCGCCAGGTGGCGCCGTGGCGAGGCCGGAGAGCAGCGCCATCGAGACGCCAAGGATGGTGATCAGGACGCCTGCGGTTTTGCGCGCGGTGAGCGCTTCGGCGCCCAGCGCCGCGCCGACCAGCATGGTCAGCAGCGGCAGCGTCGACAGCGCGAGTGCGCCGCGCGCGGCGGTGGTGAAGATCAGCGAGGCGTTGAACAGGACCGGAAACGCCGCAAAGAACAGCAGGCCGAGGCCGGCAACGCCGGGCCAGTCGTGCCGCGGCGGCCAGCTCCGGCGTTGCAGCAGTGCCAGCGGCAGCAGCAGCAAGACGCCGATGCCGAAGCGGAACGCGCCGATCGCCAGCGGATCGATGGCGCCGACCAGGAACCGCGTCGCCCCGATCGAAGTGCCGCCCAGCGCGCTCGATGCCACCGCCGCCAACACGCCCCAGATCTCGCCCATTCCGTTCGCCCCTTGGTTTCGCTTGCGCAATCTAGGGACCGGGGCGTAATCAGGGAATGGAATAGATTTGATCGACCAAATCACAGATCGTTATGAGTGCGCCCATCCTGGACCCGGATCTCCTGCAGGCCTTCGTCGCGGTGGCGGAGCATCGCTCCTTCACCCGCGCGGCCTCGGCGCTGAACCGGACCCAATCCGCCGTCAGCATGCAGGTGAAGCGGCTGGAAGAGCGGCTGCAGGCCGAACTGTTTCACCGCAGCACGTCAAGCGTCGATCTGAGTGCGGCAGGCGAGGGATTGCTCGGCTATGCCCGCCGCATTCTGAGCCTCAACGCGGAGGCGATCGGCCGGGTGCGCGCGCATGGCACGGATGGACGGGTTCGCCTTGGCGTGATGGACGACTATGGGACGATGATCGTCCCGCCGCTGCTCAAGGAGTTCATCGCCAGCTATCCGCTGATCCATGTCGAGATGGAGACGGGGCTAACGTCGACGATGACCGATCGGCTCGGCGAAGCCTATGACCTCGTGATCGCGATGCACCCCGAGGGACGCGGCGAGGGCGAGTTGCTGCGCACCGAGCAGGCGGTGTGGGCCGCGAGCGCCGCGCATCGCGTCGAGGAGCTCGATCCGCTGCCGGTCGCGCTCTATCCGCAGGGCTGCCTGTTCCGGAGCTGGGCGATGCAGGCGCTCGACCAGGCGAACCGGCCGTGGCGGCTCGCCTTTGTCAGCCACAGCCTGTCTGCGGTCGAGGCGATCGCGGCGCAGGGCCTCGCCGTGACCGTGGTCAAGTCGGGGACCTTTCCGCCGACGCTGCGTCGGCTGACCGCGCGCGACGGCATGCCGCGGCTGCCGCGGGCCGAGATCCGCCTGCATCGCGCGCAAAACCTGTCGCACGCGGCGTCACTCCTGGCCGATCATCTCGTCGCGGCGCTGCGGCAGCCGGCGAGGCGAGCGGCGATTTAATAGGTCGCGCGGCCGCCGGAGATGTCGAACACCGCGCCGGTGGAGAAGGCGCAGTCTTCTGACGCCAGCCACGCCACCATCGAGGCGAGTTCCTCGACCTGCACGAAGCGGGCTTTCGGGATCTTCGACAGCATGAAGTCGATGTGCGCTTGCGTCATCTGGTCGAAGATCGCGGTCTTCGCCGCGGCCGGCGTCACCGCATTGACCAGGATGTCGTGCTGCGCGAGCTCCTTGCCGAGCGATTTGGTGAGCGCGATCAGGCCCGCCTTCGACGACGAATAATGCGCGGCGTTCGGATTGCCTTCCTTGCCGGCGATCGAGGCGATGTTGACGATGCGACCGTATTTCTGGCCGATCATGGTCGGCACGATCGCCTTGCAGCAGATGAAGGGACCCTCGAGATTGATGCGCATCACCCTGCGCCAGTCGTCGAGCTCGGTTTCCCATACCGGCTTGTTGGCTCCGGTGATACCGGCGTTGTTGACGAGAATGTCGATCTTGCCGAACGCCCGCAGCGTTTGATCGCGCGCGGCGTCGACCGCGTCGGGATCAGTGACGTCGGTCTTGATCGCGATCACGTTCTCGCCGATCGCCCGCGCGGTCTTCTCGGCCAGCGGCTGGTCGAAATCCCAGATCGCGACCTTGGCGCCCGACGCGACAAAGCGCTCGGTGATGGCGCGGCCAAATCCCTGCGCGCCGCCGGTGACGACGGCACAGCGGCCGTTGAGATCGATCTTGTTCATGTTGCCTCCCGATTAGAGTGTCCAGCCGCCGTCGATGACATGCGCGACACCTGTCGTGAACGAGCTTTCGTCGCTGGCAAGATAGACGGCGAGCGCGGCGATTTCCTCGGCGGTGCCGAGCCGGCCCATCGGCTGGCGCGCAACGAACATCTCGCGTCCCTGCGGGCCGGCAGCCGCCGCACGCTCAAGCATCGAAGGCGTCTCGATGGTGCCGGGGCAGATGCAGTTGCAGCGGATGCCCTTGGTGATGAAGTCGGCCGCGACCGAGCGCGTCAGTGCCGCAACTGCGGCCTTGGTGGCGCTATAGACGTAGCGGTTCGGCGCCGCCTTCACCGCGCCGGCGGCGGAGGCGATGTTGACGATGGAGCCGCCGCCCTGCGCCAGCATGCCGGGCAGGAAGGCGCGCGTGGTGCGGTGCATCGACTTGACGTTGAGGTCGAAGGAGAAGTCCCAGTCGTCGTCCGAGCACTCCAGCGCCGTGCCGTGATGCACGAAGCCCGCGGCATTGAGCAGGATGTCGGTCTTGCCGGCGCGCTTTGCGATTGCCTCGACCGCTGCGGTGTCGCGTACGTCAAGCTTCGCAACCTCGGCGATGCCTTCCTGCTTGAGCAGCGCAAGCTTGCCTTCGTCGATATCGGTCGCGAACACGGTCGCGCCCTCGCGGGCAAAGGCCAGCGCGCAGGCGCGGCCGATGCCGACGGCCGCTGCGGTTACGAATGCGCGTTTGCCCTTCAGGCGGTCTGACATGCGTTTCTTCCTTCTTTGACGATTTGCAGTGTCATGCGCGGGCTTGACCCGCGCATCCATCTTTCGAGGAACGATGGATTGCCGGGTCGAGCCCGGCAATGACGGTTTGCGTCCTAGTGATTGTCGCGCGCCACGCCGACCTTGCCGGCGATATCGTGGTAGCGCGTCGCGAGCTCGAGGCAGGCGCCGGTCGCGTGCTGGCCGACGGTCTTGCGGTAGAGCTCCTGCCACGGCGTCTGGTTGGCCGGATGCGGGAAGCCGCCCTTGGCCTTCAGCTCGGCGCGGCGGGTGCGCAGCTCGTCCTCCGAGATCATGATGTTGGCGCTGCCCTTGTTGAGGTCGATGCGCACCTTGTCGCCGGTCTTCAGGATCGCGAGCCCGCCATCGGCGGCGGCCTCGGGCGAGGCGTTGAGGATCGAGGGCGAACCCGAGGTGCCGGACTGCCTTCCGTCGCCGATGCAGGGCAGGGACAGGATGCCGCGTTTGATCAGTGCCGCCGGCGGCTGCATGTTCACCACCTCAGCGCCGCCGGGATAGCCGATCGGGCCGGTGCCGCGGACGAACAGGACGCAGTGCTCGTCGATGTCGAGTGCCGGATCCTCGATGCGGTTGTGATAATCCTCCGGCCCTTCGAACACGATGGCGCGGCCCTCGAAGGCGTTGAGGTCCTTCGGGTTGGACAGATAGCGGTCGCGGAATTCCTTCGAGATCACGCTGGTCTTCATGATCGCGGAATCAAAGAGATTGCCGCGCAAGACCAGGAAGCCGGCGTCCTTCACCAGTGGCTTGTCGTAGCCCCAGATCACGTCGCCGTCGGGCTGCAGCGCTTCCTTGCAGTTCTCGCCCATGGTGCGGCCGTTGACGGTGAGGGCGCCTTCGTGGATGCGCTTGTGCTTGATCAGCTCGCGCACCACCGAGGGCACGCCGCCGGCGCGGTGATATTCCTCGCCGAGATAGAAGCCGGCCGGCTGCATGTTCACCAGCAGCGGGACGTCATGGCCGTATTTCTGCCAGTCGTCGATCGACAGCTCGACGCCGACATGGCGCGCCAACGCATTGATATGGATCGGTGCATTGGTCGAGCCGCCGATCGCGGAGTTGACCACAATGCAGTTCTCGAACGCCTCGCGCGTCAGGAAGTCCGACGGCTTGAGGTCCTCCCAGACCATGTCGACGATGCGTTTTCCCGTCTCGTAGGCGATCTGGCCGCGCTCGCGATACGGCGCCGGGATCGCCGCGCAGCCCGGCAGCGAAAAGCCGAGCGCTTCCGCGAGCGAGTTCATGGTGGAGGCGGTGCCCATCGTGTTGCAATGGCCGACCGAGGGGGCCGAGGAGGCCACGATCTCGATGAATTGCTCATAGTCGATCTCGCCGGCGGCGAGCCGCTCGCGCGCCTTCCACACCACGGTGCCGGAGCCGGTGCGCTGGCCCTCGTGCCAGCCGTTCAGCATCGGGCCGCCCGACAGCACGATCGCCGGCAGGTTGACGGTCGCCGCCGCCATCATGCAGGCCGGCGTGGTCTTGTCGCAGCCGGTGGTCAGCACCACGCCGTCAAGCGGATAGCCGAACAGCACCTCGACCAGGCCGAGATAGGCGAGGTTGCGGTCGAGCGCCGCGGTCGGGCGCTTGCCGGTCTCCTGGATCGGATGGGTGGGAAACTCCATGGCGATGCCGCCGGCGGCGCGGATGCCCTCGCGGACGCGATGTGCGAGCTCGAGGTGATGCCGATTGCAGGGCGACAGGTCGTTGCCGGTCTGCGCGATGCCGATGATCGGCTTGCCCGACTGCAATTCCTCGCGGGTCAGGCCGTAATTGAGATAGCGCTCGAGATAGAGCGCGGTCATGCCCGGATTGTGCGGGTTGTCGAACCATTCCTGGGAGCGCAGCCTGCGGCCTTTGCCCTTGTTGGTCTCGCCTGCGGCGCTGTGCCCGTTGGTGGGGGGTTTTGTCATTGGTTTCTCCCGCAATGCAAACTCTTGATGGGCCCATTCAAGGGCTCTGGTTCAACGTCGTTCTACCTTGCGCAAATCGTCGCGCATTACAAACCCGAGCGATCACGCACAGGTGTTTCGTATGATGGATTGGACCTTAGTTGAAGGGTCTTGGTTGCGCTATCATTTTATCATTTTTCGCGTCCCTTGTGACGGGCAGGTACCGGGCGAAGTCAATTGCGCCGCGCCGAGCTTTGCCGTTCCATGACACTGAAGCCGAGATCGACGACGGGTTCGGCGGGCCGGCGCCCTTCCAGCGTTTCGATCACCATCACGGCAGCGTTTCTGCCCATTTCGTAGCGATTGGTGCGCACGCTGCTCAGCGTCGGCTCGCTCGACGCCATGAATTCGAGGTCGTTGAAGCCGACGATCGCCATCTGCTCCGGCACCGCCATGTGCCGTCGCTTGCATTCGAACAGTGCGCCAAGCGCAAGGTCGTCATTGACGCAGAACACGGCGTCGATGTCGGGCGCCTTGGCGAGCAGGTCGGCAAACAGCGTCCCGCCGAGCGTGACCGAGGTCGGGATCGCCGTTGTCACAATAAGCTGTGGATCGAACAGCGCGGCTTCCGTCATTGCGAAGCGATAGCCGTCGAGCCGTCGCTGCACCCGCGGGTCCATCCGCGCGCCGAGGAAGCCGATCCGCCGGTAGCCCTGCGCGAGCAGGTGGGCGATGGCCGCTTTTGCGGCGTCAAAATGCGAGAATCCGATCATCATGTCGATCGGGGATGGACCGACCTCCATGATCTGGACGATCGGACAATCGACCGTCTCCATGATGCCGCGGGAATCGGCGGTCTGGTTGATGCCGGTAATGATCAGCCCGGCGGGCTTCTGTGCCAGAAACAGACGCAGCAGGCGCTCTTCCTGCAGGATGCTGTAGCGGGTGTTGGCGAGCTGAATGCTGTAGCGACTGCCGTCGAGCGCGTCATAGATGCCGCGCAGCACGTCGGAGAACACGTTGTTGGTCAGCGACGGGATCAGGACACCGATCACCTCGGTGCGCTGCGACGCAAGCGCGCGTGCCGCGAGATTGGGCACGTAACCGAGTTCTTTTGCCGCACTATCGACCCGCGCGCGCTTGCCGGCCGAAAGTGCTTCCGGATTCCTGAAGAACCGTGAGGCCGTAATCGGACTGACACCGGCGAGCTTCGCGACTTCGGCGAGCCGGATCTTGCCTGGCGTGATGCGCTTTCGGGCCATTTGCCGCTCATATCACGACGTTCGTCGCAAACAAACTGATATTGACAGCGCTACCAAGCGATTGCTAATCGAACGATTGCCAAAACCGGATAAACTGCGGACAATAACGCCAGTCCAACAGCGCCGCGCACCCAGCGCGGCCGGAACAAAACAGAGCGGTGGCGGCACTCGTCGTACGTCGTCGGGAACTTGAGGAGGGAAGTGGATGTCGTCGGTCCAGATTCGCGACGTGCGGAAATCGTTCGGCAATTTTGAGGTCCTGCACGGCGTGTCGATCCCGATCGAGGACGGCGAGTTCGTCGTTCTGGTCGGTCCCTCCGGCTGCGGCAAGTCGACCCTGCTGCGCATGCTGGCGGGGCTCGAGAACATCACCTCCGGCACGATCTCGATCGGCGACCGCGTCGTCAACAATGTCCAGCCCAAAGAGCGCGACATTGCGATGGTGTTCCAGAACTACGCGCTCTACCCGCACATGACGGTCGCCGACAATATGGGCTTCTCGCTCAAGCTGCGCGGCGCCAAGCCCGAGGAGATCTCGACCGGCGTCAAGCGCGCCGCGGAAATCCTCGCACTGACGCCGCTGCTCGAGCGCTATCCTCGCCAGCTTTCGGGCGGCCAGCGCCAGCGCGTCGCGATGGGCCGCGCCATCGTGCGCGATCCCCAGGTGTTCCTGTTCGACGAGCCGCTGTCGAACCTCGACGCCAAGCTGCGCGTTGCGATGCGCACCGAGATCAAGGAGCTGCACCAGCGGCTGAAGACCACGACCGTCTACGTCACCCACGACCAGATCGAGGCCATGACCATGGCCGACAAGATCGTGGTGATGCATGACGGCATCGTCGAGCAGATGGGCTCGCCGCTCGAGCTCTATGACACGCCGGCGAACCAGTTCGTGGCCGGTTTCATCGGTTCGCCGGCGATGAATTTCCTCAAGGGCAATGTGAAGGTGAACGGCGCCGCCTATTTCGAGGGACCGAATGGCGTCAAGCTGCCGCTGAAATCGGCACCGGCCAATTCCGACGGCCAACCCGCGGTCTACGGCGTGCGGCCCGAGCATTTCACCATCGCCGATGACGGCGCCGAGGCCGAGATCGTGGTGGTCGAGCCGACCGGCTCGGAGACCCAGGTGTTCGCCAAGCTCGGCGGCGAGCAGGTCGTCGCCGTGTTCCGCGAGCGCCATCTGTTCAACCCGGGCGACAAGGTTCGGCTCAAGCCGGATCCGTCGCTGGTCCATCTGTTCGACGATTCGACGGGGAAACGACTGAACAGCTGACGGACCGATCGATCTTAATGGCCGACCAACAGGCCAGATCAAAAACAACAAAAACACAATCATAGGGAGAAGGACGATGCACGATTTTACTCGCCGCTCGCTACTTCAGGGCGGCACGGCGCTGGCTGCAACCGGCATGCTCACCGGGCCGGCGCTGTTCGACTTCGCCAAGGCCTGGGCGCAGAGCGCGCCCTGGAAGGCGGAGCCGGGCGCCAAGCTCACCGTGATGCGCTGGAAGCGCTTCGTGCCCGCGGAAGACGATGCATTCAACGCCATGGTCGCGGCCTTCAAGTCGGCAACCGGCACCGAGATGAACGTGTTCAGCGAGTCCTTCGAGGACGTGCAGCCGAAGGCCTCGGTCGCCGCCAACACCGGCTCGGGTCTCGACCTCGCCTGGGGCCTGCACACGCTGCCGCAGCTGTTCCCGACCAAGGTTCTCAAGATGAACGACGTTGCCGACTACCTCGGCAACAAGTATGGCGGCTGGACCGAAGCCGCGGCCAAGACGTGCAAGCAGGGCAATGACTGGCTCGGCATTCCCGTCGCGACCATCGGCGGCTATTTGACCTATCGCAAGTCGGCGGTCGAGAAGGCCGGCTTCAAGCAGGTGCCGTCCGATTTCCCGGCCTATCTCGAACTGTGCAAGGCGCTGAAGAAGAACAACACGCCGGCCGGCTTCGCGCTCGGCCACGCCACCGGCGACGCCAATGCCTGGGTGCACAACATCCTCTGGGGCCACAACGCCTGGACCGTCGACAAGGACGACAAGGTCATCATCAACTCGCCGGAGACGATGAAGGCGCTGGAGTATGCCAAGGCGCTGTCGGAGACCTTCATTCCGGGTGTCGCGTCCTGGAACGACTCCTCCAACAACAAGGCCTTCCTGTCCGGCGAGCTGTTCCTGACCTCGAACGGCATCTCGATCTACGTCGCGGCCAAGGACGATCCGAGCAAGAAGGAGCTCGCCGACGACATCGACCACGCATTGTGGCCGGTCGGCTCGATCGGCAAGCCGACCGAATTGCAGCTCGCGGTTCCGATCCTCGCCTTCAACTTCTGCAAATATCCGAACGCGGCGAAGGCCTTCATCGCCTTCATGCTGGAGAAGGAGAATTTCGAGAAGTGGCTGTCGGGCGCGCGGGGTTATCTCACCCACACACTCAATGCCTACGACTCGGCTCCGGTGTGGACCGCCGATCCGAAGAACGCGGTGTTCGGCCAGGCCTCGAAGCGAGCGCTGCCGGCCTCCGGCATCGGCACGCCCGGCGAGAAGGCCGCGACCGCGATCGCCGACTTCATCGTGGTCGACATGTTCGCGAACTACTGCACCGGTGCCAAGGACGGCAAGGCCGCGATGGCGGAAGCCGAACGGCAGCTGAAGCGCATCTATCGCTGATGTGATGGCCGCGGGCGGCGGAGCGCCGCCGCCCGCGTCATCATTGGAATGCCATCATTGGAATATTGCGTAGTCATGCTCAATCCGTTGAGCAATCGGGACATCGCCTATGGCCGACATCGCCCTTGCGCCGCGACGTGCGAAGACCGAAATCCGCGAAGCGACCGCGTGGGATCAGCTCCGCCACAACAAGAACTGGCTCGGCTTCTGGTTCATGTTGCCGGCGATGGCGTTCCTGATCTTCTTCCTGGCCTATCCGCTGGGGCTCGGCATCTGGCTGTCCTTCACCGACACCCGCATCGGCCGCGTCGGTCATTTCATCGGAACCGAGAACTATGAATGGTTGTGGGACGACGCGATCTTCTGGCTGTCGGTCTTCAACACGTTGCTCTACACCTTCATCGCGAGCGCCGTGAAGTTCGCGGTCGGGCTCTATCTGGCGCTGCTGCTCAACGAGCGCATGCCGTTCAAGGCGCTGTTGCGTGCCGCGGTGCTGATCCCCTTCATCGTGCCGACCGTGCTGTCGGCGCTGGCGTTCTGGTGGATCTTCGATTCCCAGTTCTCGATCATCTCCTGGTCGCTGAAGCATCTCGGCCTGATCACCCAGAACATCAATTTCCTCGGCGACACCACCTGGGCCCGGATCTGCGTGATCTTCGCCAATATCTGGCGCGGGGTGCCGTTCGTCGCGATCACGCTGCTGGCGGGCCTGCAGACCGTGCAGCCGTCGCTGTATGAGGCGGCGACCCTGGATGGCGCCTCGCGCTGGCAGATGTTCCGCTACATCACCTATCCTTTGCTGACGCCGATCATTGCCGTCGTGATGACGTTCTCGGTGCTGTTCACCTTCACCGACTTCCAGCTGATCTGGGCGATGACCCGCGGCGGCCCGGTCAACGCCACTCATTTGATGGCGACGCTGTCGTATCAGCGCGCGATCATCGCGGGGCAGCTGGGCGAGGGCGCCGCGATCTCGAGCGCGATGATCCCGTTCCTGCTTGCTGCGATCATGGTGTCATGGTTCGGCCTGCAACGCAGGAAGTGGCAGCAGGGAGAGAGCAATGACTGATCTTCCCGCCTCCAAGGTCGACCTCAAGAGCATCCTGTCGACGCCGTCGCGCGTCGACAACAGCGAGGGCATGAGCTACCTGCAGTCGGTGCCGCGGCGGATCGTGACGCTCTACATCCCGCTGTCGATCATCGTGATCATCCTGCTGTTCCCGTTCTATTGGATGGGGCTGACGGCGATCAAGCCGGATGAGCAGCTGCTCGATCTCGACAAGTACAATCCGTTCTGGACCTGGAATCCGACCTTCAAGCACATCCACAAGCTGCTGTTCGAGAGCTACTATCCGCATTGGCTCTGGAACACGATGTATGTGGCGGTGGGCGCCACCGTGCTGTCGATCATCGCGAGCGTGCTCGCGGCCTATGCGATCGTGCGGCTGCGCTACAAGGGCGCCAGCGTCGTCGGCGGCCTGATCTTCCTGGCCTATCTGGTGCCGCCGTCGATCCTGTTCATCCCGCTTGCGACCGTCGTGTTCCAGTACGGCCTGTTCGACTCGCCCCTGGCGCTGATCCTGACCTATCCGACGATCCTGATCCCCTTCTCGACCTGGCTTCTGATGGGCTATTTCAAGACCATCCCGTTCGAGCTCGAGGAGTGCGCGCTGATCGACGGAGCCAGCCGCTGGCAGATCCTGATCAAGATCGTGCTGCCGCTCGCCGTCCCCGGACTGATCTCGGCCTTCATCTTCTGCTTCACGCTGTGCTGGAACGAGTTCATCTATGCGCTGACGTTCCTGCAATCGACCCCGAACAAGACCGTGCCGGTCGCCATCGTCAACGAATTCGTTGACGGTGACATCTATCGCTGGGGGTCCCTGATGGCAGGGGCGCTATGCGGCTCGCTGCCGCTGGTTATTCTTTACGCGTTCTTCGTAGAGCATTATGTCTCGGCGATGACGGGTGCCGTGAAGGAATGAGCGCGCAAGGCCCGCAGCTGAATTCGAACAAGACAAGAAAAGGAGCAGGGTCGTGCACATTCTGATTCTGGGCGCCGCCGGCATGGTCGGCCGCAAGCTGACCGAGCGTCTCTTGCGCGAGGGCCGCCTCGGCAAGCAGGAGATCACCCGGATGACGCTGCAGGACGTGGTCGCTCCGGCCAAGCCCGCGAATGCCTCGATCCCGGTCAATGTGGTCGCATCCGATTTCGCCGATGCCGGCGCCGCGGCGCCCTTGATCGCCGAGCGTCCCGAGGTGATCTTCCATCTCGCCGCGATCGTCTCGGGTGAGGCCGAGGCCGAGTTCGACAAGGGCTATCGGATCAACCTCGATGGCACCCGCTATTTGATCGACGCCATCCGTGCCGTCGGCGGCGGCTACAAGCCGCGGCTGGTGTTCACGTCCTCGATCGCGGTGTTCGGCGCGCCGTTCCCCGAGAAGATCGGCGACGAATTCTTCCATACGCCGCTGACGAGCTATGGCACGCAGAAGTCGATTTGCGAGCTCCTGATCAACGATTACACCCGCAAGGGCCTGCTCGACGGGATCTCGATCCGCCTGCCGACAATCTGCGTGCGTCCGGGCAAGCCGAACAAGGCGGCGTCCGGCTTCTTCTCGAACATCATCCGCGAGCCGCTGGCGGGCGAGGAGGCGGTGCTGCCGGTCTCCGAGGACGTCCGGCACTGGCACGCCTCGCCGAAATCGGCGGTCGGTTTTCTGGTTCACGCCGGCACGATGGATCTCAATGCGATGGGTCCGCGGCGCAATCTCAGCATGCCCGGGATGTCCGTCACCGTCGGTGAGCAGATCGCGTCGCTGGAGCGTGTCGCCGGCAAGAACGTCACCGCGCGGATCAAGCGGGTGCCCGATCCGACCATCATCAGCATCGTCTCGGGCTGGCCGCGCGATTTCGCCACCGACCGCGCGCTGAAGCTCGGCTTCACCACGGCCGAGAAGACGTTCGACGACATCATCCGGATCCATATCGAGGACGAACTCGGCGGCAAGTTCGCCGCCTGAGCGGCGTCCGGGCTAAAGCATGATCCGGAGAAGTGCGAAGCGGTTTTCCGAGAAGATCATGCTCAGACAAGGGGCTAAGGCGCGATGATGATGCAACCAGGCTTCATCGCGCTTTAGCGCGGCGCTTGAGATGACCAGAGTTGCCAGCATCGGCGAATGCATGATCGAGCTGCGCCAGGCCCCTGGCGGCCAGCTCGGCGGGTTGTATTCGCGCTCCTTTGGCGGCGACACGCTCAACACCGCGGTCTATCTGTCCCGGCTCGGCGTCCACGTCGATTACTTCACGGCGCTCGGCGATGATGCGCTGAGCGATGAGATGATCGCGGGCTGGGCGAGCGAAGGCATCGGCACCAAGCATGTCGCGCGATCGGCGGGCAAGCTGCCCGGCCTCTATCTGATCCAGACCGACGACAAGGGCGAGCGGCGCTTCTTCCATTGGCGTGACAGCGCCGCGGCCCGCGCCCTGATGGATCTGCCCGAAACGGAAGACATCCTGAACTCGCTCGCGACCTATGACGTCGTCTATCTCTCGGCGATCACGCTCTCGATCCTGCGCGAGGATGGGCGGGAGCGATTGCTGGCGGCGCTGAAGCGTGCGCGGCTGCTGGGGACGCGGTTTGCGTTCGACACCAATTTCCGCGCCCGCGGCTGGCCGGACCTGAACGTCGCGCGGAAGGTCTTCAGCAGCGCGTTCGAGACGGCCGATATCGTGCTTGCCTCGACCGAGGATCTGGCGCCGCTTTATCCCGGCGAGAGCAACACGGCGCTGCTGGCGGGCATCTCAAGCCCCGAGGTGGTGCTGAAGCTCGCCGAGCCGGCCTGCATCGTGCGCTCGGCCGGCGGAACGCGCGAGGTGAAGGCGGAGCAGCTCACCAAGCCGGTGGTCGATACCACCGCGGCCGGCGACAGCTTTGCCGCAGCCTATCTCGCCGCGCGGCTCGGCGGCGCCGAGCCCGAGGAGGCCGCGCGCGCCGGCCATCGGCTGGCCGGTGTTGTGGTGTGCTATCCCGGCGCGATCATTCCGCGCTACGCCATGCCGCCGAAAAAGGCGCTTCGTCTCCCATCATCCCGCAAGGCCTCGCAATGACAACGACATCGAAGCAGGACCAGATCGCCGAGCTGATCCGCCAGGCCACCGTGATCCCGGTGCTGACCATCGAGCGGCTCGAGGACGCGGTGCCGCTTGCGAAGGCGCTGGTCGCCGGCGGCGTGCGGACGCTCGAGGTGACGCTGCGGACGGCGGTCGCGGTCGATGCGGCCAGGGCCATCATCGCCGGTGTGCCGGAGGCGATCGTCGGGATCGGCACGATCCTCAGTGGTGACGACCTGGCGCGCGCCGAGGCGCTGGGCGCCAAATTCGGCATCAGCCCGGGTGCGACGCCCGAGCTGTTGACGGCGGCAGCCGCCAGCCGGCTGCCCTTCGCGCCGGGGATCGCGACCGCCTCCGAGCTGATGCAGGCGCTGGCCCACGGCTTCGACGTCGTCAAATTCTTCCCGGCCGAGCAGGCGGGCGGTATCAAGGCACTGCGGGCTCTGGCCGGGCCATTTCCGCAGGTCAGGGTGTGCCCGACCGGCGGGGTCGGTGAGGCCAATGCGGCGATCTGGCTGGCCGAGCCGAATGTGCTGGCGGTCGGCGGTTCCTGGCTGTGCCCGGCGGCCGATATCCGCGCCGGCAATTGGGCCGGCATAACCGCCATGTGCGCGACGGCGATGAAAACGCTGAAAGCCGGCTAGAACTCCGTTCCGATAGAAACGGGGTTCTAGATTCTGGTTTTGACGCGTTTTCTTCACGCGAACCGGTGTCCACTTCGCTCGAAAACGCTCTCGAGATACGCTACATAACTCTCCGAACAGGAACAGGGAGATACAGCCATGACCGCCAGCATCGTGGGTTGGGCGCACACGCCATTCGGAAAGTTCGACGCGGAGACCGTCGAGGGTCTCGTGGTCAAGGTCGCCAACGAGGCGCTGGCTGACGCCGGCATCGCCGCGTCCGATGTCGACGAGATCATGCTCGGCCATTTCAACGCCGGCTTCTCGCCGCAGGATTTTACTGCCTCGCTGGTGCTGCAGGCCAATCCGGCGCTGCGCTTCAAGCCGACCACCCGCGTCGAGAATGCCTGCGCCACGGGCTCGGCCGCCGTGCATCAGGGCATCCGCGCCATCGAAGCCGGCGCCGCGAAGATCGTGCTGGTGGTCGGCGTCGAGCAGATGACGAAGACGCCGGGCCCGGAGATCGGCAAGAACCTGCTCAAGGCGTCGTATCTGCCCGAGGACGGCGACACGGTCGGCGGCTTTGCCGGCGTGTTCGGCAAGATCGCGCAGGCCTATTTCCAGAAATACGGCGACCAGTCGGATGCGCTGGCGATGATCGCCGCCAAGAACCATAAGAACGGCGTCGCCAATCCCTATGCGCAGATGCGCAAGGATTTCGGCTTCGAGTTCTGCCGCGCCGAGAGCGACAAGAACCCGTTCGTCGCCGGTCCCTTGAAGCGCACCGACTGCTCGCTGGTGTCGGACGGCGCCGCCGCGCTGGTGCTGACCGATGCCGAGACCGCCAAGACCATGGGCAAGGCGGTGAACATCCGCGCCACCGCGCATGCGCAGGATTTCCTGCCGATGTCCAAGCGCGACATCCTGCAGTTCGAAGGCTGCACCACCGCCTGGCAGCGCGCGCTGCAGAAGGCCGGCCTGCAGCTCTCCGATCTGTCCTTCGTCGAGACCCATGACTGCTTCACCGTCGCCGAGCTGATCGAATATGAGGCGATGGGCCTGACGCCGAAGGGACAGGGCGCGCGCGCGATCATGGAAGGCTGGACCCAGAAGGACGGCAAGCTGCCGGTCAATCCGTCCGGCGGCCTCAAGGCCAAGGGCCACCCGATCGGCGCCACCGGCGTCTCCATGCATGTGATGAGCGCGATGCAGCTCACGGGGCAAGCGCCCGAGGGCATGCAGCTCAAGAACCCGCAGATCGGCGGCATCTTCAACATGGGCGGCGCCGCGGTCGCCAACTACGTCTCGATCCTCGAGCCGGCGAAGTAGCTTGAACATTGCCGAATGGCTGGCGGCGACGGCACGGGCGCGTCCCGACGCGCCGGCGCTGCTGACCGGCTTCGATCTCGACGCCGACTACGCCACCTTTGCCCGCCGCGCCGCCTCGATCGGGGCGGCGTTGGCGCGTGATCACGGCATTGCCGCCGGCGACCGCATCGCGCTGTTTGCGTCGAACTGCACGCAATATCTCGAATGCCTCTACGGCATCTGGTGGATCGGCGCCGTCGCGATCCCGATCAACGCCAAGCTGCACGGCCGTGAGGCGGCGTGGATCTGCGGCAATGGCGGCGCCAAGCTCGCCTTCGTCTCCGATGACACGATCGGTGCGTTGAACGAGGCGAAGGACGACCGCCCCGCCGGCATGACCACGCTGTCGGTCGACAGCGACGCTTACAAGACCATGCGAAGCGGCGAGGGCGCGCCTGCGCCGCTGCCGCGCGAAAGCAACGATCTCGCCTGGCTGTTCTACACGTCAGGCACCACCGGCCGTCCCAAGGGCGTGATGCTCAGCCACGGCAATCTGGTCGCGATGTCGCTGTGCTATCTCGCCGACGTCGATCCGGCGACGCCGCACGATGCCTCGCTCTATGCCGCGCCGATCTCGCATGGCGCCGGCCTCTATAATTTCCCGCACGTCCGGATGGGCGGCCGCCACGTCGTGCCGGAGTCCGGCGGCTTCGATCCGGACGAGGTGCTCAACCTCGGCCGCCAACTCGACAATGTCGTGATGTTCGCGGCCCCCACGATGGTGCGCCGCCTGGTCGATGCCGCCAAGAAGCGCGGCGAGAACGGCGAGGGACTGCGCACCATCATCTATGGCGGCGGTCCGATGTACACGGCCGACATCATCGATGCGATGGCGACGATGGGCCAGCGCTTCGTGCAGATCTACGGCCAGGGCGAGTCGCCGATGACCATCACGGCGCTGTCGCGCGGCTGGCACGCCCGGAGCGATCATCCGCGCTATCTCGAACGGCTGGCTTCGGTCGGGCTGGCGCAGAGCGTCGTCACCGTGCGCATCACCGACAAGGACGGCAACCCGCTGCCAGCCGGGGAGACCGGCGAGATCGAGGTCAAGGGCGCGACCGTGATGCTCGGCTACTGGAACAATCCGAAGGCCAATGCCGAGACGCTGAAGGACGGCTGGCTGCGCACCGGCGATGTCGGCCGGCTCGACGCCGACGGTTTCCTCACGCTGTCGGACCGCTCCAAGGACGTGATCATCTCCGGCGGCACCAACATCTATCCGCGCGAGGTCGAGGAAGCCCTGCTGACCCATCCAGATGTCCGCGAGGTCTCGGCCATCGGCGTGCCGGATCCGGAGTGGGGCGAGATCGTCGTCGCCTGCGTCGTGCTGGCGGATAGCGCTACCGCCGACGACGGCAGGCTCGACGCGCATTGCCTTGCCTCGATCGCCCGCTTCAAGCGGCCGAAGCGTTATGTCTATCTCGATGCACTGCCGAAGAACAATTATGGCAAGGTGCTGAAGACCGCGCTGCGGGAGATGCTGGCCAAAGGCATGGGCTAAATCGCGGCGAGGCTGGGTTGAATCGAAAATATCGAAAACAACCCCATGCACAGTAGGGATTGGGGTCACTAGAGCGGTTAAGGGATAGGCCGGGACCTCCCGCCGCGCTAAGCTGCCCGTGCTTGTCACCGGGAGAACGGACCATGGGAATCGAGACGTCTCTGTCGCTGTCGGAAGTGAACGATCGTATCGCGATCCTCCGGGACAATATCAGGCAGCTGATCGAGCAGGCCGCGGGCGCAGCCGGCGCCGAAGTCGAGGAGCGCATCGCCGAGCGGCTCGAGCAGCAGAATGCGGAACTGGAAAGGCTCCTGAAGGCGCGCGAGGTGATGACGGGGCAGTCGCCGGCATAAGGGCGGCGGTGAATACGCTTCGTTTTGCCCACCCCGCGTTCCGCCGCACGGAAGCGGCCCGGCCGCCGCCATGCATACGCCCATACGCCCGGCGCAGCTTGATCTCTTTGAAAAGCTCCCGTTACTAGCTCCATAACCACGACATCCGGGAGCGAACAGGACGATGGGACCACTGCAGGGTATCAAGGTCGTCGACATGACGACCGTGCTGATGGGACCCTACGCCACGCAGATGCTTGGCGATTACGGCGCCGACGTCATCAAGGTGGAATCGCCCGATGGCGACGTGACGCGGCAGATCGGTCCGACGCGGCATCCCGGCATGGGACCGGTGTTCCTCAACACCAACCGCAGCAAGCGCTCGGTCTGCCTCGATCTGAAGAAGCCGGCGGGGCGCGAGGCGGTGCTGCGGCTGATCGCGAAGGCCGACGTGCTGGTCTACAATGTGCGCCCGCAGGCGATGGCGCGGCTGCAGCTCGGCTATGACGTCGTTTCCGAGGTCAACCCGCGGCTGATCTATGCCGGCGTGTTCGGCTTCGGCCAGGAGGGACCTTATGCCGCCAAGCCTGCCTATGACGACCTGATCCAGGGCGCGACCGCGCTGCCGGCGCTGATGGCGCAAACCTCCGACGGCGTGCCGCGCTATGTGCCGAACGCGCTGGTCGATCGCATCGTCGGCCTCACCGCGGTCGGCGCGATCTGCGCGAGCCTCGTGCATCGCGACCGCACCGGGCAGGGCCAGCGCGTCGACATTCCTATGTTCGAGACCATGGCCGGCTTCGTCATGGGTGACCACATGGGCGGCTTGACCTACGACCCACCGCTCGACAAGGGCGGCTATGCGCGCCATCTGTCGCCGGACCGGCGGCCGTACAAGACGCTCGACGGCTATATCTGCGTGATCGTCTACAACGACAAGCAGTGGGAGAATTTCTTCAAGGCGACCGGCCGCGACGATCTGCGCAGCGATCCGAAATTCGCGACCTTCGCCGGCCGTGCCACCAATATCGATGTCGTCTACGCCGAGCTCGCGCGTATTCTCCAGACCAAGACCACAGCCGAGTGGAACGAAATCCTCGAAAAGGCCGACGTGCCCGTGATGCCGATGCACGATCTCGAGAGCCTGCTCGAGGACCCGCATATGGTCGCGACCGGCGTCTTCCCCGTGGTCGATCACCCGACCGAGGGCCGGATCCGCAGCATGACTCCGTCGGCGCGCTGGTCGGAGACCAGGGTTGAGCCAAGCCGGCTGGCGCCGCGGCTCGGCGAGCACAGTGCGGAGATTTTGCAGGAGGCAGGTTTCTCCACCGAGGAGATCGCGGCGATGGTGCGCGACGGCGCGGCCAAAGCGGTGCAGGCATAGGAGCACGACAGATGGATTTCGCACTCTCCGCCAACCAGGAATCGATCCGCGATGCCGTCGCCAAGATCTGCTCGCGCTTTGACGAGGCCTACTGGCTGAAGAAGGACAAGGAGGGCGGCTATCCGGCCGACTTCCACCGCGCGCTGGCCGATGCCGGCTGGCTCGGCATCTGCATTCCCGAGGAGTATGGCGGCTCCGGGCTCGGCATCACCGATGCCGCGATCATGATGCGCACGATCTCCGAATCCGGCGCCGGCATGTCCGGCGCGTCCGCGGTGCATATGAACGTGTTCGGGCTCAATCCGGTGGTGGTGTTCGGCACCAAGGAACAGTGCCAGCGCATGCTGCCGCCGATCATCGACGGCCGCGACAAGTCCTGCTTCGCGGTGACCGAGCCCAATACCGGCCTCAACACCACGCAGCTCAAGACCCGCGCGGTGCGCCAGGGCGACAAATACATCGTCAACGGCCAGAAGGTGTGGATCTCGACCGCGCAGGTCGCCAACAAGATCCTGCTGCTCGCGCGCACCACGCCGCTGGAGGAGGTGCGCAGCCCGACCCATGGCCTCAGCCTGTTCTACACCGATTTCGACCGCAAGCGCGTCACCGTGCACGAGATCGAGAAGATGGGCCGCAAGCCGGTCGATTCCAACGAGCTGTTCTTCGAGAATTTCGAGATCCCGGTCGAGGACCGCATCGGCGAGGAGGGCCGCGGCTTCGAATACATCCTGCACGGCATGAATCCCGAACGCATCCTGATCGCGGCCGAAGCGGTCGGTCTCGGCCAGATCGCGCTGAAGCGGGCGTCGGAATATGCCAAGGGCCGCATCGTGTTCAACCGGCCGATCGGCATGAACCAGGCGATCCAGCACCCGCTGGCGAAGTGCTGGATGGAGCTGGAGGCTGCCTGGCTGATGGTGTTGCGCGCCGGCTGGCAGTATGACCAGAACCTGCCCTGCGGCCCCGCGGCGAACTCCGCAAAGTATCTCGCGGCGGAAGCCGGCTTCCATGCCTGCGAGCAGGCGGTGATGACCCATGGCGGTTTCGGCTACGCCAAGGAGTATCACGTCGAGCGTTACTTGCGGGAATCGCTGATTCCGCGCATCGCGCCGATCAGTCCGCAGCTGATCCTCAGCTTCATCGGCGAGAAGGTGCTCGGCCTTCCGAAGTCGTATTGATGAGAATGGGCTCGCGTAGAGACGCCGTTGTGTTTTCCCTCCCCCTGAAAGGGGGGGGCAGGGTGGGGGTCAGCCACAGGCGAGAGCGGGTGGTGTGGAGACAGATCCCCACCCGGCTTGCTTGCGCAAGCCGACCTCCCCTTTGGAAGGGGGGGTGAACAGATGAGCTTTGTCACAGGCGTCGGCCTCACGTCCTACGGCAAGCATGAGGGCTTGTCCTCGCTCGACCTGATGAGCAAGGCGGCCGAGCTTGCGATCTCGGATGCCGGGCTGAAGCGCTCCGACATTGACGGCATCCTGTGCGGCTACTCCACAGTCTCGCCGCACATCATGCTGGCCACTGTATTCGCCGAGCACTTCGGCATTCGCCCGTCTTACGCGCACGCCGTGCAGGTCGGCGGCGCCACCGGGCTTGCGATGACCATGCTGGCGCATCACCTTGTCGACGCCGGCGTCGCAAAGCACGTGCTGGTGGTCGGCGGCGAGAACCGGCTGACCGGGCAGAGCCGCGACGCCTCGATCCAGGCGCTGGCCCAGGTCGGGCATCCCGACTACGAGGTGACGCTGGGGCCGACGATCCCGGCCTATTACGGCCTGGTCGCGACGCGCTACATGCATGAATACGGCCTCACGCAGGAAGACCTCGCCGAGTTCGCGGTGCTGATGCGCAAGCACGCGCTGACGCATCCCGGCGCGCAATTCCACGAGCCGATCACGGTTGCCGACGTGATGGCCTCCAAGCCCGTGGCGATGCCGCTCAAATTGCTCGACTGCTGCCCGGTGTCGGACGGCGGCGCGGCCTGCGTGATCAGCCGCGAGCCGACCGGCGAGCGGCGGGTCCGCGTCCGCGGCTGTGCGCAGGCGCATACCCATCAGCATATCACCGCCGCGCCCGCGCTCACCGAGCTCGGCGCCGAGATTTCGATCGCGAAGGCGAAAGACGTGTCGGGCATCGCGATCTCGGACGTGCGCTACGCCGCGGTCTATGACAGCTTCACGATCACGCTCGCGATGCTGCTGGAGGATCTCGGCCTTGCCGGACGCGGCGAGGCGGCGGCGCGGGTGCGCGCCGGCTATTTCAATCAGGATGGCGAAATGCCGCTCAACACCCATGGCGGCCTGCTCAGCTACGGCCATTGCGGCGTCGGCGGTGCGATGGCGCATCTGGTCGAAACCCATCTGCAGATGACCGGCCGCGCCGAAAATCGTCAGGTGCGCGACGCCTCGGTCGCGCTGCTGCACGGCGACGGCGGGGTGCTGTCGTCGCATGTCAGCATGTTCCTGGAGCGCGTGCGATGAGCGGACCGATCGCGGACTGGACCAAGGGCGCGGAAGCCATCGTCTACCAGACCTGCAACGCCTGCGGCGCGCGGCAATATTTCCGCCGCAGCTTTTGCGCGGCCTGCGGTTCGCCCGATCTTGCCGAGCATCGCGCGAGCGGGGCAGGGACGGTGTATGCGACCTCGCTGGTCTGCCGCGCCGCGACGCCGGAGACGCGGGCGCATGTGCCGTACAACATCGTGCTTGTCGATGCCGACGAGGGCTTTCGCATGATGGCCCATGGCGACAACGACCTCGCCATCGGCGACAAGGTCGCGGCGCGCTTCACGCAATTCGCGGGACGGCTGGTTCCTTATTTCGCAAAGGCGAAATGAGGGGCTGAACGATCCAGTCAGAACGCAAGACCAAGCTGAACTGGTTCGCTCTTGCCCCTCATAGTTCGCGGATAACCTGTTTGGGCATGATCTTTCGGAAAACCGGTACACACTTTTCCGGATCATGCCTCAGTGCCAATAAAAGATGAAGCTGGCGATGACGAGCATCGCCGTCACCGCCAGCATTTGCGCAAGCGCTTCCGAGGCCGCCCTCTTGGTGGCTTCCTTCATGCGTTTCCCCTAGACTTGGGCGTGACTCATCGTTGCGCGAATTGCGCGCAAGACGGCCAGATTTTTTACTCGGAACACCCCGCGTCGAGCATTCGCTTTTGACGAGTCCCCACTCAGCGAATATCGACTGTGACAAGGTTGTCTGGGAATGCGGCGGCAATTTGACTCGCGCGTGTTGCTCCTGCGACAGCAGCCCGTACAGAGCGTTTTCGAGCGAAGTGGATACCGGTTCGCGTGGAGAAAACGCGTCAAAACAAGGATCTAGAGCCCCGTTCCGATTTCATCGGAACGGAAAAGGCTCTAGTGTTTCGGAACCCGACAGAAACGACAGCAAGATCAAGGTTAGGAAATGGCCCGTATCGACTACTCCGATCCCGCGAAGGCAAGCCCGCGTACCCGCGAGATCCTCGACAAGAACCGCAACGCCAACATCTTTCGCATGATGGCGCATTCGCCAAGCTACTTTGAACAGTACTGCCGGCTCGGCGGCGCGATCCGCCACAAGGGCGAGCTCGATCCCGTCGTCCGCGAGCTTGCGATCACGCGCACCGGCATTCTCTGCGAGGCGCCCTACGAGATCGTCGCGCACAAGCGCATCGGCAAGAACGTCGGCGTCACCGACGAGCAGAACGCCGCGCTCGAGGACTGGCAGTCCGCGACCTGCTTCAACGAGGTGCAGCGCGCGGCGCTCGCCTTCACCGACGAGATCGTCAAGCTGAAGAAGCCGACCGACGCGGCCTTCAAGACGATCGCGGCGAAGCTGACGCCGGCCGCGCTGATCGAGCTGCAGCTCTCGGTCGGATTCTACATCATGACGTCGAAATTTCTCGAGACGTTCGAGATCGACATGCAGCCGGTGACGGAAGTGGTGAGCTAGGCGCGAGCACTCGAGCCTGTCTCCACTTGCATTGTTGCCAGCTTTGCTGGACTAGGGCTTACCATACGTCATGGCCGGGCTTGACCCGGCCATCCACGTCTTTCGTCAATGGGAGACCAAGACGTGGATGCCCGGGTCAAGCCCGGGCATGACGGGTTGCGAGAGCGAGACGAGCTTACAACCTCCGACGACAAGACCTATCCCGACGTCAGCAGATCGACCTTGGCATTCGCGAGGATCAGCCGTTCGGCGAGGATTTGCGCGAGGTTGCGCATGATCCGCTCGCCGGCGCGCGGATGCTGCTCGCGGAAGCGCTCGAAATCCTCGATCGTCACTTCGTAGGTGGTCGCCGACATGTCGGCGACCACGTCCGCGATCCGCTTCGGCTCCAACAACGCCATCTCGCCGAACGCCATGCCGGCGGTCAGCGTCGCGAGCCGGATGCCGTCGGGCAGGGTGACGTGGACCACGCCACTGCGCAGGAAGTACAGTGAGGTCGCCTGGCTGCCCGCGGCGATGATCTTCTCATTGGGCTGGTAGGTCCTGATCGTGCAGAGCGGGGTGAGGTCGGCGATCTCCTGTTCGCTCAATCCGGCGAGCAGCGGCTGCTCGGAAAGATCTGTCGTCTCGAGGAAGTCGATCGAGCCGCCATAGCGGTAGACGATCTGGTCCTCGGCCCACTCGATCGCGGTGTCGAGCAGGTAGAAATCCCTGATATTGCCGAGCCGCCTGGTCCATTCGCTGATCGTGGCCCATTCGCGCGAGGTCCGCTTGATGCCGGAGAGGATCACGGTGACGCCGAGCTCGGCCAATTCCTGGAAGGCCTCGGCCACCAGCCTCGCGCCCGCACGGGTCGTCGCGGTGACGCGGCGCAAATCGAAAATCACGAATTCCGGCCGCGGGCTGCCGGCGAGGCGGCGCGAGACATAGTCGACATTGGAGAGCGACAGGGTGCCGACCAGCTCGATCACGCGCACCTCCTGGAAGTGCCTTGCCAGGATCTCCTGCTCCTGCGGCCGGCGCACCCGCCGCGACGGGTTCTTGCCGATATTGTAGTCGGCGATGATGCTGTGGCGCGCGTCGTCGCTGCGGTTCAGCATATGCAGGTCGTAATGCGCCGACAGCGTCTCGCACACCTTGATGCCGCGCACGCTGTTGCCGTGCTTGTCGAGTTTTGGCGAATAGCTGCCGAGCCCGAGCCGCGCCGGCAGCGCCGCCAGAATGCCGCCGCCGACGCCGCTCTTGGCGGGGATGCCGACGCGGTAGATCCATTCGCCGGCGTAGTCGTACATGCCCGACGAGGTCATCACCGACAGCGTGCGCGCGATGGCGTAGGGCGTCACCACCTGCTCCTCGGTCAGCGGGTTGATGCCGCGATTGGCGAGCGTCGCCGCCATCACGGCGGTGTCGCGCGCGGTGACCAGGATGGAGCATTGCCGGAAATAGACGTCGAGCACCGCAGGCACGTTCTCGGTGATCACGCTGTTGGTGCGCAGGAGATAACCGATCGCCCGGTTGCGGTCGCCGGTGGCGCTCTCGGAGGCGTAGACCGCCTCGTCGACATCGAGCTCACGGCCGGCGAAGCGGCCGAGCGCATGGCGGATATAGTCGAACGCGCCGTCGCCCTTGTCGGCGTGGAGCAGGCCGGAGCAGGCGATCGCGCCGGCATTGACCATCGCATTGAAGGGATGGTTGTCGGCATTGAGCCGGATCGAATTGAAGGGGTCGCCGGACGGCTCGACGCCGATTACGCTTTCCACCCGTTCGGCACCCAGCGTGTCCAGCGCCAGCGCGAACACGAACGGCTTCGACATCGACTGGATGGTGAACGGCACCCTGGTGTCGCCGACCTCGTAGACGTGGCCGTCGAGCGTCGCCAGGCTGATGCCAAAATGCGCAGGGTCGGCCTTGCCGAGCTCGGGGATGTAGTCGGCAACCGCGCCGGCCGCCTCCGGCAGGAAGTCTGCGTAACACGTGTGCAGAAACCGCAGCAGCGGCGGCTTCGAGCTGGACCAGGCCGTGGTGGTGGCGGTGACGGGAGGAGGCGATCGTTTCATCGCCTCCTGTTGTGCAACGCAATCAGGGCGCGCGCAACTGGTTCGGAACCAGCGCCTGGCGGCGGACCAGCAGCAAGGCGATCAGCACCGTCGGGGCGAGGATCGCGAGCCCGAGCAGCGACACCTGCAGCTGCGACAGCGGGTTGATGCCGCCGCCGGGCGTCGCGAGCACGAAGCCGCCGATCACCAGCAGCACCCGGAGCGGCCATTCCAGGGCACCGGCGCCGCGGAGGTCGCCGACGAAGGCCTGGTAGCCCTGGATGCCGCCGCAAATGAACAGGGTGCCGCACGCCGCGAGCGCCATCAGGCCGAGGCCGGCGAGATAGGGGCTCGGCCCCTGCATCACCAGCGCCGGGTTCAGCACGAAGAAGAACGGGATGAAATAGATGATGCTGCCGACCCACATCGATTCCCACCCGGTCTTCATCGCGGGCGAGCCGGCAATGCCGGCGGCGGCGAAGGAGGCGATCGCGACCGGCGGCGTGATCGACGACAGCATGCCCCAATAGAAGATGAACATGTGCACCGCCATCCGGTTGAGCCCGAGCTTCTCCAGCGCGGGCGCGACCAGGATGGCGAGGAAGATGTAGCAGGCGGTGGTGGTCAGCCCGAGGCCGAGGATCAGGCTGGTGAAGGCGCACATCGCGAGCAGCAGGAACGCGTTGTCGCCGGCAAGCGTCAACAGATCGTTGGCAAGGCTCGAGACCACGCCGGTCATCGAGAACGCCCCGATCAGGAGACCGCAACCGGCGAGGATGCCGACCAGTTCGACGAAGGTGCGGCCGTTGACCTCGAGGAATTTTCCGATCGTCGCGAGCGTCCAGCGGGTCTCCTTGGAGAAGATCTGGTTGAGCACCAGCAGCAGCGCGGTGGCGTAGAACGGCGCGTGGCTTTCGCGCTTGAAATACAGCAGCATCACGATCAATAGCGCGATCACGAAGACGTAGTACCAGCCGTTCTTGATCGTATCCATCACCCGCGGCAGCTCGGCCCGCGGAATTCCCTTCAGCCCGTGGCGCGCGGCGTAGGAATCCACCTGCATGAACAGGCCGACATAGTAGAGCGCCGCAGGGATGATCGCGGCCACCGCGACCTCCGCGTAGCTGATATTGAGGAACTGCGCGATTACGAACGCCGTGGCGCCCATGACCGGCGGCGCCAGCACGGCGCCGGTGGAGGCGCAGGCCTCGATCGCGCCGGCATAGGAGGCGCGGAAGCCGCTCTTCTTCATGACCGGGATCGTCATGGTGCCGGCGGTCAGCACGTTGGAGACGATCGAGCCCGACATCATGCCGAGCAGGCCGGACGCGAAGATGCAGACCTTGGCGGCGCCGCCGCGGAACGTGCCGCACAGCGCGAAGGCGAGGTTGATGAAGAATTTTCCGGCGCCGGTCATCATCAGCGCGGTGCCGAACACCAGAAAGCCGATCACGGTGTCGGCGAAGGCCTGGATCGGAATGCCGAGCAGGCTCTCGCCCGACAGCACGTGATAGGCCGTGGTCTGGTCGAGCGTCAGCTGCGAGCCGCGGAACGGCCCGAGCCAGCTGGCCTCGGCGAACAGCGGATAGACGGTGAAGGGGAGCACGCTGAGCAAGAGGCTCCAGCCGCCGGTCCGGCGCAGCGCCTCCATCAGCATCACCCACATCACGAGGCCGGCGATGATGACGTTCCGCGGGGCGCCGTCGGACTCCCAGCCATATTGCGCCGCCTTGCGCACGTTCAGCATCAGCCAGATCGAGGCGGCGAAGGTCGCGACGGCAAGCGTGAGATCATACCAGGGAATGCGGTTCAGCGGCGCGCGCTCCGATCCGGGGAAGATCAGGAACGTGAAGGGCAGCATCAGCGCGATCAAGAGATAGAAATATTCGGTGTTGAGCTGGGTATAGTCGATGAAGAAGCGCAGCGAGAATTGCTGGTTGATGCAGAGCAGGATGGTTGCGGCGGTTGCGACCACCAGCGCCCAGCGCCACGCGCCGTGCAGGGTGCGCACGCGCGTGACCTCGGCCTCCTGCAGATTGTCGAGACCGGCATGCGGATCTTCAAACTCGATTCTTTTCGCAGGCGCAGCCGCGGCGTTCTCGGGCATTACGCATCCCCCAAATGTTGTCCGTTTTTGCCCATAGCCTAGAGCATGATCCGCAAAAGTCCGAAGCAGTTTTCCGGGAACATCATGCTCAAACGAGCTGAAGCGCGATGACGACTAACCCGATCTCATCGCGCGTTGGCGGGTCTCACTCGAAGCCGTTGGGCATATTGGCTTTCGCAAGTGCGGCCGCGCGTGCCTTCATCCAGCCATCGAGGAAGGCCTTGTCGTCCGACGGCGGGTTCGACTTGCCGTAATCCGTCCAGGCGGCGGCCAGCACCTCCTGGCGCTTGTAAAGCGCGTTGTTGTGCGTCTCCTGATCGTCGCTCCAGTGGCCGGCTTCCTTGAGCGCCTTCACCGCGCCGGGATGCACGGGAACGACCCAGTTCTTGGTCTGCCGGTCGGCGCCGAGCCCGGCGGCGCCGGGCGCCGAATCCTTGTAGGCGTCGTAGTTGACGATCATCGCCTTGGTGATCGCATAGATCTGATCGGCCGGCTGCGCGGCATAGGCGACGAAGATCGGATAGGGGTAATTGCCGAGCTGGATCGGCTTGTCCGGCGAGATGCCGGCGCCGCATGTCGCGGTTTGCGGGAAGAAGAACGAGCCGACCTTTTTCACCCGTGCCCAGCCCTCCTTGTCGTCGGCGGGCAGCGGCGGCCACATCAGGCCGCGCGGCGAGGTCTCAGCTTCCTTGGCGGGGCCGGTGATCGTGGTGCCGAACGCGGCATCGGTGTCATTGTTGATCAGGCCTTTCCACATCGCGCCGTAGCTTGCGAACTCGACGATCTTGACGTCCTTCTGGGTGAGGCCGCCGAACGCCAGCATCGCGAGCGAGTTCTGGTTCAGCGCCGGCGAGCCGACCACGAAGCCGACGCGCTTGCCGCGAAGGTCCTTCATTTCCTTGACGCCGGCATCGGCTGCCACGCCGAGCGCGCCGCAATTGCAGTCGACCGACGACAGCATGAGCTGCAGCGGCTGCGGGCCCCACTCCTTGGCGCCGAACTCGAACACGCCTTCCTGCGCGAAATAGGTACCCGATCCCATCGCCGAGGAGACCGCGCGCTTGGCGCGCAGCGGCGCGAGCCGCGCGACGTCGTTGCCGGCCGGCAGCACGCGGACGTCGGTGCCGTATTTGTCCTTCATCATCTTGCCGACGCCGACCGCGATGTTGAAGCCGGCGGTGCCGGTGTCGTAGGCGGTCACCGCCATGGTCGGCGGCAGCTTGATGTCCTCGGCCGAGGCAGGCAGGGCAGCGAAGATCGAAATGCCGGCAAGAGCGGCAGGCGCGAGCGCCATCAGCCGATGGATCATAATTCCTCCCTTTGTTTCGCTGTGCGAAACTTTTCCGGGCGGGATGATTGCATCGTGATCCGGCGATGGCAACGCTACCTCCGGCGCAAGCCGGCGATTTCGGCCGCGGCATCACCGGACAGATTGTCGCGGCCGGACGGCAAGGACGGGATCTCAGGTCTCGACGATCGCGACCGCCTGGCCTTCGGCAATGACATCGTCGATCTTGACCAAAATCGACTTGATTTTGCCTGCTGCCGTCGACGTGACCGGTATTTCCATCTTCATCGCTTCGACGAACGCAATCTCGTCGCCATTGCCGATGCTGCTGCCGGTCTCGACAGGAAGCGCGCAAACGCGCCCGGCAACTTCGGTCACAACCTTGATCTCTGGCATTCCACTCTCCGATACCGTCTTGCGGAAATTTCATCCGGCGAACGGCTTTTTGTTGTGGCGGCAGATTGCCTGAGGTAGCTTCTTCTGCAAGTGGAATTTTATTCCGCAGGACGGAATGGAGCCAAACAGATGGGAAGGCGCTCGGAACGGCTTAGCAGGCAGGGAATGCTCGCCAGCGAGACAGGCGATGGCGATGTCATCCAGGTGGTGTCGCGCGCCTTTGACGTGTTGCGGTGCTTCGAGGGACACGAAGCCCGGCTCGGCAATCTCGAGATCTCGAACCGCTGCGGCCTGCCGCGTTCGACGGTGTCGCGACTGACACACACGCTGACGCGGATGGGACAGCTGGTCTATCTGCCGCGCGACCAGAAATATCGCATCGGCCCGAGCGCGGTCGCGATGAGCACCACGATGATGAAGGGGCTGCAGCTGCGCAATCTGATCCGGCTGCGCCTGCAGGATGTCGCCGATCAGTTGCCCGGCACGGTGGGCTTCGTCATCCCCGATCGCTTTCACCTAGTCTATCTGGAGTTCGCCCGCGCGGCCAACGCGCTCGGCCTGCATGAGGCCACCGGCAGCCGCATCTCGATGGCGACCACCGCGGCCGGCCACGCCTATACGGCCGCACTCGATCCCGCGATCGGCGACGCGCTGATCGCGGAGATGGAAGGCGAGCTGCCCGAAAGCGCCAAGATGCTGACGCCGCGCATCGAGGCCAACCGCCGGCATTTGCAGGAGCACGGCTACGTCGTCGCCTGCGGCCTGTGGAGCCCGCACATCAACGGCGTCGCGGTGCCGCTGTGGTCGCCGCAGTATCAGACCTATGTGGTCACCACGATCGGCCTGCTCTCGGCGATGTATGATGAGGCGCGGCTGCATCGCGAGGTCGCGCCGCAAATGGTCGAACTCGCCGCCGCGCTCGGCAGCCTGCTCGAAGGCGCCGACGGCGACATCTTCAGCAATCGGATCGAGCGCAAGACGCTTCCGGTGACCGCCCATAACAACAACAAAATCCTCAAGACGGGAGCAGTGAATGAACTGGAAGCCGGAACTCGACGACCTCGCCCGCCGCGAAGCGTTCGCGCGGGAGATGGGAGGCGTTGACAAGGTCAAGCGGCAACGCGACCAGGGCCGGCTCACGGTTCGTGAGCGTATCGACAAGCTCGTCGACCAGAACAGCTTCCACGAGGTCGGTGCCATCTCCGGCATCGCCGAATATGACGAGAGCAACGAACTCAAGCATCTGACGCCGGCGAACTGCGTGTTCGGCCGCGCCAGGGTCGACGGCCGCACCGTGGTCGTGGTCGGCGACGACTTCACCGTGCGCGGCGGCTCGGCGGATGCATCGATTTCCGCCAAGCCGTTGATGGCGGAGGAGATGGCGCACGACTTCCGCCTGCCGATCGTTCGCGTGATCGAGGGCTCCGGCGGCGGCGGCTCGGTGAAGACGATCGAGACCAGGGGCGCGGCCAATCTTCCCGGCGGCGTCGGCGGCACGCGCTGGTACTGGTACACGACCGCCAATTTGGCACGCGTGCCGGTGGTCGGCCTCGGGCTCGGCTCGGTCGCGGGCCTTGGTGCCGCGCGGCTTGCCGCCACGCATTACTCTGTCATGACCAAGAGCTCCGCGATGTTCGTCGCCGGCCCGCCGGTGGTGAAGCGCCTGGGGCAGGATCTGACCAAGCAGGAGCTCGGCGGCGCCGACATCCAGACTCGCGCCGGCGCGATCGATCAGGCCGTCGAGACCGAAGAGGAGGCGTTCGATTACGCGCGGCGCTTCCTGTCCTATCTGCCGTCGTCGGTCTACGACCTGCCGCCGACCGTTCCCTGCACCGACGATCCGGAGCGCGCCGAGGAGTCGCTGCTCACCGCCGTGCCGCGCAACCGCCGGCAGGTCTACAAGATGCGGCCGATCATCGATGCCGTCGTCGACAAGGGCTCGTTCTTCGAGGTCGGCACCAATTTCGGCCGCCCGATCATCACCGGATTGGCGCGGATCGAGGGCAGGGCGGTGCTGCTGCTCGCCAGCGATCCCTTCCACTATGGCGGGTCGTGGACCGCGGACGCCTGCCAGAAGGTGGTGCGCTGGGTCGACTTCGCCGAGACCTTCCATCTGCCGGTGGTCTATCTGATGGACTGCCCCGGCTTCATGATCGGGCTCGAGGCGGAGAAGACGGCGACCATCCGCCACGGCGTGCGGGCGATGGCGGCGGTCAACCAGAGCACGGTGCCGTGGTGCACCATCATCATCCGCAACGCCTTCGGCGTCGCCGGCGTGGTGCATCAGCCGGCCAACCGCTTCTCGATGCGCTATGCGTGGCCGTCGGCCTATTGGGGCTCGCTGCCGCTCGAGGGCGGCATCGAGGCGGCCTATCGCGCCGAGATCGATGCGGCCGCCGATCCCGCCGCCAAGCTGCGCGAGATCGAGGATCGCCTCAACAAGCTGCGCTCGCCGTTCCGCTCGGCCGAGAAGTTCTGGGTCGAGGAGGTGATCGACCCGCGCAAGACGCGCTCGCTGCTCTGCGAGTTCGCACGCCTCGCCGAACCGATCCGCAAGGCCGGGCCGCCGAGCAACATGTCGACGCGGCCGTAAGGGCTCTCCAGCCGTCATTGCGAGGAGCGTAGCGACGAAGCAATCCACACCTCCGCAAGCGGTGACATGGATTGCTTCGCTTCGCTCGCAATGACGGTGAAGGAGCGACCGCGCCTCTACTCGGCTTCCCGATGCACGTCGTGGATCACGATGCCCATGCCGTTCTCGGGCATCTTGATCCATTCGCGCCGCTTCAGCGAGCGCTTGGTGTCCTCGTGCCCGCTTACCCAGTGCTCGCGCATTGAGGTGCCAGAGAATTCGTGGTCCTTGGCGTCGCCCTCGTAGGCCTTCTGCTGATAGATCAGCTGCAATAGCGTGATGCCGGGCAGCCGGGCGTTTGCCTTCTTGAGCTGGCGCTCCTCGTCCGAGAGCTGATCGTTGGGGATTTTTCCCAGCGCGTTGTGCAGGGCGGTGCGCAGATTGTAGGTCTTGCGGTAGACGTCGGTGTTGTAGCGGGTGCGCGACGAATACATGATGTCCTTGTGCCGGGCCATCACGTCCTGGATGTCGCGGGGCAGCGCGCCGCGCGCCGAGAACAGGTCGACCTGGAACACCAGCGAGTTCATGTTGTCTTCCTGGTCGAGCAGATGCTGCAGCGGCGTGTTGGAGACGATGCCGCCGTCCCAGAAATGATCGGTGCCGACCTTCACCATCGGCAGCGCCGGCGGCAGCGCGCCGCTCGCCATGATGTGCTCGGGAATGATCTCGTCATGGGCATTGTCGAAATAGATGAAGTTGCCGGACAGCACGTTCACCGCGCCGACCGCGAAGCGCATTGTCTTGGAATTGATGCGGTCGAAATCGACCAGCTCGAGCAAGGACTCGCGCAGCGGCGTGGTGTCGTAGTAGCTGGTGGCGGTGCGCGCGCCGGCCAGGCTGAACCACGGATTGGTCTGATGCGGGGTGAAGAAGCCGGGCTGCCCGAGCGTCGTCGTCAGCCATGAGCTGGTGAGATTGCGCGCCTTGCGGAAGACGTCGCCGTCCGGCGTGTAGTGCCAGATCTTGCGGCTGGTGATGCGATCCCAGAATGTGTGCAGCCGCTCCAGCCGCTTTTCGGGCGGATTGCCGGCGATGATCGCCGAGTTGATTGCGCCGATCGAGACGCCGCAGACCCAGTCGGGCTCGATGTTGGATTCATGCAGCGCCTGATAGACGCCGGCCTGATAGGCGCCGAGTGCGCCGCCGCCCTGCAGGACCAGGGCCACACGATCGCAGCCTTCCGGACGCCAGCCCGGCGTCGCGTGATCGATATCGTCGAAATGCGGGGTTCGCGCGTCCATATCAGACACTCCAAAAATTCGCGGCGAGAATTCAGCGCGCCGATGACGCGGTGATGACAATTGCGGCGCCCACGCGTGGTGCGTCCGGCATGGCTGCCTGCATGGTTAGCATTGGCCTCGGCAGCGCGACGCGGGTCACGCAAGCGCAACCGCAGGTCACGCACCTGACGGAAATCCCTCACATCGCTGTCAATCTCGGCCGTTAGCTTCCGGGCAAATTTTTCAAACAGGGGGTTATTGCGATGCGCAGGGAAGATCTGCTCAAGCTTCCGTCGATGCCGGCCGCCGGCCCGAGCTATCCCGCCGGTCCGTACTGCTTCATCGATCGCGAATTCCTCGTCATCACTTATGAGACCGATCCGGAGCTGATCCGCGCCGGCTTGCCCGAGCCGCTGGAGCCGATCGAGCAGGCGATCGTGCATTACGAATGGATCAAGATGCCCGACAGCTCCGGCTTCGGCAGCTACACCGAGTCCGGCCTCGTGATCCCCGCGCGCCTGCATGGCGAAGAGGTCAACTTCGTCTGCCAGATGTATCTCGACGATGATCCGCCGATCGCGGCCGGCCGCGAGATCTGGGGCTTTCCGAAGAAGTACGCCCATCCCAAGCTCGAGATCGTCAAGGACACGCTGACCGGCACGCTGGAATATGCCGGCCAGCTCGTTGCGATGGGCACGATGGGCTACAAGCACGAGAGCATGGCGGGCAATGGCGACGTCACGCGCGCCACGCTGTCGAAGACGCAAGTTAATCTGAAGATGATCCCCGGCGTCGACGGCCATCTCGAGGTCTGCCAGCTGGTCGCGATCAACCTAACCGACATCGTCGTCAAGGGCTCCTGGATCGGACCGGGCCGGCTGCACCTGGTGCCGCATGTCAATGCACCGGTCGCGGATTTCCCGGTCAAGCGTGTCGTCGGCGCGCATCACTTCCTCGCCGACCTGACGCTGCCGTTCGGCCGCGTCGTGCACGACTACAACAAGGAGGCCGCGGAGGCGGCGGCGCCGACCGGCCTTGCGGCGGAGTAGGGCGGTCGCTGACATAAAACTGTAACAGGCGCGTTCTCCTATGTTGCGTCGAAGGGACGCGCTTGCTCAGCGTTGCGCGTGGGCGAGGTTTTGAACATGTCATTTCGCGCGGTTGCGTTATCGATTGCCTTGGGGATCGGCCATGCTGGCTGATCCGCCTCCCGCTCCGGTCGGGTCGCTGCTGACCCGCGAGGCGGTCCCCGGTCTGGTCTGGGCGTTTCGCCTGCATCACGACGGCCGCGCCGAGGCGCTTCCGATCGATGCGCCGATCGAGCCGAGCCACGACGGAAGGCTGTGGCTGCACTTCAACCTGACCGACGTCCGCACCCGGGCATGGCTCGCCAACATGCACATCCCGCAGCTGGCGCGGGACCTCTTGCTGTCGAACGACAATTTCCAGCAGATCCACGTCGTCGACAATTGCGTCTACGGCGTGTTTTCCGACCTGGTGCGGGATGTCGAAGCCGCTACCCGCGAGACCGGCTTCCTCCGCTTCGCGATGACCGAGCGTCTCCTGATCAGCGGCCGCCATCAGGCGCTGTGCTCCGCCGATGCGACGCGCCGCGTGCTCGAGGGCGGCCATCGCGTCGGCAGCGTCGCGGCACTGCTGGAGAAGATCGTCGACGAGATCGCCGACACCATGGACCGGATGGCCGACAAGATCGGCACCGATATCGACGCTATCGAGGAGCGGGTGCTCGCCGAGGATACCGGATCCGAGCTGCGCAAGAATCTGAGCCGGATGCGCCGCACCTGCGTGCGCCTGCATCGCCAGCTCGCGGGCCTGTGCGTGCTGTTCCACCGGCTCGAGCAGAAGAGCACCGACGATCTCAGCCCGGCGCTGCGGCTGCAGGCCGGCAAGCTCGCGCAGCGGCTCGACGGTCTCGACCACGACATCGTCGAACTGCACGAGCGCAGCCGCCTGCTGGAGGAGGAGCTGCGCTTCAAGCTCGAGGAGGAGAGCAACAAGCATCTCCACGCATTGTCCGTCGTCACCATGATGCTGCTGCCGCCGACGCTCGTCACCGGCATCTTCGGCATGAACACCAAGGGATTGCCGCTGACCGATGTCGATAGCGGATTTCTGGTGGCCGCAGGCCTGTTGGCCGGGTCGGCGCTGCTGGCCTATCTGCTGATGCGGCGGCTCGGCATCGTCAAATAGCGCGATTCGCACCGCGGCATTCCCGATGTGCAGAGTTCTTTCCCGCGCGATGTTGGTGGCCGCGGCCCTCGCGCTCGGCGCGCCGGCGCATGCGGAAGACAAGGCCGTGGCCGACCGGATCGCGGATACCCGCGCCGCGCTCGAGGAGGCCGGCTACCAGTTCAGCCTGACCTATATCGGTGAGGGGTTTTCCAACGTCTCCGGCGGTGTCAGCAACGGCGCGGCCTATACCGGCCGTCTCGATCTCGGCACCACCATCGACCTCGAGAAGGCGATGGGCTGGAACGGCGCGACCTTCCACGCCAACATGTACCAGATCCACGGCGACGGGCTGTCGCGGAGCTATGTCGGCAACCTGTTCCTGGTGTCCGGCGTCGAGTCGCTGCCGGCGACGCGGCTCTATGAATTCTGGATCGAGCAGAAGCTGCTCGGCGGCAAACTTTCGGTGCGCGTCGGCCAGCAGGGCTCGGACGTCGAGTTCATCGACAGCCAGTACGACGACATCTTCATCAATTCGGCGCTGGGCTGGCCCGGCATTGTCGGCACCATTCTGCCGGCCGGCGGACCGTCGCCGCCACTTGCCGTGCCCGGCATCCGGTTCAAGGCCAATCTGTCCGATCGCATCACCGCCTATCTCGCACTGTTCGACGGTTCGGCTTCGCCGCCGCAGGGGACCGACGATCCGCAGATCTTGAACGCCCATGGGCTGAATTTTCGCGTCAACGATCCGCCGTGGTGGATCGGCCAGCTCAAATACAAGTTCGAGATCGGCGAGAGCAGGCTGCCGGCGACCATCACCGGCGGCGCCTGGTATCACATGGGCTCGTTCGCCGACCAGCGCTTCTCGGCCGACGGGCTGTCGCTAGCCGATCCCGACAGCTCCGGCGACACGCGATGGCTGCGGCGGGACAACGGCATCTTCATGGTCTATGAGCAGCTGCTTGCGCGCGCCAGGCCGGACGCGGACAAGGGCGTCGCGTTCTTCATGCGCGCCTCGGTCAGCCCGTCGGACCGCAACCTGATCAGCACCTATGTCGACGGCGGCTTCCTGTTCACCGGTTTCAGCGAGACGTATCCGGACGATCGGTTCGGCATCGCCGCGATCTATGCCAGGATTTCGGACGCCGCGCGCGCGCTCGACCGCGACACCCAGATCTTCACGGGCACGCCGTATCCGATCCGCGACTACGAGGCGATCCTCGAGATCACCTACCAGCACGTGGTGAACCCGAATTTCACCATGCAGCCGATGTTTCAATACATCGCCCATCCCGGCGGCGGCGCCGTCGATCCCAACGATCCGACGCAAACGCATCGGATCAAGGACAGCGTGGTGTTCGGGATGCGCACCATCCTGTCGTACTGACCATCGCGCGGGAAGCGGCCTCAGGCCGCGACCGGCTTCGGCTCCGCCACCGATTTCGGCTGCGGCCGCGCGATCGCGAGCGCGATCAGTGCGGCAAAGATGCACAGCGCACCGGCAATGAAGAACGCCGGCAGGTAGCTTTGATAGATCGTGCGCGACAGTCCGGCGCCGAACGCGGCGGCGCCTGCGCCGAGCTGGTGGCCGGCGAAAATCCAACCGAACACCAGATTGGCGCGCTCGGCGCCGAAGCGCTGCGCGGTGAGGCGCACCGTCGGCGGCACCGTCGCGATCCAGTCGAGGCCATAGAACATCGCGAACAGCGACAGCCCGTAGAACGTGAAGTCGGAGAACGGCAGGAACAGCAGCGACAGCCCGCGCAGGCCGTAATACCAGAACAGCAGATAGCGGTTGTCGTAGCGGTCCGACAGCCAGCCCGAGACGATGGTGCCGAAGAAATCGAAGATCCCCATCGCGGCGAGCAGGCTTGCCGCCTGCACCTGCGGGATGCCGTAGTCGAGGCACATCGGGATCAAATGAACCTGGACCAGGCCGTTGGTCGAGGCGCCGCAGACGAAGAAGGTCGCGAACAGGATCCAGAACACCGACGACTTCGCGGAGTCCCGCAGCGTGCCGAGCGCGGCGGCCACGATCGGCGCATTGGCCGGCGGCGGCGCGGCAAGCGGCGCGGTGCCCTCGTCGCCGAACGGACGCAGGTCGACGTCGCTCGGCCGGTCGCGCATCACCATCAGCACGGCAAAGGCGGCGACGCCGAGCATGACGCAGACCAGCCCAAGCGCGACACGCCAGCCGTAGCGCTCGGTCAGCGTCGCGAGCAGCGGCAGGAAGGCGAGTTGGCCCGTCGCTACGCTCGCGGTGAGGATGCCGACCACGAGGCCGCGCCGCGCCACGAACCAGCGCGCCGCGATCGTCGCGCCGAGCACCAGCGCGGTCATCCCGGTGCCGATTCCGATCACGACACCCCACAGCAGGATGAGCTGCCAGACCTGGGTCATGGCGAGCGAGGCCAATAGCCCGGAGACCACGATCAGCTGCGCCGCCAGCGTCACGTTGCGCAGGCCGTAGCGGTTCATCAGCGCGGCGGCAAACGGCGCCATCAGCCCGAACAGGATGAAGCGGATCGACAGCGCGGAGGAAATCTCGGCGGTGGACCAACCGAACTCCTTCTGCAGCGGCACGATGAACACGCCGGGCGCGCCGACGGTGCCGGCCGAGATCAGCGCGGCAAGGAAAGTCACGGCGACCATCACCCAGCCGTAGTGGATGTTGCGGCGGGCGAGGGTGGAAGCAAGCCAGTTCGAGATCATTGTGTTCCAGATCGATTGCGGTGAAAGCTTTGCGTGATGCGCAATATGGCACGGGGCAGCCATGGCTAAAATGCCATAGTTCCCTCGTTTTCGGACTCTGTACAACCTCATCCTGAGGAGCCCGCAGAGCGGGCGTCTCGAAGGATGCAGGCCGGGAGCCGGGCCTCATGGTTCGAGACGTGCTTCGCACTCCTCACCATGAGGGCAGGCAGTGGATCAGTGCGCGACCCGCTCGACGGCGATCGCGGTGGCTTCGCCGCCGCCGATGCACAGCGCGGCAACGCCGCGCTTCAGGTTCTGCGCCTCCAGCGCGTGCAGCAGCGTCACGATCAGCCGCGCGCCGGTGGCGCCGATCGGATGGCCGAGCGCGCAGGCGCCGCCGTTGATGTTCAGCCTGTCCCTGGGAATGCCGAGGTCGCGCTGCGCCGCCATCGCGACCACCGCAAACGCCTCGTTGATCTCGAACAGGTCGACATCGCCGACGCTCCAGCCGACCTTGTCGAGCAGCTTTCTGATCGCCGGGATCGGCGCTGTCGTGAACCACTGCGGCTCCTGGCTGTGGGTGGCGTGGCCCTTGATCTCGGCCAGAACCGGCAGTCCGTCGCGATCGGCGAGCGAGCGCCGGCTGAGGATCAGCGCCGCGGCGCCGTCGGCATTGGCCGAGGAGGCCGCCGGCGTGATGGTGCCGCCGGAGCGGAATGCCGGCTTCAGGCCGGGGATTTTTGCCGGATCGACCTTCAGCGGGTGTTCGTCATTGGCGACGATGCGCGGGCCGGCCTTCTCGGCGAGCGTGATCGGCGCGATCTCGGCCTTGAAGGCGCCGCTCTCGACCGCCTTGCGGGCACGGCTCAGCGTCTCCATCGCGAACGCGTCCTGGTCGGCGCGGGTGAACTGATAGGCCTCCGCGGTCGCCTCGCCGAAATCGCCCATCGAGCGGCCGGTCTCGTAGGCGTCCTCGAGCCCGTCCATCATCATGTGATCGATGATGCGATCGTGGCCGGCGCGATAGCCGCCGCGCGCCTTCTGCAACAGATACGGCGCATTGCTCATGCTCTCCATGCCGCCGGACAGCACGATCTCGGCCGAGCCGGCCTTGATGATGTCGTGGGCGAGCATGGTCGCCTTCATGCCGGAACCGCAGACCTTGTTGACGGTGGTGGCGCCGGTGGCATCCGGCAGTCTGGCGCCGCGCGCGGCCTGGCGGGCAGGGGCCTGGCCCTGGCCGGCGGGCAGCACATTGCCCATGAACACCTCGTCGATGCGCTCGGGCGCGAGTTTTGCGCGCTCCAGCGCAGCCCCGATCACATGCGAGCCGAGCTTGTGCGCCGGCAGCGGCGAGAGCTCGCCCATGAAGCGGCCGAGCGGGGTGCGGGCGGCGGAGAGGATGACGACGGGATCGGTGCTGGTTGCCATGGCAGGATTCCCTTCAATGCCGGGGATTTGATTGAATTATTGTCATCATATGATGCAATGCAAAAAATGCAACTGCGGCGCTCATGACAAAATGTCGTGTTCGCATGAGTTGGGGGCTGGGATGCTCCACGAATGTCGTCCTGGCGAAAGCCAGGACCCATAACCACCGCCTTCAGTGACGAACCGGATCGTGGCCCCGGCGTCGCGCAACAATGGAGATTGGGGCAATGGGTCCTGGCTTTCGCCAGGATGACGGCGATGGATGGTCCTCGATTTATGATGACACCAGCGAGAATGAGAGCACACGAGTCTCCACCGGTGTCGTCGCTGCGAAGCAGGGACCCATACGCCGCGGCGGATGTTGTTGAAGAGACTCGTCGTTCCAACATCGCGCAACAATCAGCATCGGTGGTTATGGGTCCCTGCTTTCGCAGGGACGACACCGAGTGTTTGGCGCCTCTTGTGAGTCACACGTCCGCATTCTCGCGGCATGAATCGCCTGAACGTACACCGAGTTTCTCTTCTCGCGAGGCCTTGCGCCGTTGGGCAAATCAATGATTGAAAATTTCGCCGGGCGGCGGCGCATCCGAGCTTGTCTGCGACCTGACCTAATCCGACCGCCAGGCGCCGAGCAGAAATCGTCGCTTCGGCGCGGAGCCCGCTTGTTTCTGCACGTCCGGCAGGTCGACGGCATGGCGCTTCATCAGCAACCGGATTGCGATCGCGATGATCACGAAGGGCGTCAGGTAGATCGCGAAAACTTCGAAGGCGTTCATGTCGTCCTCCGCGGCTTCGGAACAGGCATGCTAGCACGATCATCGCGCGCGCGGGCAGCTAAAACTGTACCGGCGCCGCTGAGTTGGCGTTAACCGAATTCCCGAACGCCGATCAATTCAAGGTTGCGGAATACGGGTCTGTTTACCGATCCGGCGCTAGGGCTGGCGGATTGTGCAATCGAAAGTCCCACCGCAATGTCCGTAATCGCCGTCGAGCAGCCGTCCGCCCGCATTCCGCTCTCCGTCAAGATCGGCTTCAGCGCCTTCATGGCCGTCCTGGTGCCGGTGTACACCTACTGCTACGGGCCGACCAACTTCCTGTATTTCTGCGACGTCTGCCTGATCCTCACCTTGATCGGGGTCTGGACCGAGAGCGCGCTGTTGATCTCGATGTGCGCCGTCGGACTCCTTGTGCCGCAAACATTTTGGGTGATCGATTTTCTCGCCCATGTCGCCGGCTACTCGCTCACCGGAATGACCGACTACATGTTCGACCAGAACCTGTCGCTGTTCCTGCGGTTCCTGTCGGGCTTCCACGGCTGGCTGCCGTTCCTGCTGCTGTTCCTGGTCTGGCGGCTCGGCTATGACCAGCGCGCGCTGATCGCCTGGAGCGTGCTGGCATGGGCGCTGCTGCTGATCTGCTACTTTGTGACGCCGGGACCGCGGCCGGACCCGGGCATGACTCCGGTCAACATCAACTACGTCTTCGGCACCAGCGACAGGGCGGCGCAAGGCTTCGTGCCGCCGCTGGTATGGCTGGCCGGCCTGATGATCGGCCTGCCGCTGCTCGCTTTCATACCCACCCATTTCATGCTGCGGCGCGCCGTGCCGCCGATGTAGGGCCTGCGACTCGCGAGGCTACGCCATCCCGTCGCTGCGGATACCATCGTGCATGGCCGCATGCGGCGGCTTCGATTGACACCAATCGCCTCGGCGCTACGCTGCCGGAACAGGGCATTTTCCCAAGCGACTCAAGATAGATTCAAAGCGCCGCGAGCACGACCAAGAACCAAGACCCAGAAGAACAACGAAAAAGGGCAGGACACGCCGTGACACGCGTCATCGCGTCTTGAGCGGGACCACGCGGACCTCCGCGCTCGCGCCATTTCGCATCCGCAGCTATCGCTTTCAATGGCCGTCCGATCTGCTCACCTCCTGGGCGTTCGAGGTCGAGACGCTGGTGCTCGGCTGGTACATCATGGTCGAGACCGGCTCGGTGCTGCTGCTGACCGTGCTGGCGTCGCTGCAATATGTCGGCACGCTGGTCGCGCCGGTTGTCGGTATGATCGGCGACCGCATGGGGCACCGCGATCTCCTCGCCGTGATGCGCTTTGCCTATACGGCGCTCGCCGGCACCATCATGACGCTGGCGCTGACCGGGCATCTCGCCCCGCTGAACGTCATGATCATCGTCGCGATCATGGGCGTGATCCGCCCGTCGGATCTCGGCGTGCGCGGGGCGCTGCTCGCCGACATCATGCCGCCGGAGCAGCTGGTCGGCGCCATCAGCCTGGCGCGCACCACGCAGGACTCGGCGCGTATCGCAGGAGCCCTGACCGGGGCCGGATTGTTCGCGGCGCTCGGCATCGGCTATGTCTATGTCGGGATCGCCGGCTTCTATTTCGTCGCCGCCATCCTGATGCTCTGCATGAGCCGCCCGAAGTCGCATGGCACGACCGATCTCGCGGCCGACGCGCCGGGTTCAAAGCTGCTGCGCGACCTCAAGGAGGGCATTGTCTATGCCTGGAGCGGCCCGGGCATGCGCGCCGCGCTCTGCGTTGCCTTCCTCGCCAACCTCACCGCGTTTCCGCTCACCAACGGGCTCTTGCCCTATGTCGCGCGCGACATCTTCCATACCGACCAGACCGGGCTCGGCTATCTCTCGGCAAGCTTTGCGGTGGGCTCGCTGATCGGCTCGATCACGCTCAGCATGGCCGGCGGGGTACGCATCGCACGGCTTCTGATCGGCGCGACGCTCGCCTGGTACGCCATGCTCCTGGTGTTCGTCGAGCTCCGGACCATGCCGGTCGCGATGGCCTGCCTGCTGCTCGCCGGCATCGCGCAGAGCATGTCGATGATCTCGGCCGCCGTGATGTTGATGCGCAATGCCAGCGCGCATCTGCGCGGCCGCGTCATGGGCGTGCGCATGATGGTGATCTACGGCCTGCCGCTCGGGCTGCTCGCCGCCGGCAGCCTGATCGACCTGATCGGCTACACCGCGACCGGCACGCTGCTGGCCGCCGCCGGATTCATCGCCATGCTGGCGATCGCGCTGCACTGGCGCGCCGACCTCTGGCCGACCCACGCCCCGGCGAACGCGCGGTGAGGGGCGCGGCGCGATGCCGCGCCGCGGTCGGCGATGCGCCAAAAGGACGCGACAGCGCAGGCAAGCTGTCGTAGATCATTTTCCACGCTCCCATTCCAGCACCAAGACCTTTCATACTTTAGTACCGTAATGCTCCGTCTTTTGACCCGCCTTGGACTGCGCTTCGACGACACCGTCGAGGAGCGCCGATTTGTCGACCAGTACGTGAGGGGCAATATCGGCTGGACCCAGGTCGCGATGCTGCTCGGCGCCTTCACCTATGCCGGATATGCGTTCTGGGATTGGGTGCTGTATCCCGACGTCGTGGCGACCACGCTGGCGATCCGCGGCGGGGTCGCCGTGCTGGTATTGCTGCCGCTGACCGCCTTGCTCTCGGTGCCGGCGATGAAGCCGTGGGCCGAGGCGATCTTCCTCGTTTATTGCGTCATTCCAGGCTGCGTGCTGCCGAGCGTCTACCTCGTGCTGCCGTCGGGATTCACCTATGCGGCACCCGGCGTGATGATGGTGATCCTGTTCGTCTCGACCATGCTGCCGCTGCGGATCGGGCCGCTGGCCGTGTTCTGTCTCACGACATGGATTGCCCTGTGCATCGCTGAATCGCTTGGGCCTGCGCTGCCGTCGGGCCTGCGCTTCATCAATCATTCGCTCGTCATCAACGCCTACGCCCTGTCGCTTTACGCCGTCGCCGCCCGCGAGTTCCGCGCGCGCCAGCAATTTCGAACGGCGCAGGCGCTGAAGCAGGAGAAGGAGCGCTCGGAAGCCTCGTTGCGCGATCTGCACGCGACGCAATCGCACCTCGTGCAGGCCGAGAAGCTGGCCTCGCTCGGGCAGCTCGTCGCCGGTGTCGCACACGAGGTCAGCACGCCGCTTGGCCTCGCGCTGACCACGTCAACCACCATGGAGGCAGACCTTCGCGCGATGAGCGAGGCGCTCAACGGCACCGCCGTCCGCCGCTCCGACCTGACGCGGGGCATTGCACGGATCGAGAACGGCCTTCGACTGACCTCGGAAAACCTGCATCGTGCATCCGAGATGGTGCACAGCTTCAAGCAGGTCGCCATTCATCAGGCCGACGAGGAGCGTCACACGTTCGAACTCGGCGGATGGCTCTCTGATCTGATCTCAAAGCTCGGGCCGCTGCTGTCCCGTCAGGGATTGGTTGTCGAAGTCACGTGCCCGCAAGGCATCATCCTCAACAGCTATCCCGGCGCGCTGGCGCAGGTGATCAGCAACCTGGCGTTCAACGCGGCGGCGCACGCCTATCCTGATGGCGGCGGCGGACGCTTCACCATGACGGTGACGCAGCCGGATCAGGCGCTCGCCCGGATCGCCTGCGCCGACCAAGGCGTCGGCATCCGCGAGGATTTGCAGGCAAGGGTGTTCGATCCGTTTTTCACCACCGGGCGGGAGCGGGGCAATATCGGGCTCGGTTTGCACATCGCCTTCAATACCGTGGTGTCGTCGCTCAGCGGCCGGATCGCGCTGGAGAGCGAGCCGGGCCGCGGCACGCTGGTCCTGATCGAGATCCCCGTCTCGAGCTGAGCGCGGCGGCCTACCGCTTGCGGTCCAAAAATCCCTGCAGCAGCCGCTGCGGCTCGCCGGTCAGGAACGATTTTCCGAACACGCCGACGCTGAGGTTGACCGACTCGGTCAGCGGCAGCTCTTCCCACTGCCGCAGCAGGTCCTTCTGGATCCGTAGCGCCTCGGGGCCGCATTCCAGCAGCGCCTTGACGGTGTGCTCGACGGCGTCGTCGAGGCCGCCGGGCTTTGCCACGGTGTCGACCAGACCCCAGGCGAGCGCGGTTTGAGCGTCGATGTTCTCCGCGGTCATCATCAGCCAGCGGGCGCGGCCCCAGCCGATCAGGCGCGGCAGCAGCGCGGCGTGGATCACCGAGGGGATGCCGACGCGCACCTCGGGCATGCCGAACATCGCGTCATGTGCGGCGACGCGGACGTCGCAGGCGGCAGCGACCTCGAGGCCGCCGCCGAGGCACCAGCCGGGCAGGCGGGCGATCACCGGCGCCGGGAATTTGCGCACGGCCTCGCAGAGGTCGCGCAGCCGGCTGATGAATGCTTCGGCGGATGTCTGGTCGAGCGTCGCCATTTCCTTGATGTCGGCGCCGCCGATCATGCTGCGCTCGCTTTCGCCGGCGAGGATCACGACGCGGATGCCGCGGTCGGCGGCCAGCTGCTCAAAGCCCTCGCGCACGCCGTTGGTGACGGCTGAACTCACGATGTTCAGCTTGCCGGCGTTGCAGATCGTGAGGCGGACGACGCCTCTGGAGTCGCGGTCGATGCCGCAGTGGGGATTGAGCATGTCCATGGAAAAAGTCCCGGCGTAGGAATGGATCGACAAGTCATTCCGGGAAGGTGCGCAAGCACCAGACCCGAAATCTCGAGATTCCACAATTCGCAATTGCGAATTGGGGTTCGACGCTTGCGTCGCCCCGGAATGACTTGGGCCATGTCCCGGACAAAGCGTGGCTCTGTCAAGGGACCGGCGCGGCGGTTGCGCCGAGGGATGCGGATCTATAGAATTATATTAATCATATAAATGGAGCCGTTATGACCGCCGCCGAGAGCATCGATCTTCATTCGCCCGATCTGCTGCGCGCCCGCGTGGTGGAATGGCAGGCGCCCGGACCGGTGGCGAAGGCGGCGGCGCCGATGTCCGGAATCGAGGCGATGCGCGCGATCCGCGACGGCCGGTTGCCGCCGCCGCCGATGGCCAAGCTGATCGGCTTCCGCATGGCGGTGGTCGACGAGGGCCGTATCGTGATGGAACTCGAGCCGCATGAGAGCCTCGAGAACACCATCGGCCTGCTGCACGGCGCGACCGCCGCGGCGCTGCTCGATACCGCGATGGGCTGCGCGATCTCGACCATGCTGCCGGCGGGGCAGACCTCGGTGACCCTCGACCTCAAGCTGACCTATCTGCGGCCGCTGTCGGCACGTTCGGGCACCATCAGCGCCGAAGGCAAGGTGATCAAGCTCGGCCGCCAGACCAGCTACACCGAGGGCTTCGTCCGCGACGGCAGGGGCAATCTTGCGGTGCACGCGACCGCGACATTTTCGATGCTCGGCGGGGAACCCAAAATGGCTGACAAGGCGAAATAACTGCAGCATTCCGGCCGCAAATCTGCTATTATATGATTAGAAACATTCCATGAGACCGGCATGCGCTACTCGAAAGAACACAAGCAGGAGACCCACGCGCGGATCGTGAAGAAGGCCGCGACGCGGCTGCGCGAGCGGGGCGCCCATGGCATCGGCGTCGCCGACCTGATGAAGGACGCCGGCCTGACCCATGGCGGCTTCTACGCGCATTTCGACTCGCGCGAGGCGCTGGTGATCGAGGCGTTCAGCTACGCGATGGACCGTGCCATCGAGCGCTGGCGCAAGGTCGCCGCGGACACGCCACCGGAGAAGCGGCTTTCAACCATCATCGACGGCTATCTTTCGGCGATGCACCGCGACGATCCCGGCCAGGGCTGCGCGATCCCGGCGCTCGGCGCCGAGATCGCCCGCGAGAGCCCGAAGACCCGCAAGGCGTTTGCTCTCAAGCTCGACCAGATGATCGACATGATGGCCGACCAGATCATCGACGTGCCGCGCAAGGCCGCCCGCAAGCAGGCGATGGCGACGCTGGCGACCATGATGGGCACCATCGTAATGTCGCGCATCGCCGGCAGCGGCGAAATGTCCGACGAGATCCTGAGCGCGGGCCGCGAGGCGGTGCTGGGGCGCGCCGCGGCGGCCAAGGCGCCGGCGAAGAAGAAGGTGAATTAGCCGCGATCTTTCCCCATCGTCGTCCCGGCGAAGGCCGGGACCCCATTACCCCAAATGGTCGTGGTGGCGCGGCGCTGGGGCCGCAGCGCGGTTCAACAACGCAATGCTGTGGTTATGGGTCCCGGCCTTCGCCGGGACGACGGAGAGATTACACCCCGCTGAACAGCGCGCGCTCGGCTTCCACCGTCTCGTAGATGTAATCCGCCACGGCGCGGATGCGGGCGAGGTCCTTGCTGTCGGCGTGCATCAAAAGCCAGAAGGTGCGGGAGATCCGCACCTCGTCCGGCAGCACCGGCTGCAACTCGGGGTGGGCGGTCGCCATGAAGTGCGGCAGCACGGCGATGCCGAAGCCGGCGATGGTGGCGTTGAGCTGGGCGATCAGATTGGCGCTGCGGAATTTCGCGGAGATCTTTGGCGAGACCTGCGGCAGATAGTCGAGCTCCGGCGTGAACAGGAGCTCCTCGATGTAGCCGACGAAACGATGTCGCGGCAGGTCGGCGCGTGCGGCGATGGTCGGCGCCTGGGCGAGATAGGCGGGTGCGGCATAAAGCCCGAGCGTGTAGTCCAGGAGCTTGCGGCCGACGATGCGGCCTTCCTTCGGCATCGTCAGGCTGATCGCGATGTCGGCCTCGCGCTTGGAGAGCGAGAACAGCCGCGCGGTGGCGACGAGCTGCAGATCGAGATCGGGATACCGCTCGGTGAACTTGACCAGCCGCGAGGCCAGAAAGTGACTGCCGAAGCCGTCGGGCGCGCCGATCCGCACCGTGCCGGTGAGATGGGCGCGCGAGCCGCCGACCGCCTCCTGATTGGCGACGATGGTGGATTCCATCGCTTCCGCGCTGTCGGCGACGCGCTGGCCGGCCTCGGTGAGGAGATAGCCGGTCTTGCGCCGATCAAACAGTTTTGCGGAAAGGTGGCGCTCCAGCCGGTCGACACGGCGGATCACTGTGGCATGATCGACGCCGAGCTGCTTGGCGGCAGCCGAAACCGACCCGCCGCGCACGATAGCGAGCACGAAACGGAAGTCGTCCCAGTCGATTGTGCCGCCGCCTTGATCCAGCATTTCCGCACATCTATGGTGCAATTTATCGGACTTGAATCCCATAAAATGCAGGGTCAATAGGGTTTGTAAAGCGATCCCGCCGCGAGGAGCGGCGATTCAGGTGCTTCAGGGAGGTTTTTCCATGCGCTCAATCGGACATTTCATCGGTGGCAAGGAGGTCAAGGGTACGTCGGGCCGCACGGCTGACGTCTTCGAGCCGATGACCGGCGAGGTCCAGGCCAAGGTGGCGCTGGCCTCCAAGGCCGAGCTCCGCGCCGCAGTCGAGAACGCCAAGGCCGCGCAGCCGGAATGGGCCGCCACCAACCCGCAGCGCCGCGCCCGCGTCATGATGCGGTTCCTCGAGCTGGTGCAGCGCGACTACGACAAGCTCGCCGAGTTGCTGGCGCGCGAGCACGGCAAGACCGTTCCCGACGCCAAGGGCGACATCCAGCGCGGCCTCGAGGTCGCCGAGTTTGCCTGCGGCATCCCGCATTTGATGAAGGGCGAGTACACCGAGGGCGCCGGCCCCGGCATCGACATCTATTCGATGCGCCAGCCGCTCGGCGTGGTCGCCGGCATCACGCCGTTCAATTTCCCGGCGATGATCCCGATGTGGAAGTTCGCGCCGGCGATCGCCTGCGGCAACGCCTTCATCCTCAAGCCGTCGGAGCGCGATCCCGGCGTGCCGATGGCGCTGGCGCAGCTGATGATCGAGGCCGGGCTGCCGGCCGGCATCCTCAACGTCGTCAACGGCGACAAGGAGGCGGTCGACGCCATCCTCGACGATCCCGATATCAAGGCGATCGGCTTCGTCGGCTCGACCCCGATCGCGCAGTATATCTACGAGCGCGCCGCGCAGACCGGCAAGCGCTGCCAGTGCTTCGGCGGCGCCAAGAACCACGCCATCATCATGCCGGATGCCGACATGGACCAGACCGTCGATGCGCTGATCGGCGCCGGCTACGGCTCCGCCGGCGAGCGCTGCATGGCCGTCTCGGTCGCGGTGCCGGTCGGCAAGACCACCGCCGACCGCCTGATGGAGAAGCTGATCCCGCGCGTCGAGTCGCTCAAGATCGGCACCTCGGTCGATCCGTCGGCCGATTACGGCCCGCTGGTGACCCGCGAGGCGGTCGAGAAGGTCAAGAGCTACATCGACATCGGCATCAAGGAAGGCGCGACGCTCGCCGTCGACGGCCGCGGCTTCAAGATGCAGGGCTACGAGAAGGGCTTCTATCTCGGCGGTTCGCTGTTCGACAACGTCACCAAGGACATGCGGATCTACAAGGAAGAGATCTTCGGCCCGGTGCTCTCGGTGGTGCGCGCCCACGACTATCACGAGGCGCTGGCGCTGCCGTCCGACCATGACTACGGCAACGGTGTCGCGATCTTCACCCGCGACGGCGACGCCGCGCGCGACTTCGCCGCCAAGGTCAATGTCGGCATGGTCGGCATCAACGTGCCGATCCCGGTGCCGATCGCCTACTACACCTTCGGCGGCTGGAAGAAGTCCGGCTTCGGCGACCTCAACCAGCACGGTCCGGACTCGATCCGCTTCTACACCAAGACCAAGACGGTGACCTCGCGTTGGCCGTCCGGCGTCAAGGAAGGCGCGGAGTTCTCGATCCCGACGATGAAGTAAACTCGTCCCTAGAGGCGAAGCATGCAGTTCGCTCTCAACGAGGACCAGATCGCGGTTCGCGACATGGCGCGGGCGTTTGCGGCGGAGAGGATCGCGCCGCACGCGCTCGAATGGGACGAGACAAAGCACTTTCCGGTCGACGTGATGCGCGAGGCGGCAAACCTCGGCATCGGCGGCATCTATATCAAGGACGATGTCGGCGGCTCGGCGATGACGCGGTTCGACGCCGCGCTGATCTTCGAGGCGCTGGCGACGGGCTGCCCGACCACGTCGGCCTTCATCTCGATCCACAACATGGCGTCCTGGATGATCGATGCCTACGGCAACGACACCCAGCGCCACAAATGGCTGCCGAAGCTCTGCACCATGGAGCTGATCGCCAGCTACTGCCTGACCGAGCCGGGCGCCGGCTCCGACGCCGCCGCGCTGCGCACCCGCGCGGTGCTCGACGGCGATCACTATGTGCTCAATGGCCAGAAGCAGTTCATCTCCGGTGCCGGCAGCACCGACCTGCTGGTGGCGATGGTGCGCACCGGCGGCGACGGTCCCGGCGGCGTCTCGACGCTTGTCGTCGACGGCAACACGCCGGGCGTGTCGTTCGGCAACAATGAGCGCAAGATGGGCTGGAATGCGCAGCCGACCCGCGCTGTCATGTTCGAGAATGCGCGCGTGCCGGTCGCGAACCGGCTCGGCGAGGAGGGCATCGGCTTCAAGATTGCGATGGCCGGGCTCGACGGCGGCCGGCTCAACATCGCGGCGTGCTCGCTCGGCGGCGCGCAGGCGGCGCTCGACAAGGCGCTGGCCTACATGAAGGACCGCAAGGCCTTTGGAAAGCGGCTCGACGAGTTCCAGGCGCTGCAGTTCAAGATCGCCGACATGGCGACCGAGCTCGAGGCCGCGCGCACCTTCCTGTGGCGCGCGGCCGCCGCGCTCGACCGCAAGGATTCTGACGCTTCCATGCTGTGCGCGATGGCAAAACGGTTCGGCACCGATGTCGGCTTCGAGGTCGCCAACCAGGCGCTGCAGCTGCATGGCGGCTACGGCTATCTCAGCGAATACGGCGTCGAGAAGATCGTGCGCGATCTGCGCGTGCACCAGATCCTCGAAGGCACCAATGAAATCATGCGGCTGATCGTGTCGCGCAAGTTGATCGAGGGCGCGCGATGAATGATGCGGCGGCAGCCGAGGGCGATCTGATCGCGCGCAAGGAAGGTTCTGCCGGCATCATCCGACTGAACCGGCCGAAGGCGATCAATGCCGTGACGCTGGAGATGTTCCACGACATCGACAGGGCGCTCGATGTGTTCGAGGCCGATGGCGATGTCGCCGTCGTCGTGCTGGAGGGCGCCGGCGACCGCGGCCTGTGCGCCGGCGGCGATATCCGCGCGCTCTGGGAAAGCTCCAAGGTCAAGGGCGATCTCGGCAAGATCCTGTGGCGCGACGAATACATCCTCAACGCGCGGATCAAGAAATTCCCAAAACCCTATGTCGCCTTCATGGACGGCATCGTGATGGGCGGCGGCGTCGGGCTGTCGGCGCATGGCCGCCACCGCGTGGTGACGGAGCGGACCAAGCTCGCGATGCCCGAGGTCGGGCTCGGCTTTTTCCCCGACGTCGGCGGCACCTATCTGCTGTCGCGCTCGCCCGGCGAGATCGGCACCTATTTCGGGCTCACCGGCACCACGATGAACGGTCCCGATGCAATCTACGCCAACTTCGCCGACGCCGTGGTGCCGAGCGCGAAGCTGCCGGCGTTGCGCGAGGCGCTAACCAAGGTTGCGCCGGGCACGAATTCGGCCGAGATCGACCGGCTGATCGGAGGCTTCGCCACCGGCGAGACGGCTGGCCCTGTCGCCGCGATGCAGGCCAGGATCGACGGCTGGTTCGCACGCGGCCGGATGGAGGACGTCGTCGCCGCGCTGACGGCCGACGGATCCGACATGGCACAGGACACGCTGAAGACGCTCGGCGAGAAGTCGCCGCGCGGCATGGTGGTGACGCTGAAACTGCTGCGGCTGGCGCGCGCGACCGCGACGCTGGAAGAGTGCCTGGTGCGCGAATATCGCGCCGCGCTCGAAGTGTTCGCCAGCGACGATTTCCGCGAGGGCGTGCGCGCCGCCGTCATCGACAAGGATCGCAATCCGACATGGTCGCCGGCCCGGATCGAGCAGGTGACGCCTGAGATGGTGGCGCCTTACTTCGCCGAGATCGGCGCCGACGAATTGAAATTTCCCGACAGCAAATAGAAACGTCGCAAGCGGAGGACTTCCCATGGCAAACGTTGCATTCATCGGGCTCGGCAATATGGGCGGGCCGATGGCGGCCAATCTGGTCAAGGCCGGCCACAAGGTGACCGCGTTCGATCTGGTCGCGGCATCCCGCGATCAGGCCAAGAGCGACGGTGCCGCGATCGCCGAGAGCGGCGTCGGCGCGGTGAAGGGCGCCGATGTCGTCATCACCATGCTGCCGGCCGGCAAGCATGTGCTCGGCGTCTGGAACGAGGTGCTTCCGGCGATGGCCAAGGGCACGCTGATCATCGACTGCTCGACCATCGACGTCGAAAGCGCCAAGCAGGCGCATGCGCTGGCCGCCAAGCACGGCATGGCCTCGGTCGATGCCCCGGTCTCCGGCGGCACCGGCGGCGCCAAGGGCGCGACGCTGACCTTCATGTGCGGCGGTGAGGACAAAGCCTTCGCGGCGGCCCAGCCGATGCTCGCCAACATGGGCAAGAAGATCGTGCATTGCGGCGCGGGCGGTGCGGGGCAGGCGGCCAAGATCTGCAACAACATGATCCTCGGCATTTCCATGATCGCGGTCGGCGAGGCCTTCGTGCTCGCCGAGAAGCTCGGCCTGTCGCACCAGGCGCTGTTCGACGTCGCCTCGACCTCGTCGGGGCAGTGCTGGTCGCTGACCACCTATTGCCCGGTTCCCGGCCCGGTGCCGACGTCGCCGGCCAACAACGACTACAAGCCGGGCTTTGCTTCCAACCTGATGGTCAAGGACCTGACCTTGGCGCAGGACGCCGCCAATGCGGCCGGCGCGGTTACGCCGCTCGGCAAGCACGCGCAGGAGATCTATAAAACCTTCGACGCGTCGGGCCACGGCGGGGTCGACTTTTCCGGAATTATCCAGCACGTTAGGGCCCTTGCCCCGAAGTAAATCGCCGTCATCCTGAGGTGCGAGCGGAGCGAGCCTCGAAGGATGGAAAGACGGTGTCTATGGCCATCCTTCGAGACGCCGCGCTTCGCGCGGCTCCTCAGGATGACGTCAGGTGAAGCCGGATGACCACATTTCAGGACGCACGCGCCTTTCTGCTCGAGCACCGCACCGACTACGATGCCGCGGTGAAGGGATTTCGCTGGCCCGATCCGGTGCCGTTCAACTGGGCACTCGACTGGTTCGACGCCGAACTGGCTGATAATGCCGACAGCCGCGACCGGCCGGCGCTGTGGATCGTCGATGCCGCCAGCGGCAACGAGACCAAGCTTTCCTTCGCCGAGCTGTCGCGCCGCTCAAACCAGGTTGCAAATTTCCTGCGCGCGCAGGGGCTGAAGCGTGGCGATCATCTGTTGCTGCTGCTCGGCAATGTGGTGCCGCTGTGGGAGACCATGCTGGCGGCGATGAAGCTCGGCGTGGTCGTGATCCCCGCGACCACGCTCTTGACTGCGGATGAACTGCGCGACCGGCTCGACCGCGGTAAGGCGAGGGCGGTGGTTGCCACGCAGGATCAGGTCGCGAAGTTCGCAGGCCTCGGCAGCGACAACCTCGTTCGCATCGTGGTCGGCGCGACGCAGGCGCAGGACGGCTGGTTGCCGTTCGAGGATGCCGCCAAGCAGTCCGACGCATTCACGCCCGATGGCCCGACCAACGCCGACGACCCGATGCTGCTCTATTTCACTTCGGGCACCACGGCAAAGCCGAAGCTGGTGCGGCACAGCCAGCGCAGCTATCCGGTCGGCCATCTCTCGACCATGTACTGGATCGGCCTGCAGCCCGGCGACATCCATCTCAACATCTCCTCGCCCGGCTGGGCCAAGCATGCCTGGAGCTGCTTCTTCGCGCCGTGGAATGCCGGCGCAACGATCTTTATCGCGAACCAGCCACGCTTCGAGGCGAAAGGACTGCTTTCGATCATCGGCCGCTGCGGCGTCACCACGCTGTGTGCGCCGCCGACGGTGTGGCGGATGTTCATCCAGGAAGACCTCGCGAGCTTCAAGGTCTCGCTGCGCGAGGTGTGCGGCGCCGGCGAGCCGCTCAATCCCGAGATCATCGACCAGGTCAAATCGGCCTGGGGGCTGACTATCCGCGACGGCTACGGCCAGACCGAAACCACCGCGCTGGCCGGCAACTCGCCGGGACAGAAGGTGAAGGTCGGCTCGATGGGCCGGCCGCTGCCGGGCTATCGCGTGCAGGTCACCGACAATGACGGCCACCCCGCGAAGGAGGGCGAGGTGACCTTGCTGCTCGGCGCCGCCCGGCCGGCCGGCCTGATGCAGGGCTATCAGGGCGACGACGGCAAGCTCATCGGCACCGACGGCGAGATCTATCGCAGCGGCGACGTCGTGTTCACCGATGACGAGGGTTATCTGACCTTCGTCGGCCGCACCGACGACGTGTTCAAGTCCTCCGACTACCGCATCTCGCCGTTCGAGCTGGAAAGCGTGCTGCTGGAGCATGACGCGGTGGCCGAGGCCGCGGTGGTGCCGAGCCCGGACCCGATCCGGCTCGCGGTCCCCAAGGCCTATGTGCTGCTGGTGTCGGGTGTCGAGCGCACTCCGGAGACGGCGCTGTCGATCTTCCAACATTTGCACACGCGGCTCGCACCGTTTAAACGCATCCGCAAGATCGAGCTGGTCACCGAATTGCCCAAGACGATTTCTGGAAAAATCCGTCGCGTGCAGTTGCGCCGGCTCGAACATGACGATGTCAGAAGCGATGCGTTGCGCGGTGTCGAGTTCCGCGAGGAAGAATTTCCGGAGCTGCAGAAGGTGCGGACCTCCGGTTAGCAGAGGTTAGCCAATGAACGAAGTCTGGAAGAAGCCGCCGGTGTCGCTGGAAACCTACCAGGGCATGGTCGGCAAGGAGATCGGCGTGTCCTCGTGGCACCTGCTCGATCAGGGCCGCATCGACACCTATGCCGACGTGATCGAGGATCACCAGTTCATCCATGTCGATCCCGAGCGCGCCAGGAAGGAGACCGCCTTCGGCACCACGATCGCCCATGGCTTCCTGACGATGTCGCTGATGTCGATCATGTCCTACGAGGTGATGCCGGTGCTCGAGGGCACCGCGATGGGTGTCAACTACGGCTTCGACAAGCTGCGCTTCATCTCGCCGGTGCGCTCCGGAAAACGCGTTCGCGGCCGCTTCGTACTGGCCGAAGCCACGCTGCGCAAGCCGAAGGAGTTGTTGTCGCGCACCAACGTCACGGTCGAGATCGAAGGCGAGGAAAAGCCCGCGCTGGTCGCCGACTGGCTCGGCCTGATCTATTTCAGCTAACGGTCACGAGACGCGGTTGTGTTGCAACCGCGAAGGGTTGCGCCACCTCTCCCACAAGCCAAGCGGGGGGAGGTGGGGCGAGCCACCCCGATCTGTTTTTTACGCGGTGCGCTGCTCTGGCCAATGTAGCGCATTGACGGCTGTGTTCCCTGGTGTCCATGATGCCCGCTTTAGGCGGTGCGGTCCCGGGAGTGGCAGCCATGGTGCAAAACATCGTCGCCGGAATTGTCGTAGTCGCTTTGATTGTGATTGGCGCGATTAGCTACGCTCAAGAGCATCACGAGTGCTGGAGCGGGCATCTGCTCAAAAGCCTGAAACCCTGCGGGTCGATGACCCCTTCGGTCTAGCGCGCCCGCTGGCCGTCTCGGCCGGGCTTGACCCGGCCATCCATCGCTGCTCAAAAGTCCCCAACCTTTTCATGCCGCTCGGGCATGTACCCTCTCCCCTTGTGGGAGAGGGTGGCGAAATCGAGCGGAGCGAGATGAAGCCGGGTGAGGGGTCTCTCTCCGCGTGCTCATCCGTGGAGAGAACCCCTCATCCGGCGCGCTCGCGCGCGCCACCTTCTCCCACAAGGCGAGAAGGGAAGTCAGAGCAGGAATGACAAGCATGGCAATCAGGTTTGACGGACGCGTCGCTATCGTCACCGGCGCGGGCAATGGTCTCGGACGGGCGCATGCGCTGGGGCTCGCCAGCCGCGGCGCCAAGGTGGTGGTCAACGATTTCGGCGGCGCGCGCGACGGCACCGGTGGGTCGCTGTCGCCGGCCGAGACCGTGGTCGAGGAGATCCGGAAAGCCGGCGGCACCGCGATGGCCGACGGCGCCGACGTCTCGAACTTCGAGCAGGTCACCGCGATGGTCGAGCGCGCCACCAAGGAATGGGGCAGCGTCGATCTCTTGTGCGCCAATGCCGGCATCCTGCGCGACAAGTCGTTCACCAAGCTCGAGGTTGCCGACTGGGCCAAGGTGCTCGACGTGCATCTCACCGGCACATTCTACTGCTGCAAGGCGGTGTGGGCCGGCATGCGCGAGCGCAATTACGGCCGCATCGTGCTGACGACCTCGTCGTCCGGCCTGTTCGGCAATTTCGGCCAGGCCAATTACGGCGCGGCGAAGGCCGGCATGGTCGGCCTGATGAACGTGCTCGCCGAAGAGGGCCGCAAGAATAACATCAAGGTCAACACCATCTCGCCGACGGCTGCGACCCGCATGACCGAGGAATTGCTGCCGCCGCAGGCGCTGGCGCTGATGAAGCCGGAAGCGATCACGCCTGCGGTCGAATTCCTCCTCTCGGAGGACGCGCCGACCCGCACCATCATGGGCGCCGGCGCCGGCTCGTTTGCCGTGATCCGCGTGCTGGAGACCGAAGGCGTCAACCTGCCGCAGTCCGAATGGACGCCGGACGGCGTCGCCGCGCACTTCAACGCGATCAGCGACATGTCGACCGCGAAGGCGCTGCAGGGCGCGTTCGAGCAGACGCAGAAGTATGTCGCCCAGGCGGCCGCACGGGCCGGGATCAAGCTCTGAGCATGACCGTCGCCGTCATCGGAGCCGGACCTGCCGGCCTGATGGCGGCGGAGATGCTCGCGCAAGGTGGCGCACAAATCACCGTCTACGACGCGATGCCGTCGGCCGGCCGCAAATTCCTGATGGCCGGCCGTGGCGGGCTCAATCTCACCCACTCCGAACCGCTGCCGGATTTCCTTGCGCGCTATCGCGAGGCGCTGCCGCGTCTGAAGGCTGCGGTCGAGGCATTTCCGCCCGACGCATTACGGGCCTGGAGCGAGGCGCTGGGGCAGCCGACATTTGTCGGCAGCAGCGGCCGGGTGTTTCCCGTGGCGTTCAAGGCATCGCCCCTGCTGCGCGCCTGGCTGCGGCGGCTCGATGCCGCGGGCGTGCAATTTGCATTCCGGCATCGCTGGGTTGGATGGGACGCGCGCGGCGCACTGCTGTTCGAGACGCCGGACGGCCCGCGCGTGGTCAAGGCCGATGCGACCGTGCTGGCACTCGGCGGCGCGAGCTGGCCGCGGCTCGGCTCCGACGGCGCGTGGGCGGATATCCTTGCCGCAAAGGGCGTTGCCGTGGCGCCGATCAAGCCAGCCAATTCCGGCTTCACGGTTGCCTGGTCGGATATCTTCCGCGACAGGTTCGAGGGCCAGCCGCTCAAGGGCGTCGCGCTCACGATTGGTCCGGATACCGTGCGCGGCGAGGCGATCGTCACCCGCGCCGGCATCGAGGGCGGCGCCATCTATGCGCTGTCGGCGGAATTGCGCGAGGCGGTGCTCGCGAAGGGAACGGCGACACTGACGGTGGCGTTGCGGCCCGATGCCGCGCGCGACGAACTGGTCGTGCGTCTGTCGGCGCCGAAGGGCAAGCAATCCTTGTCCAATTTCCTGCGCAAGGCCGCGCAGCTCTCGCCGGTCGGCATCGGGCTGTTGCACGAGGCGACAGTCGCCGCCGGCCGTTCGCTGGCCGCGCTGCCGCCGGCCGAATTGGCCGAGCTGATCAATGCGGTGCCGATCAAGGTGTCAGGCGTGGCGCCGATCGCTCGCGCGATCTCGAGCGCCGGCGGGATCAGGTTCGACGAGCTCGACGCGCAGTTCATGCTGCGGCGGCTGCCCGGCGTCTTCGCCGCCGGTGAGATGCTCGATTGGGAAGCGCCGACCGGCGGCTATCTGTTGCAGGCGTCGTTTGCAACGGGCGTCGCCGCTGGGAAGGGAGTGTTGAATTGGCTCAATTCGTAGGATGGGTAGAGCGCAGCGAAACCCATCGACTTTCTACCGCGCGGAGACATGATGGGTTTCGCTGCGCTCTACCCATCCTACGCGATGCCGCTCACTCCGATCCCGTCTTCGTCGCGATGTCCGTGATTAGGCCGAGCACGCCGAACACCGCAGCCACCGCACACACCGCGGTCCAGCCACCAAAGCTCCACGCCGCCGATGCCGCTGCCGCGCCCACCGCGCCGCCGATGAAGAACAGCGCTACGAACAGGCCGTTGATCCGGCCGCGCGCCTCGGGGCGCAGCAGGTTGACGGCGCGGCGGCCGAGCGTCTGGTCGGTGGTGATGCCGAGATCGAGCAGGATGGTGCCGAGGCTCAGCACGACCAGCGCCGCGATTCGGGATTCGATCACGCCGGCCCAAGCGCACAGCGCGAGCGATGCCGATATCAGGAGGTGCGAGCCGATCAGCATCGGCCGCGCCAGGCCACGGTCGCCCCAGCGGCCGGCCAGCGGTGTCGCGACAGCGCCGGCAACGCCGATCAGCGCGAACAGCGCGATCCCCCTGGCGTCGAGCTTGAACGGCGCATCCGGCAGGCGCAGCGCGACGGCAGCCCAGAACGCGGTGAACGAGGCCATCACCAGCGCCGCGGTCCAGGAGCGAACGCGCAGCACCGGCTCCTCGCGCAGCAGGGTCGGGAACGAACGCAGCAGCGCGCCGTAGCTGACCTTCGCCGCCGGCTGTAGCGTCGGCAGCGTGCGCGCCAGTGCTGAGGCGAGCACCGTCATCAGCACGGCCGAGGTGACATAGTAGCCGCGCCAGTTCCAGCTGTCCGCGATCAGGCTCGCCATCGGCCGCGACAGCAGGATGCCGATCATCAGGCCGCTCATGACATCGCCGATCGCCTGTCCGCGGCGCTCCGGCGGCACCATCGACGCTACCAGCGGCACCACCATCTGGATCGCGGCGCAGGAGGCGCCGAGGATGAACGTGGCGGCGAGCAGGATCAGCGGCGTCGGCGCCATCGCGGTGCCGATCGCGGCGACGATGGCGCAGGCCAGCGTCCGCAGGATCAGCCGCTTGTTCTCGACGAGGTCGACCAGCGGCACCAGCAGCAGCAGCCCGAGCGCGTAGCCGAGCAGGGTCAGCGTCGAGATCAGGCCGGCCTCTAGCGCGGTCATGCCGAGCGAGCGGCCCATCAGGCCAACGAGGATTTGCGGCGCAAAGAGATTGGTGACGACGGTGCCGGTCGTGATGGCGCCGATCCAGATCAGGGGACGCACGGCGACGGTGCGCGCCGGGGAGAGTTTGGTGGCTTCGGAGATGGTCATGGGGCCTCGCGATGGAGTGGCGAGGCCCCCTTTAGGGGATGGGCCTAATATGCTACAACTCAAATAAGATGATGAAGAATATGCGAGATTGTTATGAACACCCATGACCTCGTGGCGTTCGTCGCCGTGGTGGAGACCGGATCGATCGTCGCGGCCTCGGCGCGGCTGAACCTGACCCAGCCCGGCGTGACGCGGCGGATCCAGAATCTCGAGGTGATGCTCGGCGCGCAGCTCTTGGACCGGCTCTCCAAGCCGCTGAAGCCGACGGCGGCGGGAATCGAGGCCTATGAGCAGGGCCGCCGGCTGCTGCGCATGCTCGACGACCTCAAGTCAGGCGTCGCCAATGACGGCGTGGTGCGCGGTGAGTTCAGGCTCGGCCTGACGCCGTTCTTGTCGGAGGCGGGGCTGACAGGACCGCTCGACGCGGTGCGCGGCGAATTTCCCGCGCTGGCGGTGCGCGTCGTCTCGGGCTGGTCGCCCAACCACATGGAGCGGGTCAGCCGCAACGAGCTCGATGCCGCGGCGATCTGCCTTCCTGACGGCACCGCGCCGCCCGACGATCTCGTGGCCTCCGACCTCGGCGCGCAGCCGGTGGTGTTCGTCGTCGCGCGCGACATGAAGACGCCGAAGTCAGTCGATCTCGAATGGCTGTCGCGGACCGGATGGGTGATCAACCAGGACGGCTGCGGCTTTCGCCAGACGCTGAAGCGCCATTTCGATGCGGCGCATCTGCCGTTCAACATCGCGGTCGAGGCGCTCGACAGCGAGCTGCGGCTGTCGCTGGTGGCGCGCGGGCTCGGCATCGGCCTCGTGACGCCGGTGGCGCTGAAACGAAGCCCGATCCGCAGCCGGCTCAAGGCCGTGAAGATCGCGGATTTTAATCCCGCGGTGCGCGCCTGGATCGTGCATCGCCCGCCGGCCGGCCGCCTGGCGCGGCCGATCGAGGTGTTTCGCTCAGCGCTCGACCGCGAACTGCAGGCGCTGATGCGGGGGTAAATGCGTAGGATGGGTAGAGCGAAGCGAAACCCATCACCTTTCATCTGCGCGGAAGCATGATGGGTTTCGCTGCGCTCTACCCATCCTACGAGGTCGCGGGATGCGGCTAGCGCAGCTTGCCCCGCGCCGTCACCGGCAGCGCACCGATGATCTCGTCGCCGCGCACCATCACGACCTCGTCCATCATGTTGACGACGACGCAGACATGATTGGGCACGATCCGCACGATGTCGCCGACATTGGGCCGCGTGTTGCTGCGGGAGAGGTCGAGAAAGCCGTGCTCCTCGGCGAAGCGCGCGATCCTGGCCTCGGGATGTTCGAGGATCAGGCCGTGGCCTTCGAGGCCGCCGGTGTCAGAGGTCAGCGTCTTGGAGCCGGCGTCGAGGATGCCGCGCTCCGGGCCGGCGCGGCTGACGACGGTGGAATAGATGTGCAGCGCGCAATCGTCCCAGGTCGCAACGCCGGCCGCGACCTGCATGCGGTCGTTGTAGATGTAGGTGCCGAAGCGATGCTCGGTTCCGCCCTTCAGCTTGCCGAGATTCTTCAGGTTCGGCGTGCCGCCGGTGGAGACGATTGTCGCATCGAGGCCGTGGGCGCGCACGCCGGACAGCGCCTCGTCGTAGAATTTCTGCGCATCGGCCCAGCCGGTCTCGGTCGGGTACAGCATGAAGCCCGCGAAGGCGAGGCCTTTGGAGGCTGCGATCTCGCGCGCCAGCGCGATCGCCTCGGCCGGGGTCTCGACACCGGCGCGCTTGCGGCCGGTGTCGCATTCGACCACGACCGAGAGCGGGCGGCCGGAGGCGGCTGCGGCCTTCGGCAGATCGCCGACGACGACGGAGTTGTCGGCAGCGACGGTGACGTTGGCCTTTGCTTGCAGCGCGCCGAGCCGCGCCATCTTCTCGTCGCCGAGCAGATTGTAGCTGATCAGGATGTTGTCGATGCCAGCGTCCGCCATGATCTCGGCCTCGCCGAGCTTCTGGCAGGTGATGCCTTTGGCGCCGGCCTTGATCTGCAGCTGCGCCAGCATCGGGTTCTTGTGCGTCTTGATGTGCGGACGGTTGGCGACGCCGGCCTCGTCGCAGGCCTTCTGGATGCGCGCGATGTTGCGCTCGACCCGGTCCATATCGATCACGGCGCAGGGCGTGCCGTATTCCTTGGCGATCTTGGCGGCGAGGGGCGTGGTCATCGGGGCGGCTCCATTGCAGAATTTCTGTCATTGCGAGCGGAGCGAAGCAATCCATCTGCCCGCGTTTGCAGATGCATGGATTGCTTCGTCGCTCCGCTCCTCGCAATGACGGCAAGAATCATCATGTTCATGCCTGTTCGATCTCTTCGCGCAGCACTTCGAGTTCGAGCCAGCGGTCCTCGGCGGCGGCGAGCTCCTCCTGCGCCTTTGCGATCGCGGCCGAGGCGGCGTCGAATGTCTTGCGATCCCTCGTATAGAGATCGGGATCGTCGAGCAGCTTCTGCTGCTTGGCGATCTCGTTGTGCAGCTTGTCGATGGTCTTCGGCAAGGTTTCCAGTGCGTGCTTCTCGTTGAAGCTCAGCCGGCGCCTCGGTGCCGCTTCGGGCGCCGCGGCCCTGGCTTCCTTCTTCTCCTCGGTCGGGGCTTCCGCCTTCACCGTCTCGCGCTTCACGTCGGCGCCGCGCTGCGCCAGCATGTCGGAATAGCCGCCGGCATATTCGATCCAGCGTCCCTGGCCTTCGGGCACGATTACCGACGTCACCACGCGGTCGAGGAAGTCGCGATCGTGGCTGATCAGGATCACCGTGCCCTCGTAATCGCCGAGCATGTCCTCGAGCACGTCGAGGGTTTCGAGATCGAGGTCGTTGGTCGGCTCGTCCAGGATCAAGAGGTTGGACGGCTTGGCCAGCGCGCGCGCCAGCATCAGGCGGCCGCGCTCGCCGCCGGAGAGCGCCTCCAGCGGCGTGCCGCGCTGCTCCTGCGCGAACAGGAAGTCCTTCATGTAGCCGATCACGTGCTTCGACTTGTCGCCGACCATGACGTGATCGCCGCGGCCGCCGGTCAGGGCCTCGGCCAGCGTCAGCTTCGGGTCGAGGCTTTCGCGATGCTGGTCGAGCGTCGCCATTTCGATATTGGCCCCGAGCCGCACCGAACCGGAGTCGGGCGGATCGTTGCCGATCAGCAGATGCACCAGCGTGGTCTTGCCGGCGCCGTTCGGGCCGACGATGCCGAGCCGGTCGCCGCGCTGGATCCGGGTCGAGAAGCCGTCGACGATCTTGCGCTCGCCGAACGCCTTCGCGATGTTCTTGGCCTCGATCACCAGCCGGCCGGACTTTTCGGCTTCGGCAGCGGCGAGGGTGGCATTGCCGGTGGCGCCGCGATAGTTGCGGCGCTGGTCGCGCAGCGCAAAGAGATTGCCGAGCCGCTTGACGTTTCGCTTGCGGCGGCCGGAGACGCCGTAGCGCAGCCAGTGCTCCTCGTTGACGATCTTGCGGTCGAGCTTGTGCTGCTCGCGCTCTTCCTCCGCCAGCACCTCGTCGCGCCACGCCTCGAAGGCGCCGAAGCCGCGCTCGATCTGCCTGATCTGGCCGCGGTCGAGCCAGGCCGTGGTGCGCGACAAATTGGTGAGGAAGCGGCGGTCGTGGCTGATCAGCACCAGCGCGCAGCGCCGGCTTTCCAATTCGCCTTCGAGCCATTCGATGGTCGGCAGGTCGAGATGGTTGGTCGGCTCGTCCAGCAGCAGGATATCGGGCGAGGGCGCCAGCACCCGGGCCAGCGCCGCACGGCGCGCCTCGCCGCCGGAGACATGCGCCGGATCTTCCTCGCCGCTGAGGCCGAGCTGTTCGAGCAGATAGCGCGCCTGGTAGTGGTCGTCGCCGGGGCCGAGGCCGGCCTCGACATAGGCCAGCGTCGTCTTGTGGTCGCCGAAGTCCGGCTCTTGCGGCAGATAGCGGATGGTGGCGCCTGGCTGCACGAAGCGGCTGCCGGCGTCAGGCTCGACCAGGCCGGCCGCGATGCGCAGCAGCGTCGACTTGCCGGAGCCGTTGCGGCCGATCAGGCAGACGCGCTCGCCGGCGGAGACCGACAGCTCGACGCCCGTCAGCAGCGGCGTGCCGCCAAAGGTGAGGCTCATGTCCTTGAGCTGGATCAGAGGAGGCGGAGCCATCGCGCTAACCCTGCTGGCTCGCTGGCGCCTGCTCGGCGCGGCGGCGCTGGATGCGGCGGATGGTCTGGTCGAGCGTCGACAGGAAGGTCGAGCGGTCGCGCGGCGAGTATGATTTCGGCCCGCCGGTGATCTCGCCCGACGAGCGCAGATCGGTCATCAGATTGCGCACCGCGAGCGTCATGCCGATCGACTGTTCGGTGAACGGCTTGCCATTCGGCGCGATCACATCGGCGCCGGCCTTGACGCAGCGGCTCGCCAGCGGGATGTCCGCCGTGATCACGATGTCGCCCTCACGCGCGCGTTCCGCGATCCAGTCGTCGGCCGCATCCATGCCGGAACCGGCGGCGATGCGCTCGATCAGCGGATCCTGCGGCACGCGGATGAAATTGCCCGCGACCATGCTGACGGGCACGCCGAGTCGGATCGCGACGCGATAGATCTCGTCCTTCACCGGGCAGGCGTCGGCGTCGACATAGATGCGGGTGGGGGCAGGGGTTTCAGTCATCGATTCCTGGGTTGGCAGGCGCGGCCTGCGTGTACTCCATCGGGCGGAAAATTGCGAGCAAAACGAGAGGCTTGTCACGCTGACCGGTTCGACTACGATTGCCTGAGAAAAACAACGGAAATAAGGGGAAACCCCATGGATTCGAAGACGGCTTCGCTGACCTACCGCGTCTCGGCGTACAACACCTCGAAACTGTCGGAGAACAAGATCCACGACGACACGGTGGCGCGGAAGTTCGGCTTTTCCGGCGGGCTGGTCCCCGGCGTCGATGTGATGGCCTACATGATGCACCTGCCGGTCGAGAAATGGGGCCGCGATTTCCTCGAACGCGGTCTGATCGAGGCCCGCTTCGTGAAGCCGGTCTATGACGGCGAGATCGCGGAATTGACCGGACAGGAGACCGGCAATGGGCTCACGATCGAGCTCCACAGCCGCGGCGAGCTCTGCGCCACCGGCACCGCATCGCTGCTGGCATCCGCGCCGAAATTTGTGCTCGACGACTACAAGCAGGTCGCCGCGGTCGCCGAGCGCAAGCCGGTCAGCGCGTCGTCCTATGAAGAGGGCAAGTGGCTCGGCACCATCCCGCGCGACTGGTCGGGCGATGCCGCGAAGGAATATCTCGCCGATATCAGGGAGACTGACCCGATCTATCTACGCGAAGGTCTCGGCCATCCCGGCCTCCTGCCGCGCGTGATGAACAAGGTCCTGGTCGACAATGCGATCCTCGGGCCCTGGATCCATGTCGGCACCCGCATGCAGCTGCTGTCGGCCGGCAAGATCGGCGACGAGCTGACCGCGCGTGCCAAGGTGACCGGCAATTACGACAAGAAGGGCCACCGCTTCGTCGAGCTCGACGCGCTGGTGCTCGGTAACGGCGTGCCGCTCGCGCATTGCCGGCACATCGCGATCACCCAGCCGCGCGAGCAGGCCGCGGCGTAGGGAAGGGGCACGTCGTCTCCACGCCACAGGTGTCATACCCCGCGCATGCGGGGTATCCAGTACGCCGCGGCCCCTCGGCTCAAGCACTGCCGCCTCTGGAATACTGGATCGCCCGCCTGCGCGGGCGATGACAGTGGTGTTGGCGGCGGCCGAGCGCGCTACGCCGCCTTCGCCTTGGCGTCCTGGATCGCGCGCCAGACGCGTTCCGGCGTCAGCGGCATGTTGATGTGCTTGATGCCGTACTCCGACAGCGCGTCGACCACGGCGTTGACGATGCAGACGAGGCTGCCGGCGCAGCCGGCCTCGCCGCAGCCCTTGGTGCCGAGCGGGTTGGATTTTGCCGGCGAGGGATGATCGCCGACCAGCATCGACGGCACGTCGCCGGCACGCGGCAGCGCGTAGTCCATGAACGAGCCGGTGATCGGCTGGCCTGAGGCGTCGTAGCTGACTTCCTCCATCAGCGCCTGGCCGATGCCCTGCGCGACGCCGCCGTGGAGCTGGCCCGCGACGATCATCGGATTGACCACGACGCCGAAATCGTTGACCGCCGAGTAGCGCACGATCCGCGTCACGCCGGTGTCGGGATCGATCTCGACCTCGGCGACGTGGCAGCCGTTCGGGAAGGTCGACGCCGTCTCCTTGGTGGCGTGATCGACGTCGAGCGTCTCCGGCGTGCCTTCGGGCATCTTGCCGGCGCGCATCCGCTCGGCGAGCTCCATGATGCCGATCGAGCGGTCGGTGCCGGCGATAGTGAAGCGGCCGGCGCCGAATTCGATGTCGGCCTCGGATGCCTCCAGCATATGCGCGGCCGCCCTCTTGCCCTTCTCGACCACCAGCGCGGAAGCCTCGACGATCGCTTGGCCGGTCGCGGTGATCGAGCGCGAGCCGCCGGTGCCGTTGCCGAAGCGGACCAGATCGCTGTCGCCCTGTTCGAGCGTGATCTTCTCGAAGGGCACCCCCAGCTGGTCGGACAGCACCTGCGCGAACGGGGTGGCGTGGCCCTGGCCATAATCGAGCGTGCCGGTGGTGAGCTTCACTGAGCCGTCGGGCTCGAAGCTGATCTTGCCGAGCTCGCCGCTCGGCGGCGCGGTGACCTCGAGATAGGAGCCGACGGCGATCCCGCGCAGCTTGCCGCTCTTCTTGCTCTCCTTCTTGCGCTTGGTGAAGTTCTCGTAATCGGAGATCTCCAACGCCTTCTGGAACACGCCGGCGAAATCGCCGCTGTCATAGGTGACGCCGGAGGCCGCCGGGAAGGGCAGCTGCGACGGCTTGATGAAGTTGCGCTTGCGCAGCGTGAAGCGGTTGATGCCCATCTCGTCGGCGGCGGCATCGATCAGCCGCTCCATGTAGTAATTGGCCTCGGGCCGGCCGGCGCCGCGATAGGCGCCCATCAGCGTGGTGTTGGTCAGGACCGTCTTGATGTCGACGCCGAGCAGCGGCGTGCGATAGACGCTGGCGAGGTTCTTGCCGGTGTTGAGCGACAGCGGGCCCGGCGCGACGCCGGTGATATAGGCGCCGAGATTGCCGTGGCCGGACAGTCGCACCGCGAGGAACTTGCCGTCGGCATCGAGCGCGAGCTCGGCATGGATCAGCTGCGCGCGGCCCTGGCTGTCGGAGAGGAAGCTGGTCGAGCGCTCATCCAGCCACTTCACAGGGCGGCCGAGCTCGCGCGCCGCATGCGCGATGCAGGTGTATTCGGGATAGTTGAGGTTCTTCATCCCGAACGAGCCGCCGACATTGCCGGTGAGGATGCGGACCTTGTCGGCGGGCACGTTGAGCAGGCGCGCCAGGATCGCCTTGTTGCCCGAGACGCCCTGGGTTGGCACCTGCAGCGTGAAGCGTTCGGTTGTCTTGTCGTAATGCGCGAGGGCGACGCGCGGCTCCATCGAGACCACGGCGACGCGGGTGTTGACGATGTCGAGCTTGGTGACGTGCGCCGCGCCGGCGAACGCCGCCTCGATCTTGGCGGTGTCGCCATAGTGATAGTCGAGCGCGACGTTATCAGGGATGTCGTCATAGAGCTGCGGCGCGCCGGGCCTGGCGGCTTCGGCCGCGTCGGTCACCGCCGGCAGCGGTTCGATATCGACCTCCACGGCCTCAGCCGCGTCGCGCGCCTGCGCCGCGGTCTCCGCGACCACGAAGGCCACGGGATCGCCGACGAAGCGCACCTTGTCGGTCACGAGCGCGGGGCGGTTGGTCTGCTTGAGCGGCGAGCCGTCGCGGTTCTTCAACGGCAGGCCGCAGGTGAAGGGGTTGTAGCCGGCGGCCGTAAGGTCGGCGCCGGTCCAAACCCCGAGCACGCCCGGCATCGCCTTGGCCGCCGCCGTATCGATGCCCTTGATGACTCCATGGGCATGGGAGGAGCGAACCATCCAGCAATACGCCTGGCCCGGCAGGGAGAAATCGTCGGTGTATTTGCCCTTGCCGCGCACCAGGGTGTCGTCCTCCTTTCGTCGAACAGGCTGTCCGACACCGTATTTTTGCAGTGCGATAGCGTTTTCGAGAGAGGCAGGCGGCGTGTGATCTTGCATCGAAAATGACCTGAAATGCCCGGATTTGCTGGAGTTTAGGGGCGTTGAGGAGATAACGCACGCCTCCCTTAACGACAACGCCCGATTGGGCATGGACCCAATGTGAACGGAGTTGCGTAGGGCTTTGACGCTGCTAAAGTTTCCGTGAACGACAATTATTCGGCGGGCCCAAGGATCCTCCTGGATCCACCTCGGGGTCCTGCGGAAAGACAGTTTTGATGAACGACCATGTGCGGCTTTGCGACGGCCCCCCGGCCAGCGAAGCCCCGCCAGGGTTGGTTGCGGCAGCGGCGGAAAGTGGCGTCTACGCCGCGCTCGACCTTGGCACCAACAATTGCCGGCTGTTGATCGCCTGTCCCACCGGCGACGGGTTCCGCGTGGTCGATTCCTTCTCGCGGATCATCCGGCTCGGCGAGGGCATCGCCGCCACCGGCTCGATCAGCGAGGCCGCGATCGAGCGTGCGATCGCCGCGCTCGCCATCTGCAGCGACAAGATCCGCTATCGCAAGGCGCGCCGGCTGCGGCTGATCGCCACCGAGGCCTGCCGCGCCGCCGGCAACGCCGAGAGCTTTCGCGCGCGGGTGGCGGCCGAGACCGGTATCGAGCTCGAGGTGATCGATCGCGAGACCGAGGCGACGCTCGCCGTGATCGGCTGCTCGCCGCTGCTCGATCCGAAGGGGCGGGGCGCCATCCTGTTCGATATCGGCGGCGGCTCGACCGAGCTGGTGCGGATCGAGCGCGACCCCAACGCGCCCGACGCGCCGCCACGCATCAAGGCGTGGATGTCGGTCCCGCTCGGCGTCGTCACGCTGGCCGAACATTTCGGCGGCAAGAACGTCACCAGGGATTTGTATGCGCAGATGATCGATGAGGTCGCGCGGCACGTCGCGCCGTTCGCGGCCGAGCACGGCAAGGATCTGCGCGGCATGCACATGCTCGGCACCTCGGGTACCGTGACCACGCTCGCGGGCGTGTTCCTCAATCTGTCGCGCTATGACCGCCGCCGCATCGACGGCATCTGGATGAACGATTGCGACGTCACCGCGACGATCCAGAGGCTGCTCGGCATGAGCTATGAGGCGCGCGTCAACAACAACTGCATCAGCGTCGAGCGCGCCGATCTGGTGCTCGCCGGCTGTGCGATCCTCGATGCGATCCGCAATGCGTTCCCGATGCCGCGGCTCCGCGTCGCCGATCGCGGCCTGCGCGAGGGCATGCTGGTCGAGATGATGCGCGAGGACGGCGCGCTGCGAGCGTGCTAGAGCTTCTCTTGCCTCGCCCCGCTTGCGGGGAGAGGCCGGATTGCATGTCAATGCAATCCGGGTGAGGGGACTCTCCACGAGCGCATCTCTCACCTTCATTGCGGAACCAGCCCCTCACCCCAACCCTCTCCCCGCAAGAGCGGGGCGAGGGAGTAGAGAAGCAGTATGGCGAAAGACACCACCGGGCGGCTGCACGTCACGGTCAAGAGCGGCGGCAAGCGCAAGCTATCGTCAAAACTCTGGCTCGAGCGCCAGCTCAACGATCCCTATGTCGCCAAGGCCAAGGCGATGGGCTACCGCTCGCGCGCGGCGTTCAAGCTGGCCGAGATCGACGACAAATATCGCCTGCTCAAGCCGGGCATGACCGTGGTCGACCTTGGCGCGGCGCCCGGCGGCTGGAGCCAGATCGCGGCCAAGCGTACCGGTGCCGCCGACGGCAAGGGCAAGGTGGTCGCGATCGATCTGCTGGAGATGGGCGAGATCCCCGGCGTCACCTTCGCGCAGCTCGACTTCCTCGACCATGACGCGCCGGAAAAACTGATCGCGATGATGGGCGGCCGCGCCGACATCGTGATGTCCGACATGGCCGCCAACACCACCGGCCATCGCAAGACCGATCAGCTGCGCATCATCGGCCTGGTCGAGACTGCCGCGCATTTCGCCGGCGAGGTGCTCAATCCCGGCGGCACGTTCCTGGCAAAAGTATTCCAGAGCGGCGCCGACGCCGAGCTGGTGGCGCAGCTGAAGCGCGATTTCGCGACCGTCCGCCACGTCAAGCCGGCCGCCAGCCGGCAGGATTCGTCGGAGCGCTATGTGCTGGCGACGGGATTTCGCGGGCAGCAACAGCCGTCATCGCGCGGGGAGTAGCGACGACGCGTCCGCCGAAGCCTCCGCGAAGGCAAGCCATGATCCCTCGTCGAGCCCGGCGCCGTCCCGGTACGCGAGCGCGGTCGCGGGCTGACCTGAATCCATTGGAACTCTTCCCGTTACGGCGTATTCTATCTTCCCGGCGCGGGCTGTTCGTTGCGTATTTCGACCTGGCGCCACGGCAGGTTTGTGCAGCGAGCCGCGCCTCCGTCTTGCGGAGCTCTTCCGTGATGGAACGCAGATCGAGCATGGGTAATCGCCTTTTGGCGGCCTTGCCGCCCGCCGATCTTGATTTGCTTGCGCCTCATCTTCGCAAGGTATCGCTCGAACGCGACGCCGTGCTGGTCCGGTCGGGCGACCTCGTCGAACAGATCTATTTTCCCTGCACGGCATTGATCGCGTTCGTCATGGACATGCCGAACGGACAGGCCGTTGCGACGACAATGATCGGCAACGAGGGCGCCGTCGGCATCCTGTCGACACTCAGGTCGATACGCTCGCCGATGACCGCGGTGGTTCGCGTCGCGGGCACGACGTGGCAGATTTCGCCGGCACGATTTCACGCCGCACTCGCGCACAGTCACGCGCTTGCCAGTGCGGTGCAGCTCCATATGCGGTCGTTGCTGGTCCAGTTCCAGCATATCGCGGCGTGCAATGCGCTCCATTCCGTGGAGGCCCGCCTGGCCCGGTGGCTGTTGCAGGTTCACGATCAGATCGGTGACGACACGCTGCCGCTGACGCAGGAGACGCTGTCGGAATTGCTGGGTGTGCGACGAACGACTGTGACCCATGTCGTGCACAAGCTTCGCGCCTCGGGCGCAATCCGCTCCAACCGGCGGAGCTCGATCGAGGTCGACAGGCCGCGGCTCGAAACTGCGGCCTGCGAGTGCTACGAGATCATGCGCGGCAGGATCGACCGCATCGTATCCGCGGAGGGGATCAAGTCGTCCGGTCGCGGCGCGCCGCCACATGGACCTCCGCGTTCGCACGCCCGGCCGTGGACCAATGGCGACAAGGTTCATGCACATGCACGCGGCGCGGGTGCTGAGCGATCACGAAGCCATTGAATGCGGTTGCAACGCAGACGCAGGTGTCAGGACGCCTTGCGCAATTCCTGCTCGGGTTCGTGGACCCACGCCTCCCTGGCGAACCATTCGTGATTGGTCCGACAGCTCGTGCAATAGCTGCGCGAAAAGAACACGGTGCTGCGCCGGAACGTCTCGCGGTCGGATTTCATGCCGGTATTGATCGCACGTCCCGTCCGCGGGCATTTGATCATGATGACGCCCACCTCGGTCCTCCTCCAATGTCAGGGATTGCTGGTCCCGCGCACCGTCGGCTGGACCGCGCCCCTTCTGATCGGAGACGCTTGGTCCAGCCGGCCTGGGAGCGGGGGGGGGGGCGGCTCCTCAGGAAGGTGTTTTCAGGGCCTTTGCAAGGCTCTTCTTGATCGGCTCGGAGGTCTCGGTCGCGACCTTCTTCGCGATCTCCCAGAGCTCCTTGTTCTGCGCGGTCGTCACTTCGAAAGCCTTGCGGCCGTGATCGGCCGAAAGCTGGATGGCTTCCGACAGCGACCTGGTGCCGGCGAGCTCGGATATGAAAGCGAGGGCCGAACTGGCGTTGATATGCGAGATATCGATCACCTTGGCTGCGTAGTCCGCGGCGCCCTTGGCGTTGACCGCGTATGCTTCCTTGAGCAGGACAGAGATTTCCTCCGAAGCTTCCTTGGCCTTCTCGAGCTGTTCTCGGGCACGCCTCGCATTTTGTTCGGCGATACCCTGAAAGGCCTGAGGCAACGCGAACAGGGGCAGGCCAAAGCCGCTGGCTTTCGGATTATCGCTCACTTCATTCGTATGGACGTCACTCACTGGCTCTGATCCTTTCAAGCGAAACCAGATCAAGGAAAATCCGCGCCTCGCGGTGCACGGACGCTGGGGAAGCGCACCTGGAGCGCTTCCTTCCACATGGCTTTTTGCTGAATGCCGGGTCACCGCGTGCCCGCTTGAGCCGGACTATGCAGGATCGGCGGCGTAGCTTCCGTTCGCTTTCTGACTCTCGCGGAGATTTTTTTCCGGGACGAAGCGGCGGCGATTCATCGAACACATCTCGACCGCTTGCGCCAGGAGAGCCTGGCCGGGCGCGGTCCCGGTCGCGACACACGCACGAAGGCAATTCAGTGCGACCGGTTGGAACCTCGGCGCGCGCCCGGAGTCGATTCCGTTGCTCCCGGCCAATGCCCCCCAAGCCCACCGGGAGAAAACCCCCACTGGGTTGGCGGCCTTGGTGTAGCGTCAGTTTCGCGCACCGGGGCCGTTTCGTGCCGGACTGGAAAATTGGATACCGCGGGCGCATATTTCCGACATGGCGACCATTGTTCAATGCAATTGCGGCGCCGAGTACAGACGCACCGAAGAGAAGTTCTTGGTGCCGCATACGGGTGATGCGATCTGCACGGTCTGCGGAGCAGCGTTGGAATCGTGGCTGGAAGCGACCCACGTTCCCACATACGAACTTATCGAACGTCCGGATCGAGGACAGCCAGGCGGAATGACCGGCCACCCCTGATGGCCTGGTCGTGACCTGACGACGGCTCGCGGTGTCCGTGCCTCGGGAACGGCTCGTTCGATCGACTAGCCGAGGCGCTGATCGCGCGCGTTCTGGGTGTCCTCGGTGGCGACCTTGACGGCTTCGGTCGCGGCGCGCTTCTCGGCGCCCTTGCGGCTCGAGATATCGATCGCCTTGCGGCCGGCGATCTCGTTGCCGGCCTCAGCCGGCATCTGCCAGAAGAACCAGGCCGAAGCCGCCGAGATCAGCGAGACCACGATGAAGGCTGGCGCGAACACGTCGGCGGAGAGCTCGGTCTGGTGATGCAGCGCCAGCGTGGTTTCAACCGAGAACGCGCCGACCGCGACGCCCGCGGACACCGCGAGCTGCTGGTTGACGCTGACCAGGGTGGTGGCCCGGCTCATCTGCGGCGCCTCGACCTCGGCATAGGCCACGGTGTTGATCGCGGTGAATTGCAGCGAGCGGAAGAAGCCGCCGACCACCAGGATGGTGAAGATCAGCATCAGCGGCGTCGAGATCGTGAACAGGGCGCAGGCGGCGAGGAAGGCCGAACTGACCACCGCGTTGACCGTCATCATGTTGCGGAAGCCGAAGGCGCGGATGATGCGCGCCGCCAGCGTCTTCATGCCCATGGCGCCGACCGCCGACGCAAAGGTGACGAGACCGGACTGGAACGGCGACAGGCCGAAGCCGACCTGCATCAACAGCGGCAGCAGGAACGGCAGCGCGCCGATGCCGAGCCGGAACATGAAGCCGCCAACGATCGACGCGCGCATGGTCGGCAGCCGCAGCAAGCCGAAATCGAGCACCGGCGAGCCGGTCCGCCGCGCGTGGATGACGTAAAGCGTCATCGATACCGTGCCGACCCCGACCAGCGCGGCGACGATCGGCCACGGCAGCAAATTAAGCCCGGCCACCGACAGCCCGAAGGCGATGCCGGCGAGGCCGATACCGGCCAGCACCAGTCCCACGAGATCGAAGCGCTCGGGATCCTCGCTCTTGATCGGGTCGATGTATTTCAGCGCCAGGAAGATGCCGAGCAGCCCGATCGGGATGTTGATCAGGAAGATCCAGTGCCAGGAGAAATAGGTGGTGATGAAGCCGCCGAGCGGCGGCCCGATCACCGGGCCGATCAGCGCCGGGACCGTCACCCAGGCCATCGCGTTGACCAGCGCGCTCTTGTCGACCGAGCGCAGCAGCACCAGCCGCCCGACCGGGGTCATCATCGCCCCGCCGAGGCCCTGCAGGATGCGGGCGAACACGAAATCGGTCACCGAGGACGACAGTGCGCAGCCGATCGAGCCCAGCATGAACACGCCGACGGCGCCGGCAAACACGATGCGGGCGCCGAAGCGGTCCGCGGTCCAGCCGCTCGCCGGGATGAACACCGCGAGCGACAGCAGGTAGGAGGTGATCGCCAGTTTCAGCGTCAGCGGGCTGGTGCCGATATCGGCGGCGATCGCCGGCAGCGAGGTCGCGATCACCGTGGAGTCCATGTTCTCCATGAACAGGGCGGTGGCCACGATGAGCGGGATCAGGCGTTGCTTGTTCATCAAAATAGGACAGCTGTGCTGAAAAGGCGGGCGAGCGGGCCATATCATCCTGCCCTCGGCCACGCTATTGCGGAACCGGCCAAACGCCCTAAATCCTGCGTGACGCTGGTATGCATCCGCCCGTGTCCAAAGGTTCGCCGTGATCTACGTCCTTGCCGCTTTCTTGCCGCCGATCGGACTGCTCCTGAACGGACAGCCGTTTTCGGCCATCTTCAATCTGGTCCTGATCGTGTTTTGCGCGGTTTTCGGGCTGTTTTTCCACGTGTTGCTGCTGGTGCCGTCGGCCCATGCCGTGATCGCGGTCCACATGAAGCGCGAGGACCGGCGCCATCGCGAAATGGTCGAGGCGATCCGCCGCCATGGGCCGCCGCCGGGTTACCGGGCGCCCTGAACCGGCCCCTAAAAAGGCCTGTGCATGGCTGGCAAACACTTTGATTCGTCATCCCGCCATGCTATCGACCAGCGTCAACCCCACCGATGGGCGCCGATTCGACGGTGACGCAGCGAGCGTCGCCGCAGGCGGCGTTCATCCGTAAGACCATCGCGGCTGGGCCGCAGATAAAGGAGTTGGCAATGGCCACGGGATTTCCGGCTATCCGCGAAGCCTTCACGTTCGACGATGTGCTGCTGAAGCCCGGTTTGTCCGACGTGCTTCCCTCGGAAGTCGATATTCGCTCGCGCGTCACCCGCGCAATCTCGCTCAACATCCCGATCATGGCGTCCGCGATGGACACCGTCACCGAGGCGCGGATGGCGATCGCGATGGCGCAGGCCGGCGGTCTCGGCGTCATCCACCGCAACTTCGATCCGGAAGGCCAGGCCGCGCAGGTGCGGCAGGTCAAGAAGTTCGAGTCCGGCATGGTGGTCAATCCGCTGACCATCGGCCCCGACGCCACGCTGGCCGACGCGCTGACCTTGATGAAGGAGAACGGCATCTCGGGCATTCCGGTCGTCACCGGTGCCGCCAAGAACGTGCCGGGCAAGCTGGTCGGCATCCTGACCAACCGCGACGTGCGCTTCGCCAGCGATCCCCGGCAGAAGGTCTCGGAGCTGATGACGCACGAGAACCTCGTCACGGTGCGCGAGGGCGTCGGCCAGGACGAGGCGAAGCGGATGCTGCACAAGCATCGCATCGAGAAGCTGCTCGTCGTCGACGACCAGTATCGCTGCGTCGGCCTGATCACCGTCAAGGACATCGAGAAGGCGGTCGCCCATCCGCTCGCCTGCAAGGACGAGCACGGCCGCCTGCGCGTCGCCGCTGCCACCACGGTCGGCGAGACCGGCTATGAACGCACCGAGCGGCTGATCGATGCCGGCGTCGACGTCGTCGTGGTCGACACCGCGCACGGCCATTCGCGCCATGTGCTCAACGCCGTCAACCGCATCAAGCGACTCTCCAACGCGGTGCAGGTGGTGGCCGGCAACGTCGCGACCGAGGGCGGCGCGCAGGCGCTGATCGATGCCGGCGCCGACTGCATCAAGGTCGGCATCGGCCCGGGCTCGATCTGCACCACGCGCATCGTCGCCGGCGTCGGCGTGCCGCAGCTCACCGCGATCATGGACGCCGTGGCCGCGGCGAAGAAGGCCGACGTGCCCGTGATCGCCGACGGCGGCATCAAATATTCCGGTGACCTCGCCAAGGCGCTCGCCGCCGGTGCCGACATCGCCATGGTCGGCTCGCTGCTCGCCGGCACCGACGAGACGCCGGGCGAAGTCTTCCTGTGGCAGGGCCGCTCCTACAAGGCCTATCGCGGCATGGGCTCGGTCGGCGCGATGGCGCGCGGCTCGGCCGACCGCTACTTCCAGCAGGACATCAAGGACACGCTGAAACTCGTCCCTGAAGGCATCGAGGGCCAGGTGCCCTACAAGGGTCCGGTCGGCAATGTGATGCATCAGCTCGCCGGCGGCCTGCGCGCCGCGATGGGCTATGTCGGCGCCAAGGACATCAAGGATTTCCACGACAAGGCCGAATTCGTCCGTATCACCGGCGCCGGCCTGCGCGAGAGCCACGTCCACGACGTCACCATCACCCGCGAAGCCCCGAACTATCCGGGTGGGGTGTAAGCCCAAGCACCCGTCATTCCGGGGCGGTCCGAAGGACCGAACCCGGAGTCCCGGGATTGCGGGATGCCATTATCTGCTAGGCGAGCCAGCGCTTGCGTCGCTTGTAGTGCTTCACATCGCGGTATGATTTTCGCTTCTCTCCGGCGACGCCAAGATAGAACTCCTTGACGTCCTCGTTTGCGGCGAGCGCGTGCGCTTCGCCGTCCATCACCACGCGGCCGTTTTCGAGGATGTAGCCGTGGCTCGCATATCTGAGCGCCATATTGGTGTTCTGCTCGGCGAGAAGAAACGATACGCCCTCCCTGGCGTGGAGATCCCTCACGATCTCGAAGATCTCTTCGACGATCTGCGGCGCGAGACCCATCGATGGTTCGTCGAGCAGGATCAACTTCGGGCGCGACATCAGCGCGCGGCCAATCACGCACATCTGCTGTTCGCCGCCCGACGTATAGCCGGCGGTGGAATTGCGTCGCTCTTTGAGGCGGGGGAAGTAAGCGTAGACACGTTCAAGGTCCTGGGCGATCGCGAGCTTGCCGTCCGTCCGCGTAAAGGCGCCGGTCAGGATGTTCTCCTCGACCGTCAGATGAGGGAAGGCACGCCGACCCTCCATCACCTGGATGCAGCCGCGTCGCACCACCTCGTTTGGCGACAGGGACTTCACCTCGACGCTGTTGAACAGGATCGAGCCCTTGGTGACCTCGCCGCGCTCTGCGTGCAGCAGATTGGAGACCGCCTTCAGCGTCGTCGTCTTGCCGGCGCCGTTGGCGCCGAGAAGCGCGACAATGCCGCCTCGCGGGACCTCCAGCGAGACGCCCTTCAACACGAGAATGACGTGATCGTAGACAACCTCGATATTGTTGACCGATAAAATCAGAGCCGCCGCTTCCGTCGCAGCGGTGACGACCTTGGCGATTGACATGCGCAGACCTCCAAACCGAGCAGGGGCTGGGATCCGGGAGCAGGCAATCCTGCCTCCCGGATCACTCGCACGGGGTCAGGTTTCTTTCGCGCAGTCGCGCGGCTTGATCTTCTTCTCCGCGGCATACTTCGCGGACACATCGGCGACGAGCGGTTCGATGAGCGATTCGTCAGCCGTGTACCAGTCGGAGATCACTTTCCAACCCTTGCCATCCCATTGCTGGACGCGCCCGTAACGCGCGCCTTCGTGGTCGGAGCAGGAAATGCTGACCGGCTTCAACATTCCCTCAAAGCCGAGCTCCTTGATTCGTGCATCGGTGAGTACGAGGTTCTCAAGGCCCCAACGGACCTGCTCGCCCGTCAGCGGTTGCTTGCCGAATTTTTCTTGCGCCTTGCGGATCGCCTCTACGCCGAGCATGGCATTCGTGATGCCGCGGTTGTAGAGAACTTCGCCGATCTTGCCAGGTTCTGTCGAACCCTTTCCCTTGGCGTAGACGTACTTCTCTATGTCGGCGTGCGCGGGGAATTTTCCTGCGCCGTGCTGAAGCATCAACGATTTGTAACCGCTGGCCTGGTCGCCCGCCGGCGTCACATCCGGCTCCGCGCCTGACCACCAAACACCGATCATCTTGTCGCGCGGATAGGCGACGGCGGCCGCTTCCTTGATTGCCGTGCTGTTCATGACGCCCCAGCCCCAGACCAGGACATAGTCCGGCCGATGCTGGCGGATCGCCAGCCATTGCGACTTCTGCTCGACGCCGGGATGCGTGACGGGAATCGGCGTGAACTCAAAGCCGTACTTCTGCGCCAGCACCTGCAGCATCGGAATTGGCTCTTTGCCATAGGGGCTGTCATGGTACAGCAGCGAAATCTTCTTGCCCTTCAGCTTGTCGAAGCCGCCGAGTTCCTTGGCGACGTGCTGGATCGCGATATCGGCCGCGGACCAATAGGTGCCGAGCAATGGAAAATTATATGCGAACACCGCGCCGTTCTTGGAATCGGCACGGCCATACCCCATCGTAATGATCGGGATCTTGTCAGCCGCGGTCTTTTCAGTGAGTGCGAAGGTGATCCCGGTCGACAGCGGATTGATGAAGGCCGCGCCGGTTGGTCCTTTGCTCTTGAGACGCTCGTAGCACTCCACTCCCTTGTCGGTCGCGTACCCCGTCTCGCATTCCTCGATCATGATCTTGACGCCGTTGATGCCGCCGTCACGTTCATTGATCAGGTTGTAGTAGTCTACCACGCCGTTTGCGTAGGGCGCGCCGTTTACAGCGTACGGTCCGGTCCGGTAGGACAGAATTGGGATGAACTGTTCGTTTTGCGCTGCGGCCGGTGCGCTAAGCGCCGCGCCGGCCAAGGCGGTCGCGAGTATCAGTAACCTGCGTGCAATACTTGCCATATTGATGTCCTCCTTCATAAAGCGCTGTTTCCCGTCCGCGGTACTTCCTTCCTCTTCGTTGTCGGCGGCCGCCATCCGCATTGCGATCAAGGCACGATCGCTCCCTCAATACGGAAACGGCCAAAGTCTGAGCTTCTCCTTGCCGATCGAGATCAGCCGGGCGAAGCCATGGGGTTCCTTGATGAGCAGATAGCAGATCAAGGACCCGAAGATGATGAACTGGAGATGAGTGATCGTTTGCGTCGACAGTGGCAGGCCGAGCTTGGTCGGAATCACATTCAGCATGATTGGCACGATGAGGATGAAAGCTGCTCCGATGAACGAACCCATGATCGAGCCGAGCCCGCCGATGATGACCATGAACAGAAGCTCAAGCGAGCGGTCGATCGAGAACGCAAGCGGCTCCCATGAACCGAGGTAGACGAACGCCCAGAGCGCACCCGCCACCCCGATGATGAACGAAGAGACCGCGAAAGCCGTTAGTTTTGCATAGAGCGGCCTGATGCCGATCAGCTCGGCGGCGATATCCATGTCGCGGATCGCCATCCACTGCCTGCCGAGATTGCCGCGCACGAGATTTTTCGCCAACACCGCCATCACGGTCACGAAGAGCAGGCACAGCAGGTAACGCTCGACCGGCGAGCGAACGACCATACCGAAGAAATCCAGTTCCGGCGCATTCACTGATCCCGACGGGGCGTAGTTGGTGAACCACGGGATCCGCAGGAACGCCCAATCGAAGAAGAATTGCGCGGCGAGCGTTGCGACCGCCAGGTAGAGACCCTTGATCCGCAGACTGGGAATGCCGAACAGGATTCCGGCACCCGCCGCCATGAACCCGCCAAGCAGAATGGATGCCAGCACGGGCAACGGTGGGATCGCGATCGCGAAGCCAAGCCAGGCAAGCGGGATATGAACGCCGGTCGCCAGCTTGTAGGCGGAATAGGCGCCGATGGCCATGAACGCGCCGCTGCCGAGCGAGATCTGGCCGCAATAGCCGACGAGAATGTTTGTCCCGATGGCGGCGAGCGCCAGGATGAGGAAGGGAAGCAGGATGGCCCACAACAGATAGTCGGTGCCGAACGGCCAGATCCGGAAGGTGGCCAGCAGCGGCACGCCAATGAAAGCAATTCCGAGCAAGACAGCGAGGGCAATACGATCCTGCCGGATCGGGAAGATCGCCATATCCTCCGCATAGGTCGCCTTGAACTGGCCGGCTTCGCGATAGAGCACGATGACCTCCTTGCCTCAGACGCGTTCGATGATGCGTTCGCCGAACAGGCCCTGCGGCCGCAAGAGCAGCACCGCCAACGCCAGCACGTAGGCAAACCAATATTCGATGCCGCCGCCGATGGATGGCCCGAGGTATACCTCTGCGAGCTTCTCACCCGCCCCGACAATGAGCCCGCCGACGATCGCTCCGGGAATCGAGGTGAGGCCGCCGATGATCAGGACCGGCAAAGCCTTCAGCGCGAGAAACGTGATGGAGAACTGCACGCCAAGCTTGGTCCCCCACACGGTCGCCGCGACGAGCGCAACGAGGCCGGCAACGAGCCAGACCACGAACCAAATCCAACTGATTGGAATCCCGATCGAGTGCGCGGCTAAATGGTCGTCGGCCACGGCTCTGAGCGCGCGACCGGTCTTGGTACGCTGAAAGAAGACCGCGAGGCCGGCGACCAGGACGCCCGCGATCAATGCGCCCCAGACATCCAGCTTGTTGACCAGAATCCCGCCCGGGAACAGGCCGTCAAACAAGAACCAGGCGTCGGTCGGAAACAGCCGCAACGGGTAGACATCCGATCCGAAGATCATCTCCGCGGCGCCCTCGATGACGAATGTCACGCCGATCGTCGACATGAACAGCGTCAAGCCGTCCTGATTGACCAGAGGTCCGATCACGAACCGCTCGATCAGCCAGGCGGTTGCCGCCATGATCACGGCGGCAAAGCCGATAGCGAGGATGACCGCGACCCAAAGCGGAAGGCCGTTGGCGACCAGGAGGTCGAGGGCGCGAACCAGCGCCAATCCCGCGAGCAACACCATTGCTCCCTGCGCGTAGTTGAATACGCCGGATGCCTTGAAGATCAGCACGAAGCCGAGCGCGACCAGCGAATAGAGCACGCCGGACATCAATCCGCCGATAAGGACCTCGAGAAACTGACCCAGTGCGATCATGGACGCACCTCAATGCGCGACGCCAAGATATGCGTCGATCACGGCTTGACTTCTCTTCACTTCATCAGGCGTGCCGTCGGCGATCTTCACGCCGTGATCAAGCACCGCTACGCGGTCCGACAGATCCATGACCACGGCCATGTCGTGCTCGATCAGGGCAATGGTCGTGCCGTAATGGTTGTTCACATCGATGATGAACCGCGACATGTCCTCCTTCTCCTCCAGGTTCATGCCTGCCATCGGCTCGTCGAGGAGCAGAAGGTCGGGCTCCATCGCCAGGGCGCGACCGAGTTCGACACGCTTCTGCAAGCCGTATGGCAGACGCCCGACCGGTACCTTGCGGATTGTCTCGATCTCCAGGAAGTCGATGATCTCCTCGACCTTGCGCCGATGCTCGATCTCCTCTGTGAGGGCAGGGCCATAACGCAGCAGCTGCCACAACAACCCCCGGCGCACCTTCAAGGTGCGGCCTGCCATGATGTTGTCGAGCGCGCTCATGCCCTTGAACAAGGCGACATTCTGAAAGGTGCGCGCGATGCCGCCGCGCGCCGCCTCGAAGGGTTGCATTTTGGACCGGGTGCTTCCCTTGAAGGTGATGCTGCCATGGTTGGGATGATAGAAACCGTTGACGACGTTCAGCATTGAGGTTTTGCCGGCGCCGTTGGGGCCGATGATGGCGCGAATTTCGCCTTTTCTGACGTTGAACGAGACGTCCCGCAGCGCCTTGACGCCGCCGAAGGCCAGTGCCACGCCCTCGACCTGCAGCAGGATTTCGTTGGCGTTTGGCGCTCTCATGCTGCTCTTCCCAGCGATTCTGCCGGACCGATGATCTGCATGTCGCGAATCTTGACTCGTGCCGCGATCGTGCCCTTCCGGCCATCCTCAAACGTCACTTCCGTGGAAATGTCGGCGTCATGCGCTCCGTTGTAGAGTGCCGTGACCAACGACGCATAGCGTTCGGCAATGAAGCGACGGCGCACTTTCTGCGTGCGGGTCAGCTCGCCGTCATCCGCGTCGAGCTCCTTGTGCAGAATGAGGAAGCGGCGAATCTGGGCGCCCGCGAGCACCGTTTCCCCGGCCAGGGAGCGGTTCACCGCGGCAACGTCCTTGGCGACCATGTCGTAGACCAGCGGATGCCCGGCAAGCTCCTGATAGGACCCGTAGGCGACGTTGTTGCGTTCCGCCCAATTCGCGACCGCGACCGGGTCGATGTTGAGCATGGCGCATACGAACTCTCTCGAGTCGCCGAACGTGATCGCTTCCTTGATATTGGGATAGAACTTCAGCTTGTTCTCAAGGTACTTGGGAGCAAACATCGTGCCGTCAGCCAATCGACCGACGTCCTTCGCACGATCGATGATCTTCAGATGCCCGGTCTTCTCGTCGAAAAAGCCGGCATCGCCGGTCCTGACATATCCATCGGACGTCATCGCTTCCGCGGTCTTTGCCTGATCCTTGAAATATCCGAGGAACATGCCGGGCGAGCGAAACTGCACTTCACCCGATTCCGCGATACGGATGTCGACGTTGGGCGCCGGCGGACCAACCGTATCCGAATAGATCTCGCCATCGGGCTGACACGTTACATAGAGGAACGCTTCGGTTTGGCCGTAGAGCTGTTTCAGGTTCAGTCCGATCGCGCGGTAGAACGCGAACAGATCCGGACCGATAGCTTCACCTCCGGTGTATGCGACGCGCACCTGAGACAGGCCAAGAACGTTCTTGAGAGGCTCGTAGACCAGCCAGCGCCCGAGCGCATAGAGCAATCGGCCTGACAGCGGCACCGGACGTCCCGTCAAGACTTGCTCGCCATACCGCCGTGCGACGTCCAGAAAGTAGCCGAACAATCGCCGCTTGATCGGCGCTGCGTCCTCCATCCGGACCATCAGCCGCGTCAGCATGGCCTCGAAACCGCGTGGCGGGGCCAGGTAGAAGGTTGGTCCTATCTCATGTCGATCCTGCTCGATTGTGTTGCTGCTCTCGGGGCACGCCATGCAGAATCCGGCCACCATGCCTTGCGCATAGCTGACGTAATGATCGCCCGCCCAAGCCAGCGGCAGATAGGCCAGCACCACGTCCTTGTCGGTCAACTTGTCGAACCGCGTGGTGTCGGTTGCGGCATCGATGCAGCCTCGCGCCGACAGCATGACGCCCTTGGGCGCGCCGGTCGTTCCAGAGGTGTAGAGGATGATCGCGATGTCCGAACCGTTGCCGGCCCGAATGGATTCATCGATCCGTTCGCCAAGCGCTGGGTCGGCTGCAAGCGCGGCGCGGCCGTCATTGATGATATCGCCGATTGCGATCAGTCGACCGTGGTCGTAGCCGTCGATTCCGCGCGGTTCGTCGTAGATAATCCTGTTCAGTTGCGGCAGTCGGTCGGACACCGAAAGGACCTTGTCGACTTGCTCCTGGTCCTGCGCAGCGACCAGCGTCGCCTCGGCGTGAGCGAGAACAAAAGCAAGCTCATCAGCCACTGCATCGGAGTAGACTGGAACGGGGATTGCGCGCAGCGTCTGCGCTGCCATCATGGTCCAGTAAAGCTTGGGCCGATTGGAGCCGACTACCGCGATTGTCTCGCCTGGTCGCAAGCCAAGCCGATGCAAGCCGGCAGCGTAGCTACGTATGATTTCGGCAACCTCAGCCCAGGTCCAGCTCTGCCAGATACCAAGATCCTTGTGCCGGAACGCTGGCCGCGTGCCAAATTGTGCCGTGTTTCGCAGCAGCAATTTGGGAAACGTGTCATACGATCCGCCGCCGGCCATGTCGGTCTCGATCCAAAAACCGAAGCGTTGGTTCGCTCCTGTTATGGTGATGCCTGCTCCATTTTTGGGTAGCAGACATGCGAGTGCCGCATGGTCCGAGATTACAGCGAATCGCAAGTCCGACAAGGGCCAGATTGACAGGTCGCGTTTTTGCCGCGGGCGCGCGCGGCAGAGATAGGTCTACCGGCTGCCAATTCGCCGAAGGCGAATCCGGCCGCCACCAGACGGACATTGCGGCGCGAAGACGCTGGTCGGTTCTCAAGAGGTAACCCCAATGCTTCCGGGAGCCTCACGTCCGTCGGGCGGTCCCGGGAAGCGGACCGGAGTCCTGCGCCACCCAGGTGTCGAGGGCGACCGGAAACCGATTGCCGATTTGCTGCGCGGCCGCCCTCGTTGCGACCCATGGAGGGCCGCCTGACCGCTTTGCCGGATGGCGATGTCGGATGAGGCGACTTGACTATGGTCGCTTCGTTTGCCGGTGGCGCGCCGTGACAAACTGCCGCCACACGGGGGCCCTGCGAACCGCCCCCGACATGACAGTATCGCGTTGGCGCTAATGTGCCTGGCAGGACAGCCGTCATTTCAAACAACATTTCAAACAGTGCTGCGCGAAAGAGCAAATCCATCTCCCTTGCGGGGAGCTGAATTGCATGACTACGTGTCCGCCACGAACCAATCACCTCAAGAGGAAATCAACATGTCCCAAGGAAAGCGCATCGTCCTGGCTTCGCGCCCGCACGGCGAGCCCACGTCGGCCAATTTCAGGCTCGAGGACTACACGCCGCCGACGCCGGGCGCGGGCGAGGTGCTGCTGCGCACCATCTGGCTGTCGCTCGATCCCTATATGCGCGGCCGCATGGCCGACGGTCCGTCCTATGCCGCACCGGTGCCGGTCGGCGGCGTGATGGAAGGCGGCACGGTGAGCGAGGTGATCGCCTCCAACAATCCCGGCTTTGCCAAGGGCGATATCGTGCTGTCGCGCGCGGGCTGGCAGACGCATGTGCTGTCCGACGGCAAGGGCCTCGCCAAGATCGATCCGAAGATCGCGCCGATCTCGACCGCGGTCGGCGTGCTCGGCATGCCCGGCATGACCGCCTATACGGGACTGCTCGAAATCGGCAAGCCGCAGGCGGGCGAGACGGTGGTGGTCGCGGCCGCGTCCGGCGCGGTCGGCTCGGCGGTCGGCCAGATCGCCAAGATCAAGGGCGCGCGGGCGATCGGCATTGCCGGCGGCAAGGACAAGTGCGCCTACGTCAAGAACGAGCTCGGCTTCGACGAGTGCCTCGACCATCGCGATCCCAATCTCGCGGCCAAGCTGAAGGAAGCCTGCCCGAAAGGCATCGACGTCTATTTCGAGAATGTCGGCGGCGCGGTGTTCGACGCGGTGTTTCCGCTGCTCAACGCGTTCGCGCGGATCCCGGTCTGCGGCCTGATCGCGCATTACAACGACACCGAAGCGCACGCCCCGAAATGGGCCGGCGCGATGATGCGCAACATCCTGACCAAGCGGCTGACCTTCCGCGGCTTCATCGTCAGCGACTTTGCCGCCATGCATGGCGACTTCCTCCGCGACATGTCGCAGTGGGTGCGCGAGGGCAAGGTCAAGTACAAGGAGTTCGTGACCGAGGGCCTGGACAGCGCGCCGGAGGCCTTCATGGGCCTGCTCAAGGGCGCCAATTTCGGCAAGCAGCTGGTCCGGGTCGGGCCGGACAAGGCCTGAGTTACAGGCCCCGGAAGCTCCCATTCCGCGCAACAAAGTATCAAAAGCGCCATGGCGGGGATTTGGGGGCCTTTTGGTCCCCATTTGCTTGACGGAGACCCGCAGCAGTTGATTCAATATGGCTATATTTCAGGTGTAGCCATGATTTTTGAACTTGTTGTTTTCGGGGTCATTCTCCTCGCCGTCGGCTATTGGGCGACGATGTTCGTCATGGGCCGCCGCGACGACGTCTTGCATGGAAGATTCGTCGAGGAGCAGCCGGACACGACACCGGTCCGCATCATGCCGCACGTACCTCGCGCACGGCCCGCGCCGGCGGCACCACCGCCGCCCGACAAGGACTCGCTGCAGGCGCTGCTCACCGTGATCAAGCAGGACCTGCACGACGCGGCGCGGAGCTGACGCGGCTCAGGCCGCCGGCTCCTTGCCGAGCAGCATCTCCAGGTCGACATCGACCTGGCCCTTCGCCCTGACGTGGCGGACCTCGAAACTGTCGGGCTGGAAGCGGTACTCGACGAGACCAACTTCCTTGATGCCGATCACCTCCTGCCGCGCGTCGGAGATGACGAAGCCGGCCGAGGGCGCCCAGATGTGTCTGACATGCTCGAACGTGTAGTCGCGGCGCTGGTGCACATGGCCGCTGCCGACCAGACGCCAATCGACCTTGCCGAACATCTCGATCAGGCGGCGGCGCGCCGGCTGCGGGACGAAGCGGATCGCGGTCTCGGCGCGCTCGGCATCGTAGGGCAGGTCGAGATAGAGCGGCTTGTGCAGGAACAGCGCGACCGGCCTGCCGACGGCCTTGTCGAGCGCGCCTGCGAGCCAGTCGAACTGCTCGGCCTCGCTGTCGAGACCGGTGTTCATGATCAGCGAATTCAGCCCGATGAAGCACCAGCCGGCGGCGTCGAAATGCCAGCGGTCCTCGCCGAGCACCGAGGTGAAGGCGCCGCGCGTCTCCTCGGTCGGCAGTTGCGTCGGTGGCGCGCCGACCTCGGTCGGATTGTCGCCGATGTCGTGATTGCCCGGCAGATAGAGGCAATCGACCGGCAGCGCGTTGTGCAGCTCCTTGGCGAACGCCAAGTCGTCGCGGCTGGTCGGCCCGTCGAACGAGACGTCGCCAGAGTTGAGCAGGAGATCGGGACGCGTCGCGTCGATGTGCTCGCTGACGCGATGAAAGTTGTCGATGAGCGGCTTGAAGCGGCGCGCGAGATGGGTGTCGGAGATTTGTGTCAGGCGAAATTGGGGCATGCATCGCTCCTTTCGGCCGGAGCATAGGTCGGCGCGAAGTCGGAACGATGACGATTTTGCCGTCTTGTTCGATGTCTCGTTTGAAGCCCTGTTTGATGTGTTGTTTGGTTTTGCGCCTTGGCGGTCGCTGGATCGCCAGTTGCCGCACCGACGCCGGCGAGTCCTGCCGTCACCGTGCCGAGCACGCCGCTGCCCGGGCTGCGCTGTCGAGGATCGGGGTGATGACGCTGATCGCGTCATCCATGAGGGGCTGAAACCGCCATTGGTCCTGGGAGTTGGTCATCCGGGCTCGGGTCACGGTTCAACGGGTTACCGCGCACGCTTCATTGTCTTGGGGGCGAGCGGCGGCTAAGAGGGCGGCAGGGCGCCCGCGGCTGAGGGAGATTTTTGATGTCGGTTCAAATGGTTCTGTTGCCGGTCTTCATCCAGATCGGGCTCGCCTTCGCGCTGTTGTTTGCCATGGCGACGACGCGTACAAGGGCGCTGACGAGCGGCGAGACCAAGATCGCAGACATCGCGCTGCGCGAGCCGAACTGGCCGGCCCAGGCCACCAAGTTCGGCAACTGCTTCGCCAATCAGTTCGAGCTGCCGATCCTGTTCTATGTCCTGATCGCTGTTGCGCTGCCGCTGCGCCGTGCCGATCTGTTCATCGTGCTGATGTCATGGGTGTTCGTGGTGACGCGGTTTGCCCATGCCAGCGTGTTCGTCACCTCCAACGACGTGCGGCCGCGCTCGCTCGCCTGGTTCGCCGGCGCGCTGGTGCTGGCGGCCATGTGGCTGTATTTCGCGCTCAGACTGCTGCTGCTGATCTGATGCGCCCAACCGAAAGAGATCAATGACCCCCGCTGCCCGGCTTTCCGCCGCGATCGAGCTGATCGCCACCATCGACGCACAGCGCATTCCCGCGGCGAAAGCGCTGAAGGAATGGGGCACCGCGCACCGTTATGCCGGCTCCGGCGATCGCGCCGCGATCTCCGGCCTGATCTGGGACGTGCTGCGCCGGCAATCCTCCGCGGCCTATTTGATGGATGACGCCAGCGCCCGGTCGCGCCTGCTCGGCATGCTCAAGCTCGAACGCGGCATGGATATCGCTACGATCCAGGCGCTGTGCGACGGCGGCCGGTTCGCGCCGGATCCGCTGACCGCGACCGAGGAGGCCGCATTGGCCTCGCGCTCGCTCGAGGATGCGCCGGCGCATGTCGCGGGCGACTATCCGGACTGGCTCGACCCGCATCTGGCAAAGGTGTTCGGCGACGACCGCGCGGCGGAAGCGACCGCGATGGCGAGCCGCGCGCCGCTCGATCTGCGCGTCAACACGCTGCGCGGCAAGCGCGAGAAGGTGCTGCCGCGGCTGTCGCATCTCGGCGCCAGGGAAACGCCCTGGTCGCCGCTCGGCCTGCGCATCGAACTCGGCGCCGACGCGCGCAATCCCGGCATCCATGCCGAGGAGGATTTCATCAAGGGCGCCATCGAGGTCCAGGACGAGGGCTCGCAGCTCGCCGCGCTGTTCGCGGCGGCCAAGCCGGGCGAGCAGGTGATCGACCTCTGCGCCGGCGCCGGCGGCAAGACGCTGGCGGTGGCGGCGATGATGCAAGGCAAGGGCCGGCTGATCGCGACCGACAGCGACAAGCGGCAGCTCGCGCCGATCCATGAGCGGCTGTCGCGCGCCGGCGTGCACAATTGCGATGTGCGCACGCCGCGCGGCGAGGAGGAGGTGCTGTCCGACATCAAGGCGTCCGCCGACCTCGTGCTGATCGACGCGCCGTGCACCGGCACCGGGACCTGGCGCCGCAATCCCGACGCCAAATGGCGCATGCGCCCCGGCGCGCTCGAGGTGCGGCTGAAGGATCAGGCCGAGATGCTGGAGCGTGCCGCGCCGCTGGTGAAGGGCGGCGGCCGGATCGCCTACATCACCTGCTCGGTGCTCTCGGAAGAGAACGGCGAGCAGGTCAGGGCCTTCACCGCGCGGCATCCGGAGTTCTCCGTGCAGCCGCCGGAACAGACTGCAGCGGTGCTGTGGGACAAGGCCGAAGCTTTTGCCGAGGCCGCGCTGCAATCGGAGGAGGGCCTGCTGATGACGCCGCGCCGCACCGGTACGGATGGGTTTTTTGTCTCGGTGCTGAAGAAGGCGTGAGGCAATGTCGCTTCCTCCGCCGTCATTGCGAGGAGCGTAGCGACGAAGCAATCCATGGCTCCGCACGTGCGGCACGATGGATTGCTTCGCTTCGCTCGCAATGACGGGTTGAGTACCTACGCTTCGGAGCACACGCCGACCGGTACTGGCGTCTTGCTCACGACGATGACCCAGTACAGCAGCGCGCAGGCGCTGATCGCAGCCCCAAGCACGCAGACGCCGGGCCAGCCGGCGGCCGCATAGGCCATCGTCGAAGCGATCGCGCCAAAACCTGTTCCGATCGAATAGAACACCATGTAGCCGCCGACCAGCCGGCTCGCCGCGTCGGGGCGCGCGGCGACGATCAGGCTCTGGTTGGTGACATGGATCGCCTGCACCGCGAAGTCGATCATCAGCACGCCGGCCACGACCAGCCACAGCGAGGTGTTGAGGCAGGCGATCGGCACCCAGCCGGCGAGCATTAAGAGCAACGACAAGCCGGTGGTGCGCTGCCCCCAGCCGCGGTCGGCGAGCTGGCCGGAATTGCGCGCCGCCAGCGCGCCGGCGAGGCCCGCGATCCCGAACATCCCGATCGTGGTGTGCGACAACGAGAGCGGGGGTGCCGCGAGCGGCAGCACGACCGAGCTCCAGAACACGCTGAAGCTTGCGAAGATCAAAAGCGCGAACACCGCGCGTTCGCGCAGGACCTGCTCCTCGACGAACAGCGCGACCGTCGAGCGCAGCAGCTTTGCGTAGGACGATCCGGCCATCGGCTGCGGTGCATGCCGCGGCAGCGCGCGTGCCAATAGCGCCGCCAGCACCAGCGTCAGCGCGGCCGAGGTGAGGTAGACCACGCGCCAGCCGCCGAGATCGGCCAGCGCGCCGGCGGCAAAACGCGCCAGCAGAATGCCCGAAACCACGCCGCTGGTGACGGTGCCGATGGTGCGGCCGCGGTCGGCCGGCGCGGCCAGCGTCGCGGCGTAGGCGACCAGCACCTGGATCACGACGGCGAGCAGCCCGACCAGCACCATGCCGCCAAGCAGCACCGCGGCGTTCGGTGCGGTGCCGACGATGGTCAGCGCGATCGCCGACAGCACGGTCTGGCCGACGATCAGCCTGCGGCGGTCCCAGAGGTCGCCGAGCGGCACGATCAGCATCAGGCCGAAGGCGTAGCCGACCTGGGTCAGCGTCACGACGCCGCCGATCACCGCCGGCGTGATGGAGAGATCCCGCGCCATGGTGTCGAGCAGCGGCTGCGCGAAATAGATGTTGGCGACGCTCAGCCCGCAGGCGACGGCGAACAACAGCACGACGGCGGGCGACAGAGCGCGAGCCGTGGTGTCGCCGGGCTTGTCGTTTGTCTTGTGATGGCCCTCGGCCGGCCGGGCCTCAGCCATGGTCTGGATCGTCATCTTGCCTCCGCTGCAATTCGCAATCTGGTCTCATCATGAGACCAGTTGCGCCGGACGCTGTCTAGTCCTATTTTAAGACCAGTTCGGAATCGTGATCGAGGGAGGCGGAGCGCGATGAAGCGGACCGCATTTGCAAAAGCGGAATGCCCGGTGGCGCGCGCGCTGGATGCAATCGGCGACTGGTGGTCGCTGTTGATCGTGCGCGACGCGTTCGACGGCCTGCGCCGGTTCGGCGACTTCCAGAAGAATCTCGGCATCGCCAAGGGCATGCTGACGACGCGGCTGCGCACGCTGATCGAACTCGGCGTGCTCGAGCAGGTCGCGGCCTCCGACGGCAGCGCCTATCAGGAATATGTGCTGACCAAGCGAGGCCACGACCTGTTCCCGATCGTGGTTGGTCTCAGGCAATGGGGCGAGGCGCATCTTTACGCGCGCGGCGAGCCGCATTCGGTGCTGCTCGACCAGGCCGGACAGGCGGTCGGGCAACTCGTGCTGCCGTCGAAGAGCGGGCGGCCGCTGGGCTGGGCGGATACCAAGGTGAGGAAGGTCGCGGCGCGGAGGCGGTGAGCGTGGATGCTTTTGCTAACTTCGCCCCCCAAATTCCGGCGTCATCCTGAGGTGCGCGCGGAGCGGTGCGCGAGCAGCGCTCGGCGAGCCTCGAAGGATGGGGATGGAGCCGGGCTGTCGCCCTTCGAGACGGTCGCTTCGCGACCTCCTCAGGGTGACGGGACGGAACAGGGCTACCGCGCGCAGGCCCTCGCCGTTCAATCCACAATGAACAGCGTCGCACGCATCTTCGTCGACGAACGGTGCGCGGCGTCGCCGAAGTCGGAGACCTGGTAACTCATGCCTGATTTCAGCGTGAATTTGCGGCCGTCGCGCAGCTCGGTGTCGAGCTCGCCCTTGACGACATAAAGCACATGGCCGCGATCGCACCAGTGATCGGCGAGATAATCAGGCGAATACTCGACCATCCGCACCCGCAGCTCGCCGATGTTGAGCGTGCGCCACAGCGCTTGCCCGGTTTCGCCGGGATGTACTGAAGGCTCGAGCTTGTTCCAGTCCGTGACGGTGAAGGGCAGGGGCGGGATTTTCATGGGGGTGGTTCCTGATGTCGCGTCTTCCGCTTCTGCATCCTATACGCCGGCGTCATCCTGAGGTGCGCGTCGAGCGGTGCGCAAGCAGCGCTCGGCGAGCCTCGAAGGATGGGATGGAGCCGGGCTGTCGCCCTTCGAGACGGTCGCTTCGCGACCTCCTCAGGGTGACGGATTACTGCATGCGGCAACCTCAACCCACCAGATGGTTCGCCGAGCCCTGCCGGATCTTGCCCTCGGCATCCAGCCGCAGATACTCGCAGATCTTCTTGCCGCGTTCGTTTTGGTAGAACACGACGACGCTGTCGGGCGAGACATAGAGGTCGATCAGCTCGAAATGCAGCTCGGGCAATTTCGCCAGCGCCGCGCTCCAATAGGCCCGCAAGCTCGCCTTGCCGCGCACGGTGCCCGACGCGCCGAAGCCGAGCGCCGGGATCCGGTCCGAGGTCATCTCGGCATCCTCGGAGTACATCGCCAGCACGCGCTCGAGGTCGCGCGCGTTCCAGGCGGCAACCCAGTCGCAGCCGAGGGTTTTGAGGCGCGACGGGTCGTGAAAATCCGGCATTGGTTTCCTCCATGTGGCTCATGGCCAAATTAGGTCAATAATACTGACCTATATCGATTTGTCCATGCCCAAAGAAGAATGTGGGCGCCCCTTCGAGCGCGGTTGCGGGGGCGGGCGCCGTCGCGTATCTGCTTGCCATGACAGCCCAGCACACAGCCCGCGAACCGTCGACGCCCTCCGTGGCCTCGGCGCATGACAAGATTCTGATTGTCGATTTCGGCAGCCAGGTGACGCAACTGATCGCCCGCCGCGTCCGCGAGATGGGCGTCTATTCCGAGATCGTGCCGTTCCAGAAGGCGGAGGCCGCCTTCAAGGAAATGAAGCCGAAGGCGGTGATCCTCTCCGGCGGTCCGGAATCGGTACACGAGACCGGCTCGCCGCGCGCGCCGCAGCTGATCTTCGAATCCGGCGTTCCCGTGCTCGGCATCTGCTACGGCCAGATGACGCTCGCGGCCCAACTCGGCGGCGAGGTCGAGGGCGGGCACCACCGCGAATTCGGCCGCGCCGATGTCGAAGTGAAGACCGACAGCCAGCTGTTCGACGGCATCTGGGGCCACGGCGAGAAGCACCAGGTGTGGATGAGCCATGGCGACCGCATCACAAAAATGCCGCCGGGCTTTTCGGTGGCCGGCACCTCGCCGAACGCGCCGTTCGCGATCATCCAGGACGAGACGCGCAAATATTACGGCCTGATGTTCCATCCCGAGGTGGTGCACACGCCCGATGGCGCCAAGCTGTTGCGCAACTTCGTGCGCAAGGTCGCGGGGCTCACCGGCGACTGGACCATGCGCGCGTTCCGCGAGGAGGCGATCGAGAAGATCCGCGCCCAGGTCGGCAAGGGCAAGGTGATCTGCGGCCTCTCCGGCGGCGTCGATTCCGCCGTTGCTGCGGTGCTGATCCACGAGGCGATCGGCGACCAGCTCACCTGCGTGTTCGTCGATCACGGCCTGCTGCGGCTCGATGAGGCCAAGACCGTCGTCGACCTGTTCCGCAACCACTACAACATCCCGCTGGTCCATGTGGACGCGTCGAAGGAGTTTCTCGGCGAGCTCGAAGGCGTCACCGATCCCGAGGTGAAGCGCAAGACCATCGGGCGCTTGTTCATCGACGTGTTCGAGGCGGAAGCCAAGAAGATCGGCGGCGCCGCGTTCCTGGCGCAGGGCACGCTCTATCCTGATGTGATCGAGAGCGTCTCCTTCACCGGCGGCCCGTCGGTGACCATCAAGTCGCACCACAATGTCGGCGGCCTCCCGGCGCGCATGAACATGAAGCTGGTCGAGCCGCTGCGCGAACTGTTCAAGGACGAGGTGCGCGTGCTCGGCCGCGAGCTCGGCCTGCCCGAAGTGTTCGTCGGCCGCCACCCGTTCCCGGGCCCCGGCCTCGCGATCCGCTGCCCCGGCGACATCACCAGGGAAAAGCTCGACATCCTGCGCAACGCGGATGCCGTCTATATCGACCAGATCCGCAGGCACGGGCTCTATGATGCGATCTGGCAGGCCTTTGCCGTGCTACTGCCGGTGAAGACCGTCGGCGTGATGGGCGACGGCCGCACCTACGAATACGTCGTCGGCCTGCGCGCCGTCACCTCGACCGACGGCATGACCGCGGACTTCTACCAGTTCGACATGAAATTTCTCGGTGAGACTGCCACGCGCATCATCAACGAGGTGAAGGGCGTGAACCGGGTGGTGTACGACGTGACGAGCAAGCCGCCGGGGACGATTGAGTGGGAATGATTTTCGCCCTTCCGGCGGTATCCGAAACTACGCCATAGTACGCTATAACTAACTGAGAAATAATAAAAAATCGTTCTCTTCCTATCGATATCTATCGGTGGGCGGAGATCGGTGATGACGGCCCGCGTGACGGGCCTTGCCCATATTGATCAGCTCCTAAATCACGAGTACCGTCAGGGCAAATGACGTCCTTGACGGTACTTTTTTCGGCCTAAGCTAATGAAAAGACGTATGAATTTCCGACAAGGTACGCCGAAAACCACGTGACGGTACTTTTCGGAGGTGGCGCGGAAATGCTGACAGACGCTGCGATCAAGGCCATGAAGCCGCAGGGCAAGATGTACAAAGTGGCGGACCGGGACGGCATGTACGTTCGGGTCATGCCATCGGGGGCTATCTCTTTTCGCCTCGACTATCGGCTGAACGGGCGACGCGAGACCGTCTACCTCGGGAAGTACGGACGCGATGGGATCTCACTGGCCCGCGCGCGCGAACTCTGCATCGATGCAAGGAGGGCCGTTAGCGAAGGACGTTCACCCGCGATCGAGAAACAGCGCGAGAAGCGACGGATCAAGGAAGCCAAGAGCTTCGGCGAGTTTGGCGAAAAGTGGCTCGTGAATGCGCCGATGGCCGACAGCACGCGGGCAATGAGGCGCTCGATCTTCGAAAGGGAGCTGCTGCCCGTGTGGCGCAATCGGCTCCTCACGGAGATCACGCCCGACGATCTGCGCGCGCATTGCGGGAAGATCGTCGATCGCGGCGCACCCGCGACAGCAATCCATGTGCGGGACATCCTCAAGCAAATCTACGGGTTCGCCATCCTGCATGGTGAGAAGGTCGCAAATCCGGCCGACGATGTCGGGCCGGCATCGATCGCGACCTTCACACCGAAGGAACGCTCGCTATCTCCCACCGAAATCCGAATCATGCTCAGGCAGCTTGAGAACGTCGCCACCCTTCCGACGATTCGGCTAGGCATGAAGCTCTATCTGCTGACGATGGTTCGCAAGAGCGAGCTGCAGGATGCGGTCTGGGAGGAGGTGGATTTCGAGAACGCCGTGTGGACGATCCCGAAAGAGCGCATGAAGCGATCGAAGGCGCACAACGTTTATCTCTCGCGTCAGACGCTCGATATCATGATTGCGCTCAAGACCTGTGCCGGCAGCTCACGATACCTGCTGCCTTCCAGATACGACGCCGATGCACCGATGTCGCGCGCGACGTTCAACCGCGTGACCTATGCGGTCGTTGAGCAGGCCAAGAAGGAGGGGCTGCCACTGGAGCCGTTTACCGTGCACGACCTGCGCCGAACCGGCTCGACGTTGCTCAACGAATTGGGCTTCAACAGCGACTGGATCGAGAAGTGCTTGGCACATGAAGATGGCCGTTCGTCGCGCGGTGTATACAACAAGGCAGAGTACGAGGCCCAACGTCGCCACATGATGCAGGAGTGGTCCGACATCGTGGATGCGTGGGTTGAAGGCCGTAAGCACACGCCCGTTCTCTTGCCACCGGCTATGCCGTTGATGGAGCTTGATCCCGCACTTTAAGCGGTCAAGCGACATGCTCCGCATGAAACGATTCCGGCCTGTAAATACGACAGTCAGGGGAATGGAGCCAAAGCCGCGGCAAGCTGGCCCTAAGCGCACTCCAGACGTGGAGCAGTTCAGAGGCGCTACAGTCGGCGTCCAAGTTAAACCCGCCGAAAGGTGCCGGATCGACGTCGAATAGCGTCATCCCCAGCGTGATGTGCGCTCCACCCTTGTCCGTCCATCGTGCCCTCCATTCCCACCACCCCGGCGTGGCTGCGTGGGTGAGTTGCACTTGGGGGATCCGCAAGGTTATCTCGGCAACGTAGGCCGGATCGTACTGAGCGATGTCGTCGTGCAACTGGGTACTGTAGAATGGCTCGTAGAAGTCAACCGGGCCAGGGACGAGACCCCAATTAAGCCAACGTCGACGATGTGCAGCCATCAGATTACCTTTGCTGTCGCTAATCAGATTTTCCGCTGCAAGCTATTCCAGTATTGGTCGAGTCCTCAAAGTCACCACCAATCGGCCGCCAGCTATGCCTCGGTTTGAGCTTGACTCCCCCCTTTGATCGGCCGCGTTTTTCGCTTCGCGACGTCGGGGTGTTGGGCACGGCGGATTGGTGCGGCCCGACGTGCCATGAGCCATGCGTCGACCTCGGCTAGGTCCCAAACGATGCATCTGGGCGACAGGGCGAAGCGCCGCGGAAATTCGCCGCGCTGTTCCATCTCGTAGATGGTGCTGTCGGCCAGCGGCACCATTTCACGCAGTTGTTGCCGGCGGATTGTTCTTCGGAGAGTAGGTTGATCGGCGTTTGTCATTGTGTCCTCCATCAAGTGCCTGACCCGATAGAGGCCGATAGGCTTCGCCAGTGGAAGCCCTTGCGCGACCCTGTGCGGCGATATCGCATTCTGGCGTGCAAATCGGCGGGGTCCGCTGCGAGGCAACAGGGCGGCCAACGCATATTTTATGCGTCGCACGGTCGACCGGGATCGCTACGATTGATGTATGCACAATCGTCTCATCTGTTTGGACGCCGACGACACGCTTTGGCACAACATGCGGCACTTCGACGTCGCGGAGAAAGTGTTCTTTTCGGTAATGGCGCCCTTCGCGAGCGAGCAGCTCGCTCGTGCCCGCCTCGAGACCGTGAGTCAGCGAAACCTGGCGATATACGGTTATGGAGCAAAGAGCTTTACGCTTTCGATGATCGAGACCGCGCACGAGTTGTGCTCACCAGCGGTTTCTTCCGTCCTGCTTGGAGCGATTCTGGAAGCTGGACGTGAACTCCTTCTGCATCGTGTCGAACTCCTTCCTGGCGTTGAAGGCGCGATTGAGGAGCTCGCCGACCTCGGAGAACTCGTCCTGGTTACCAAGGGCGACCTGAGGCACCAGGAGGCCAAGTTCGCGGCGTCGGGACTTGGCGATCACTTTGTTGCCGTGGAGATTGTAAGCGATAAGTCTGCCGACATCTTCAAAGCCATCTGTAGGCGCCACGGCGTTGCGCCCAACCGGTGCGTCGTGGCTGGAGATTCCGTTCGTTCCGACATCATTCCCGCACTCGAGGCAGGAGCGTGGGCGGCCCACGTTCCCCACGAGATCGTGTGGTTTCACGAAAGGGCTGTGGTGCCCGAGAACCATCCGCGCTTTGTTCAGCTCAGCTCGCTCAGTGAGTTACCTAGGTGGGTTCGCACGCTACCGTGAATACAGTTTCTACAAGGCGTGCTGGCGTACCATCCGAAAGCATCAGACGCGTCCATCTACAGCGGCTTCGCCAGATCGGGACGACCGGAGAGCTATTCGGTCCCGTTTCGAACTCTACTGGCAGGGGCGAATTGCTATCATACCATCCACACTGGGGGAGCGAGCTCTCCTGCGCACGGATCTCTTCTGTCGCAAAGCGCCAGAGCGACTTTCCAAGTAACTCAGGATACGGCGTTCCGAATTCAAGCGCGCGCTTAGGTGATACCGCCAAAAGCTTGTGCGTGATGTCGCAGATAAGGTGAAGGTTGCGGTCACTCTCCGACACGAGAGTGGCGAGCACTTTATCCGCGCTGGACGCGATCTTGGCTGAGACCAGGGATTCTACTTTCGCCCTTTCAGGGGGCTCCATCTCTTGTAGCCCTGCTTCCCAACGTGAGATTGTCGACTGAGTTACACCGAATATCTCTGCTGCGTGGGCCTGCTTGACGCCGTGGATTATTCTCCAGCGACGAAGGGCAACTCCTAGAGTCGGGCGCGGCGCGGAATGAATCGCCATTGTTGCTCCGGCGACTGTGGTAAACTTCGGCGCGATATCGCCTACACGTGCCTGAATACAGAATGTAACTTCGTACGCATCGTCCGGATGTTTTGTGCGGTAAGACGCTTCGCTTATGACGCTTGCTCAGTCGGGTACAAAGTTAGAATGTTCACGTTGACACGCTTCGGCTGGGACACTGCATAGAGTATCGCAGCGGCTACATCCTCAGCTTTGAGCATTTCCATCCCGGCCAGGCGCGTATTGACCGCATCACGGACATCAGTTCGCATTTGTGCGATGAATTCCGTGCTCACGGCGCCAGGCTCGACGCAGGTGACTCGGATCCCGTCCTTACTCACCTCGCGCCGCAGCGATTCTGCAAGCGCGCTGACGGCGTGCTTCGACGCGGAATACACGGTGGAAGGGTGGATGTAGCGGCCTGTACCGGAAGATAAGATGACGATGTGACCGTCGTGCTGAGCCTTCATGAAAGGCAGCGCGGCATGGATTGAGTAGAGAAGGCCGAGAACGTTCACGTCGAACATCTGACGATACTCGTTCGTCGATGTATTGTGGAATGGGGCTGCTACGCCGATCCCGGCGATGGCGAGCAACATATCCAATCGCCCAAATTCGCCCGTGATGCGGGCAACCGCGTCTGACATCGCCATTTCCGAGGTGACGTCAGTTTGCACTGGCAGCGCTTCGCCCCCGTTATGACGAATGCGAGCCGCCAAGTCATCGAGGCGATCGAGCCGGCGCGCGCAAATCCCCACCCTGGCCCCTTCGGAGGCCAGTGCGAGCGCGGTAGCTTCGCCTATGCCGGAGGAAGCTCCCGTAACCAGAGCCACTGTCCCGCGAAGTTTCTGCTCGACCATTGTTCTTACCTCCTTCGCTGCTCCGATTTCAGGGAGGATTGTCAGGAGCCGCCAAAAAGGGGCCTTTGCGTCCTCTACTTCGGGAGAACCTGACTTTCTCTGAGACTCCAGGTAAGGAGCAATCGGTCCGTTCAAACCTGCGCGAACGACACCAAGGGATGCGTGAGGCGCAATGTCGGACGGTCTATGCGATTTGGGCGGCAGCCGCGCAGGAGTCGCGCGCGCGTCACTGCACTACAGTTCGGTGATGAGTGATTCACGCCCGTCGGCCAAGGTTAGGCGGAGCACCTCGTCAGCAGTCTCGCGGACCGATCTCGAAGTCTGAATTTCGTAGTCAGCAGATCGCCGAAGTAGCGGTTCCACCGTCCCGATTAGGTGAGCGATCTTCGTGCGCTCTTCGGCGGAATGACCATAACTGCCACTCGATCGGCATTCGAGCCGATTCATGATCGTCTGGAGTGGGGCCGAGAGAAGCATCACCAAATCGAGCGATGGGAGAAGCCGGCCCATATTCTCGGCGCACCCACTGACAAAGAGGATGCCACCAGTCCACCCCGAGAGTAGCGCTGCCACGCGATCCTCGCGCCACACCCAGTCTCTCCCCTTGGAAGGGGTATAGTGGTCCGACGGATCAGCATCGACCCAGTGCGACCATTCGGGAGTGTCCAGATCGAAGGCCGCATATCCTCTACGCGCAAGCTCCCGGGTAACGGAGGATTTGCCAACACCCGAGCATCCGGTGATCAACACGCGTCTGACGGCGCGATCGTGAATGTTCGACGAAATGATCGCCTCCGATGTCAAGGCACTCTCCGCAAATTGCTTTCCAGGGGCCAGGCCGCAGTGTCCGGGGCCGCTTCGGATGATGATAGCTTAGGGCAACGCCGAAGCGTGCGCCAATAAAATGGCGGAAAAGGCGGAGTAGTGCAGATCAAAACTTAGGGATTGCCCTAAACGTAGGGAGCGGCTAGGCTCCCAGGATCGAACCATTGAGAGTCCGCTTGATGGCTGTTGCCGCCGCCCTTGAACCGATTGATACGGTCTTCCGAGCACTTGCCGATCCCACGAGGAGGCGTGTGCTTGAACGCCTGAGTCGAAGCCCCGCCAGCGTCAGCGAGTTGGCCGCTCCGTTCGGCATGGCGCTGCCATCGTTCGTGGAGCATCTCGGTGTGCTTGAGCGATGTGGCCTGGTCAGCTCGAAAAAGTCGGGCCGCGTTCGTGTGTACCGTTTAGCCCCGAAGCGCCTGCGCATGGCAGAGGACTGGCTGAGCCAACAGCGCGAACTCTGGGAGCGGCGGCTTGATCAACTGGATGACTACCTGATCCAGCTGAAGAATGACCGAAAGGACACCGCATGAGCTTCGCGGACCACCGGTCCTTGCCGGCTTCGACGAGCCGGTTGCGAAGCAGCTCTCGCGACGCGGTTGAGCGGCGGCGAGCGCGCGCGAACGTCACGAACCAGAAGGGCCCTCGCGTATGAGTAAACCTGTGTTGCAGAAGCCAAATCCTCAACTCGATCTCGTCCTGGACAGGGTCGTTGAGGTACCGCGCGATTTGGTTTGGGAGGCTTGGACCAAGCCGGAACATTTAAAGGCGTGGTACACGCCGCGGCCCTGGCGGACCGTTCACTGCGAGATCGATCTTCGGCCTGGCGGAATCTTCCGAACGGTTATGCAGGCGCCAGAAGGGGGCGCAGAGGTCGACAACGTCGGCTGCTATCTCGATGTTGTCCCCGGCGAGCGCATCGTCTGGACCGATGCCTTGCTACCGGGATGGCGCCCGGCGGAGGGCGCTCGATTTGGAATGACCGTCGTGATCGAGCTCGAGGCCAGGGGCCCCAGCACACGGTACATCGCAACAGCGCTCCATAAGGACGAGACGAGCCGTAGGCGTCACGAGGAATTGGGCTTCCACAACGGATGGAGCACCGCGCTCGAGCAGTTGATCGAGCATATCAAGACGCAGGCGGGGCACTAAGAGGCGGATGCGGGTTGGCCGTCCGTCGCCGGCCATCCTTGGAAACGAAGCGCCGCGCGTCACGGTCTGGAAGAATTCAGTGTCATAGGAGTTAGTGGTGAGGAAGCTCATATTCTCGGCGTTTGTAACCTTGGACGGCGTCATGGAATCGCCGTCGCCAGAGCCGGATCGGGCTTGGAGCGGATGGGTTGCCGCGTATCAAAGCCCGGAACAATTCGCATACAAGTTCAATGAGGTCGAGGAGGCCGAGACCTTGCTGCTCGGCCGCGTGACCTACGACACCTTTTCCGACGCATGGCCTTCGAGATCAGGTCCGTTCGCGGACAAGATGAACGCCATGCCAAAGCTCGTCGCGTCGCGGACGATGGATAAGCCGCAATGGAACAACACTCAGGTGATCAAGGGAGACTTGGCGAGTGAGATCACAAGCTTGAAGCAAGGCGATGGGGGCCCAATCCTCGTAGCCGGAAGCCGCCTCCTCTCGCATGCGCTCGGGGCGGCGAAATTGATCGACGAATATCGCCTCATGGTGATGCCGGTGACGATCGGTATCGGCGGGCGCCTATTTCCTGAGGCCGAGCGAAAGACGGCACTTGAGCTGGTTGAGACGCAGACATTTCCGATGGGAGTGGCGCTCTTAACCTACCGCCAAGCGGCGGCGTAAGTGCGTCTGCCGCTTAATGGAACTGATCGACCTACAATACGTGGCTGCAACGGTGGACGCCGGCAACTTCGGTGAGGCCGCCAAGCGTCTCGGGATTTACGCTTCGACGGTTAGCCGCGGTGTGACCCGGGTCGAGGATGAACTCGGACTCACGATATTCGAAAGAGGACGCTTCGGTGTTCGGCTGACTGCCGGCGGTAGGGCCATTATGGTTCATGTCCGCCGCGCTCTCGGAGACTTTCATGCGATCAAGCGAGCGGCGCAATGCAATGCCAATGGCGACGTCGGCGAAATCAGGCTCGGCGTGAAAGTGCCTCCCACCGGGCATTTCATTTGCGAGCTGCTTCGGGACTGGCGGCTTGCTTATCCAATGGTCCGCCTGGTGCTCCATGAAATGCATGAGCAGGAGATCGCGCCGGCGCTACAGGAACGCTGGCTTGATGCCGCCCTCGTGCCGCGCCACCTTTTGTGGCCGAGGGCAGTCTCTGTCCCGATCTACCGGGATCCCATCGTCACCGTCTTGCCATCGCGACATAGGCTTGCGACGAATAATTCGATCTGTTGGCGCGAACTCCGCGACGAGGTCGTGCTCGTCCACGAAATCGGGGCCGATCCGCTTACAGGCGAATTCGTCGTTTCGCTATTAGGCCCCGGGATTACACTGCAGTCGCACCCTGTCAGCAGACCTGGCTTGCTAGCGCTAGTCTCCGCAGGTTTCGGCGTGACGCTAATCGCGGAAAGCCGGGCCGACTTCTCCTGTCCCGGCCTGGTTGTGAAACCGGTGACCGAAAGCAACGCATGGGTCGACGTTGACCTCACTTGGACACCCGACAGTGAGGAGGCGGTAGTTGGAAGGTTCGTAGCATTCCTTCGTGACCAAGCTCGGACGAGGTCTCTCACTCGAGAGGCCTCGTGACGGTCGAGTTGCGCCACCTGAGATATGCGATCGCCGCTGCTGATCACGGTAGCTTCCGTCGGGCGGCGCGAACCCTTTCGGTTGAAGAGTCGACACTCAGCCGGCGCATTCGTGATTTGGAGGATGAGTTAGGCGCGGCACTCTTCATCCGACGCGCGAGTGGCGTGCACCTCACGCACGCCGGGCAGTGTTTCCTCGGCCACGCGCGGCGCGCGGTCCGCGAAGTAGCGCATGCTGTGGTCGAAGTCGGGGCAATCGGCCGCGGAGAGACCGGCGCGGTGCGAGTTGGCATATTCTCGTCCCTGGCTTCGGGCTTCCTGGCGGCTCTGTTGCGAGAATATCTGGTTAGGCATCCTGACGTGCGGACTGACGTGATTGAAGGCGGCCCGAGCGGCCATCTCGCCGCGGTCAGACAGCACCAGACCGACATCGCTTTCCTAACCGGTGAGCAGGAGGTCGAGGGTTGTGACAGGCTCCATCTTTGGGACGAGCGCGTTCTTGTCGCGATGCGAAGCGAGCATCCCTTCTCCAACCTCGCGGTGGTATCTTGGGAGCATCTTCGCGATGAGCGCTTCCTTGTCAGCGAGACTGACCCAGGTCCCGAAATACATGACTACCTGGTGAAGCATCTGGCGGCGCTCGGCCATCACCCGAGCGTCGAACGCCACGGTGTAAGTAGAGATAATCTTATGAATTTGGTGGCAATCGGCGGGGGACTAACGTTGACGAGCGAGGCAACAGTCGGGACCACATTTCCCGGCGTCGTTTACAAGCCGCTCGCGGGCGAGGTCTTGCCATTCTGCGCGTTTTGGTCCCCTCGAAATGACAATCCGGCTCTTCGGCGCATGCTCAGCCTCGCAAAAATAATGTCGAAGCGCTCGAAGGGGCTTCAACAGCCCGGTCGCCGTGCGCCGGCGGATGAGCGAGAACTTCCAGCTTTCCCCTCTGCGGCATCAGCGCCGAATGGGTGTGGATCCCACGCTCTTCGAAAACCGGCGCCGTCAACGCAAGCCGAGGTCAGCAGAGAGAGCTGACGGCGGTCCTCAGCCCCAAATCCTATTGCAGCCGGCGCAGGGTGCGGCGCGCCACGCGCACGTCCCATTTTTCTTGATCGCGGCCGCGGTGTGGCGGAAGGAGCAATTCGAGCCGAGATAGAAACCGGTCGCAATCGCGGCATAGCCGGTAGGCCGCATCGGTGCGTGCTGCGGGCGGCGCTCCGGGAGAGTGACAAGTGAGGATCATCAGTTTTGCGCTCGCACTGGCTCTACTCGGTGCGCCGGGGGACGGGAGGGAAAACGCGCACACGATCACGGAACGCGCGCTGGCTGCGATGGGCGTCGTGCGAGATGCGCGCCAGGTGCGGTCGCTTAGGGCCGAAGTCAAACTCGTCAATGCACATCTTATGGACAGCGATCATCCGGAGCCGCCGCATCTCCTCGACCTCGGTGAAGGCACGGTGAGTGATGACCTCGTTCTTGGCGCGAGTCTTACCGAAATGCGCACCACCACCGCGACGGGATCTGTTGTCGAAGCGTCAGCCTTGAACGTGGGCGAGCTAGTTCAGAGCGTGGTGGTTTACGATGGTCGGCAGCAGCCACCGCATGGCTCAGCGGCTCCGCCAAATTGGGACCTTTCGAATCCGATCCGCGCGTTGAAGGCCGCTTTGGCCGCACCTGACCTTCACCTTGAGGACGTGGTGAGCGTCCGGGGTGTCTCGGTTCACGTCGTTAGCTTTGTGCGCGGTGAGGTGCGTGTCAGGTTGTTTCTGAGCGACGAGACGAACCTGCCGATCGCTGTCGAGTCGGAAATGGCGCTGCGAGGCGACATCGCGTGGCGCCCCCGAGGCGACCTCATGGATCGTACGGAGTTCTCGAACTGGAACCTGGTCTCGGGTCTGCGCTATCCTTTCCAATGGGATATGTCGCGCAACGGCGTCCCGCTACGCACGACGATGATTACAGCTCTCCAAGTGGATCCGCCGCTTGATGCAGCGAAGTTCTCGCCGTCCGAGGCGGCGCGCGCCGAACTAGACTTTCCCGGCCGGCGCGACACTGACGACTTGCCGCTCGGCCGCCCAGATCGACCGATTGCGGAGATCTCGCCGGGTGTCGTCCAGATTCCTGGGGGATGGTACGTGACGCTGGTGCGGCAGTCAGACGGCGTCGTTGTGATCGACGCACCAATCTCCAATGGCTATTCCGCGAAGGTGATCGCCGAGGCCTTGCGGCGATTTCCGGGCTTGCCGATAAAGGCAGTGATCACGACAACAAGCTTTGGCTGGCACTTCGCCGGTTTGCGGGAGTATGCCGCACGCGGCATTCCTATCTACCTGCTGGACCGTAACGGCGCCCTGGTGAGAAATGTGCTCACCGCGCCGCACCGATTGGATCCCGACAGTCTGGCTCGACAAGGGGTCACGTTGAAACTTCACTTAGTGGTGGGACGCACCGTGATTGGTGAGGGCGACAACCAACTTGTGGTCTATCCCATCCGCCGGGGCACCGGCCAGATGCTGATGACCTACATCCCGTCCACCCGAATGCTTCACACCGCCGAGATGGTGCAGCCTCTCGGTCCCGCTGGTGAAATGCTGTTCCCTGAATCCCTCCTGGAGATTGACCAGGCTGTCAGGGACGCCGGGATCTCGGTAGAGACCATAATTGGGATGCATATGAGTCCGACCCCTTGGCGGCGTGTTTCCGAGGCGGTCCGGCGGGAGAGCTGATCGCACCGAGCGAAAGTCGCTTTTCACCGAGCTGAGATCGTACGGCACCGGCCGGCGAACGCGCAAACATCAGGAGAAATGAGATGTCCGTTATGGCCGTGATCCTGGCCGCCACCATGGCCGGTGCCGTGCCGGACTCTGTGATCGAGCCGGCGACCGTAGAAGGCGTGCGTCACGCAGAGGAAGTGTGGATCAAAGCAACCGTGAGCGGCGACACGAGCGCGATCGACGCGCTGCTCGACCCCGATTACGTGTCAGTGAACGCTTCGGGTGTGCCCCGACCGAGATCAGAGGTACTTGAGTCAACTCGAACGTACCCACAGCGTCATCCCGGGGCGACGGTCGGACCGTTCCCTCCGACTTCGACAATTCAGATGATCGGGCGCGCCGCGATCGTGCGTCACCGAGGCGAGGCCGAACTCTCTGTCGATGTGTTCTACCACGACGGCCGTCGCTGGCGGGCTTGGTATTCTCAACACACCCCACGGGCCAAGCCGGCGTAGTTGCGGGCACTCATATCATCCGAATGACTCGACCACGCCGCGCCGGCGTGCGCCGGCAACGGCTCAGCAGCGCACGAGAGCGTCAATCGAACGGATGGGGACCGCTAAACGGTCCGATAAAGCTTAGGTGTGAGACCAGTCCGGTCGTCGGCAGCCAATAATGCAGCCCAAGTGCGGGAGGATCCATTGAAAACGTAAGCGTCGCATCCGGCGTAAGATCAAGCGTCGCTTGATGTGCGACGCTCGGCGCGACGTAGACCGTGGTTCCTGCCCAACCAAAGGAGATGGGACGATGAATATGGCCGCAGAGGACCCGTTCAACATTTCCATGGTGCCGCACAATTTCCGCAAGTCGCTCGGCACCGACGCGCAATCCCATTTCATCAATGGCGTGGAGGCCAGTCGGGGCAGGGGGATGGTGCATGAACAAGATGACCGGCTTGTCAGCTTGCGCTAGCCGAGCGTCGAGCCAATCCAGACGCTCGGCGCACAGCTCGCCATGGCCATGACCCTCCACGAGGGTGTCGAGACCAATCAGCTGCACGGGTAAGTTCGGCACGACGTATTGAACATACCCCGATCGTGGGAGGTATTGATGATGTTGAAATACCTCTCGTAGCGCCTCTCGCTTGTCGTGGTTTCCCGGGATGATGAACGACGGGATCGCAAGCTCATCCAGCGCTTCGCGAACAAAGCGATATTCTTCAATCGAGCCGGTAGCCGCGAGGTCGCCTGTCAACACGAGCAGGTCAGGCGACGGCGAAATCGCGCGTACGTGCTCGATCGCTCTTCGGAAGTGCGCGCGAGTGTCCACGCGCCCGAACAATGGCGCGGCCGTCGGCGCCACGTGAAGGTCGGTCATCTGAGCAATGATCAATTTGAATCTCCCGTCGCGGTACTCGTCCCAGGACAGGCCAGCGCCGCCTCTTCATTGAAGAACTCGCCTTCGTGGGACATGGAAAAGAGGAGGGGCGGATACGCCACCGGACGACCGTGCTCGAACGGCCGCCCAACGGTGTTTCCGGGTCGGAACACATAGTGCTTAGCTAGGTAGGACCCGCCATGGCATCAGTTGACGAACTCGGGGGTCCCGGAAGTACAGCGCGCCCCAAACGAAAAATCCCATGTAAACGCCGAAGAGCACGTGGGTGATCATTGGATCACCCACGCGCAGCTTCAAGGCGACGGTCGCGCCCAGCAGCGCCGTTTCCAGCACCGCGCCGAAGACCGCGGTGCGGGGAATCAGGAAGAGCGCGAGAAAGATCAGCTCGAGCACCCCCACTGTGAAGTCAAGGTGAGCCGGCCAGCCGAGGCCCGACAAGGTCTGTCGAACCTCGGGCACACCCACGAGCTTAATCACGGAAGAGAATCCCAGCAGGGCACTGATTAGGACGGTGAGGGTCCACCCGATTACGCGCTGTGTCCCCGGACTGATGAGACCGTCGATACCGGTGTCCATCGATTTCCCCCTTTGATGCGATGCTGGGCTAGCGACCGAACAATTGGACTCGTTCACCCGCGCGCCAGATGTTTTGCCAGGCGATCAAGGCCTTGCGTCACCATGCCGGCGAAACCCATGCCAGCTGCGATATCTCGCTGTTCGAATGACTCGGCCAACGCGACCAAGTCCCACTTGGTTCGTCCATCGCCGAGGTCCTCGAACGACAGAGTTTGAAGCAGCGACGGCGGGCCGTTCGGCTGCGTTACGGCGTTGCGCCAGGACAGGCGGTTTGGCGGATCGACCTCGGTGTAGACGAAGTCCATCGTAATCTTGGTGCCGTCGGGGAACTGCATGATGTGATGCCAAGCGCCTCCGACGCGGACGTCCATCTCGCAGACAGGGCTAGTGAATCCTTCTCCGCCCCACCACTGGGTCACATGATTTGGATCCGTCCATGCCTTCCAAACCACGTCACGTGGCGCATCGAAGACGCGGCTCATCGTGATCACGGGCTTCTCAGTGGAATTCTGGTCAATCTGCGTCGTCATTGGATGCCTTTCGTTAGATGTTGGAGCAGCGGCGAAGAAGTCGCTCGTTATTGGCCAGGTGTCGTCTGTGAGGTCCGCAGATAGGCGCTAAGCCGGTCAAACCGGCGTTCCCAGAAAAGGCGACAATCAGCTAGGAGATCGGAGACATCGCTCCGGGTGTTAGCCGGAATTGCTTCAGGGTTCTGGTCAGTCTGCATGGTCATTTCGGGGCCCTTTCTGTAACGGTGATAATTGAGTGTCTCAGTCGTTCGATGGCGTCTGGATTGTCTGCAAATATTCGCTGAGCCGACCCAGGCTGCGGTCCCAGAAATGACGATAGTGGGCCAGCCAATCGTCTGCGGCCTGGAGAGGCGCTGCATCGAGTCGGCACGGACGGAACTGCGCGTCCCTGCGTCGCGATATGAGACCGGCGTTCTCGAGAACCTTCAGGTGCTTAGAGACCGCTGCCACGCTGATATCGTAAGGGGCGGCGAGTTCGTTGACTGTGGCATCGCGATCGGCAAGACGGGTCAGGACGTCCCGCCGCGTGCTCGCGGAAAGCGCGAAGAAGATATTGTTAAGCCGTTCGTCCGTCATTGTATTCAACCGTTCGGTTGCCAACGTGCTGGTTGAACACTGACGAATTGCTCATGGCTCGGATAGACGCGCGGCGCGCAAAGCGGGAAGCGTGTCGTGCAATGAAATGCGCGTGGGATGGTACCTAGGAGGCAATCGGTGTGCGATTGCCCGCGCTACCGTCGACGAGGCGAGCCGCAAGTCGAACGCGATACATCCGAATTTGGCATGACTCGGCGTCTAAACACGCTTCCGCCAGGCAATCCACGCGCTCCAGAACAGGCTTGAGAAAAAGCTCTCCGGGCGCTCGAAGCCGGCTTGGTCAAGAAGCTCGATCACTGCCTCTGCCGAGCGAGGTGGATCGGCGCCTTGTAAAATCTTGCCGAGCTTTGCCTTCACTTCCTCGCTGGTGGCGCCGTGCATTCGCCATCGCTCGCCCCATGCGGCGAGAAGGAGGGGCTTGCTGGTGTACGAATAGCGGTTTCCGGCGAGAATGAAGGGCGCGCCTGGGCCAATGCGAGCCGCGATGGCTCCCAGTATTGCGCTCTTTGCGTGATCGCCCGGCAGGTGATGAAGCACTCCGAGCATCATGGCGGCGTCAAACTCGTCTTCGGCGGCGAGATCGTCCAGAGTCCCCAGATGCAGCACAACCCTGTCGCTAAGTCCGAGCGCTGCCAACCGCTCGGCGGCGAGCGTAAGCATGGGCTGTGAGGGGTCCACACCAGTGAATCGCCAGCCGGGTTCGATCTTGGAGAGCGCGATCACCTCTTGAGCGGTCCCGCCTATACCGACCACCAGAATCCGACGATTCCCACCTGTCCCAAGTGCCGCAGCCAACATGCAAGCGGCCAGCTCATGACAAGCCTCATATCCAGCCAGAGCTATCCGGCTTTGACTTTCGTATTCTGCCGCTCGCGAGGCGTCGAACTTCTTCATGTTTGGCGCGCCTTAACGCTGTGTTCGAATTGCGATTCGGAAGTATAGTTAGCGCGCCTCAGGCCCGACAGAATGGCTCGTAGCCGGTGTGGCCGGCGCAACGTGGTTTGCGCTCCGCGCACGATGTGCAGGGGGGCTTGGGCTGCGCAAGCGACGGCTAGTCGCGGTTTGTATTAGCTTTCCGTGCGCGGCGAGCCTTTGCAAACCCCCGGTCAGAGGCAATGAAGCGCTGAAGCATCGGCGCGATTAGTTTGCTCGGATCCACTGCGGGTGTGCCCGTCTCCTCCGCGAGAAGCGCGGCGTAAGCGATAAGGTCTCGGTGCACCTGAGCCGGCAAATCCAGCGCGAGACGGACAGGCTTGTCCTCGGCGATCGCCCCCAGCTTCAATTTGCTCATCGGTTGGCTCCGTATGGCTCGAGCACGAGATCCCGGGTGACAATGACCCGCACCGGAAAGCCGGGCCGGATCGTCAGCGTCGGCGCGACGTTGAGTTGGCGCCGGATGATCTGCTGACCAGCATCGTTGATCGTATCCTGGCCACCATTGCGGATCGCCGCGATCAACCGGTCATCGTCATTGGTGGCAAGCTCGGCGCCGACGCTCAGCAGCGTCGAAAGCCCAGCCGCCTTCGCAAGATCCCACCAGTGATAATCCACGCCGTCCTGAAGTCCTGCATATCCCTCGGCGTCCGCACCGGGCTGACGCTCAAGCACGATGCTTCGGCCGTTAGGAAAAATCAGTCGGTTCCACACCAACAGCACCCGGCTCTGACCGAATTGGACGTTGTTATCGTACTGGCCGATAACGCGTGTCCCTTGCGGGACAAGGAGGATCTGGCCCGTCGGACTGTCGTAGATGTTCTCCGTGACCTGCGCCGTGATCTGACCTGGCAGGTCCGAGCGTATGCCGGTGATCAGCGCCGCCGAAATCACCGCGCCGGCCTGCAGGACGTTTGGGGAGGCGGGAGCCGCAACACGATCGCCAGCTACGGTGCGGCGGTCGACCGGTGCGTTGAGGAAGGCCTGCTGGCGCTCCTGGGCGGTAGGTGTCGAGGGTTGAGGGGCAAGGCCGAGATTGGTCAGGTTCGGCGTCGGCGCGTCCGCTGGCGCGGCGACGGCGGCGGGCGCCAGGATGCGGGCTTCCGATGCCGAAAACAGGCGACTAGTGCGCGCGGACTCGATCTCTTGCAGGCGCCGCTGCTCCTCGGCGCTGATTCCGGGCTGCGGCTGCGCGACACCTGGGGCTGGCACCGGCTGACCGCGGTTCTGGGCGTTAACGATCGGACGTCCGAGGTCGCCCGGCAGCGGCGGGCCGAGCTGCGGCACGACAGTGTAATCACGCGGCAAACCCTGGAGCCCATCGGCGGTCGAGCGGTTGTCGGTCGAATAGAGTTCTTCCGCCGGCTTCGCCCCACCGCGCGTTTGCAGGGCGTAGACGAGAGCGCCACCAAGACCAAGGCTCGCAACCAGTCCGAGGCCGACGAGCACCTTGCGCGACAGGCGGGTGACTCGGGGAGCCTCGGCGCGAAGACGCATCGGCGCTGCGGCATCTGGCGTCGATCCGGTGAGCGGCGCACCTGGCTCCTCTTCCTCGTTCCGGTCATCAGTCATGACGCGGGCCTCCCGTCCGTGCGGGTGATCCGGACGCGCTTCTGGTTGTCGCCAGACCCGAAGCGTAGCTCGGCGGCCGCGAATAGCCGGTCGACGATCATGTAGTTGCTCCGGACGCGGTAGTTCACCAGCTCCGAGGTGTTGCCCTCGGGGCCGACCACGAATAGCGGCGGCATCTCGCCCTGGCCGATGCCGCGGGGAAATTCGATGAAGACCTGCCGGCCGTCATCATAGGCGCGCAGCGGCCGCCAAGGCGCGCGGTCGCCCGTCACCTCGTAGCGGAAATTGATGCGCGAGACGTCGATCCCACTCGCTACCGGCTGGGAGGCTTGTGCCTGGGCGTTCTGGCGACGCAGCGCTATGAGCTGGTCCTGCGGGTATTGCCATGAGACAGACGCCATGTAGGTCCGCTCGGTCGAGCGCAGCTCCAGGTGATAAGTGCGCAAATTGGTATTTATGACGAGGTTCGTCATCAGCTCGGGTCGCGTGGGCTTCACGAGGATATGCACTTGCAAGGTGGCCCCCGACCCGCTCTGCGTATCGCCGATGATCCATCGCACGGTGTCGCCGGCCGCCACGGGCCCGGAGCCGACGAGCTGTTCGCCGGGCTGGAGCGCGATGTCGGTGATCTGCCCGACGGCAGTGTAAACTTGATAGAGCGCGCCTTCGGTGAAGGGATAGACCTGCATCGAATTGATGAAGCCGTCGCGCACGGGCTGGATGCGCGCCGCCGCGTTCGCCTGGTTCACCCGGGCCGTCGGATCGGCCGGCTCGGGCGGTCGGCGGGAGGTATCGACGGCCTTCATTTGGCCGGGAAGCGGCAGCGGTCGCGGCAGCTCGACCACCTGAACCGGCGCCGGCGGATCGACGGTCTGCACGGCAGCAGGCGCATCGTCGTAGCTGATCTCCGGCGGCCTCTGCGTCGTTGCGCAACCCGCGAGCGCCGTTGCGGACATCAGCAATGCCGCCAATGTGTGAATACGGAAAGCCGGTTCTCCGGCTTTACGGAAAATCGGCAGAGTCATTGCCCCAGCTCCCGTGACCAAGAAATTGCGTTGACATAGATCCCCAGCGGATTGGCGCGGAGCCGGTCGGCGTTGCGCGGAACCTGGACGACGATGGTGAGGATCGCCGTCCATCGGCTGCTTTCGGCGAGCTGGCCGTTCTCGTAGCGGCGCTCGGTCCAGGCGATGCGGAAGGAGTCGGGCGAGGCGCGGATCACGCTCGACACATCGACGGCGACCTGCTGCCGCCCGACCTTGGCGAACGGGTCGTTGGCGCGCGCGTAGTCGTTAAGCGCGGCGGCGCCGCGGTCGGTCGTGAAGTCGTAGGCGCGCAGCCAGTTCTGCCGGACAATGATGGCGTCCGCCGGGATCGAGCGGACCTGCTCGATGAAGCGCGCGAGGTGGAAGGCGATCTGCGGATCAGTCGGTTGATAGTCCGCAACCGCTGGCGCGATCGCCTGCGCCTGGCCGAGGCGGTCGGTCTGAACAACCCACGGGACGACGGTCCCATGCGCCGACTGCCAGACGAGCGCAGCCGCGAAACCCGCCGACAAGAATAGCGACCCGAACGCCATATAGCGCCAGTTGCGCGCCTGGACGCGCGCCGAGCCGATGCGGTCGTCCCACACCTGCGCCGCTCGCTGGTAGGGCGTCTCGGGCTCGGGAGCTTTTCCGTAGTGCGTAGAGGGTCGTCGGAACATCAGCGGTCACCTTCGGAGAGATTGATGGAGGAGCCGCCGCCATGGCTGTCGCCGCTGCGCACGGCATGCACCGTCGTCATCACCGCGTGACTCATCTGCTGGGAGCGCTTCATGCGACGAGCCCAAGCAGGAGGCTGGTCGCCGGCGGCGGCCGATGCTGCGTCATTGGGGGCCGCTTCGACGGTACCGCCGGTCGAGGAACCGCCAGTTGCTTCGAACACTGCGCGCGCGCCGCCGGCGAAACCGGATCGCATGCTTTCGGCGGACCGTTCGGCAGCGCGGCGAAGCGGCGATGTGGCGGCGGAGCCTGCGGCGCGCGCCACGCCCCCAAGACCACCCATGACCCCTGAAGCGCCGCTTTGGCCGGCCGCTCCGAGGCTGTAGGCGGTTGATGCGCCGCCCGCGAGAGCCGCACCGCCACGCGCGGCTGCAGCCGCGCCGCCAGCGAGTGCGGCGCCGCCCGATGCGACCGCCCCCACGGTGGCCGCGCCCGCGGCGACCATTCCGCCGGCGGCGAGACCGGTCCCGACTGCCGCGCCGGCGCCGAGCTGCGGGCCGCCAGCCACAAGACCGTTCGCGATGCCCGGACCGAAGATCCCAAGCCCGAGGAGCGAGAGCGCGGCAAGCACGATCGCCATGGCGTCGTCGATCGACGGCGTCGCGCCGCCAAAGCCGCTGGTGAATTCCGAGAACAGCGTCGAGCCGATGCCGATGATCACGGCCAAGACGAGGACTTTAATGCCGGACGAGATGACGTTGCCGAGCACCCGCTCGGCCATGAAGGCCGACTTGCCGAAGAGACCGAACGGGATCAGCACGAAGCCGGCAAGCGTCGTCAGCTTGAACTCGATCAGCGTGACGAAAAGCTGGACGGCGAGAATGAAGAACGCGAGCAGCACCAGGGCCCACGCGAGGAACATGCAGGCGATCTGGATAAAGTTCTCGAAAAAGGACCAGTACCCCATCAGGCCCGAGATCGAATCGAGCAGCGGCCTCCCGGCATCGAGCCCGGTTTGCGCAACCTTGCCCGGGCGGAGCAAATCGGCCGTCGTGAAGCTGGTGCCGCTCGCTTTTAAGCCGAGACCGGCGAAGCTTTCGAAGACGATGCGCGCGAGGTTGTTCCAGTTGCCGATGATGTAGGCGAACACCCCGACGAAAAGCGTCTTCTTCACCAGGCGCGCTATGATGTCGTCGTCGGCACCCCACGACCAGAACAACGCCGCCAGCGTCACGTCGATGACGATCAGCGTGGTCGCGATAAAGGCGACCTCTCCGCCGAGTAGACCGAAGCCGCCGTCGATGTAGCGAGTGAAGACCTCGAGGAAATGGTCGATGACGCCGGTGTTACCCATCGCTTATCGCGCCTCTGGCAGTGGCGCCGGGGGCGACCCTGGCGGGGGCGCTGGCTGCGCCACAGGGAGCCGCTCCCCGGGGCGAGCGCCGGGAGCGAGAAAGCGATTGCGGCTTTCCGCCCATGCATGCAGACATGCAGGATCACGCGGGCCCGCTTCGCCGAGCGCCTGGCAGCGCAGCAACTCGGCGCCCAGCGGATCGGCATGGGCGACGGTCGGCCGGCTGGGCGACCATGTCTCAGGGGGGCGGTCCTTCCGCGTCGCCTCGATCGCGGTCGCGGTGATCGCGATCGCCACGAAGACGATGGCGCCGATACGCGCGAGAAGCTTCGTGTCCATCGCAGCGTCCTCAGTTGCCGTTCTGGAACATCCGCGCATTGCCGGGTTGATAGCCGCTTCCCGGCGTGAGGAAGCGGCGCCGCTGCTCGCGTCCCTGTTCGACGGCGGCGGCCCGCTCCGCATCGGCGAGTGCCTGCGCGCGGCCGTTGGCGGAGACGACGGCGGTGAGATCGGCGAGCTGCTGGGCCTGGAGCGCGAGGAGCTGGTTGCCGGCCTGAGTCGCCTGCAGCGCTCCGGTCGCACCCTGGCTTTGCCCGATTAGTGCCGACATCTGCGTGCGATTGGTGTCGATGTTGCCGACCACGCCGGCCTGGACGCGCATTGCGTCTTGCAAACCGTTCACTGTGTTGTTCCAGCGGTCCCGCGCCTGCGCGACGAGCTGCTGGTCAGAGGCCGACATTGAGGCGCTGCCTGCGCCGTAGTTCGTCCGAAACGCCTGATCGATGTTCTGGACGTTGTAGGCGATCCCCTGCGCCTGCTGCAGGAGCTGCTGAGTGCGCTGGACGGACTGCTGAAGCTGCTGGAGCGAGGAGTATGGCAGGCTCGCGAGGTTGCGAGCCTGATTGATCAGCATCGTCGCCTCGTTCTGAAGCGAGGTGATCTGATTGTTGATCTGCTGCAGCGCGCGCGTGGCCGTCAGCAAGTTCTGCGCGTAATTGGTCGGGTCGTAGACGATCCCGCCAAATTGAGCGTGGGCGGGTGTCGCGAGCATCGGCAGGGCGCCCGCTGTAGCGGTGAGCAATGCGGCGGCAAGGCGCACGCCGCGCGAACGGCGCGGTTTCATGATGACTCCTCCATGTTGTTGAGGCTGGGAAGAAGGTCGGCGGCCCAATCGACGCCGCGGTGTCGGAGCCACGCGGCCAGGAAGCCGTCGCGACCATGTTCGGTGACGATCTGGTCGATCGCGGCCTGGTCGGTCTTGGCGGATGCGGCGCACAACGCGAGCGCTACCTCGGACAGACCCAGCTCGAACAGCCGATTGCCGCGGCGTGACTGGCAGTAGTAATCGCGCTTCGGCATCGCGCGCGCGAGGATTTCAATCTGACGGTCGTTGAGTCCGAAGCGGCGGTAGATCGCAGTGATCTGCGGCTCGATCGCGCGCTCGTTCGGCAGGAGAATGCGTGTCTGACAGCTCTCGATGATTGCCGGCGCGATCGCCGAACCATCGATGTCTGAAAGCGACTGCGTCGCGAAGACAACGCTGGCGTTCTTCTTTCTAAGGGTCTTCAGCCATTCGCGGAGCTGGCCAGAGAATCCCTCGTCGTCGAGAGCGAGCCAGCCTTCATCCACGATGATCAGCGTCGGCTCGCCGTGGAGACGGTCCTCGATGCGGTGGAAGAGATAGGCGAGAACGGCCGGGGCGGCGGCGGTCCCGATGAGGCCTTCGGTTTCGAACGCCTGCACGGTCGCGACGCCAAGATGCTCGCTCTCCGCGTCGAGCAGCCGACCGTAGGGCCCGCCGACACAATAGGGCCGCAGAGCCTGCTTCAGGTCGTTCGACTGAAGGAGCACCGACAAGCCGGTCATCGTCCGCTCGCCGATCGGGGCGCTGGCGAGCGACGACAACGCCGTCCAGAGTAGCTCCTTGACCTCGGGCGTGACGGGGATGGTCTCCCGCATCAAGATCGCGCCGATCCAGTCGGCCGCCCAGGCGCGCTCGGCCGGCTCATCGATACGGGAGAGCGGCTGCAGTGCGACGCTATCGGCCGAGCCCTCGGTCAGGCCACCGCCGAGATCATGCCAGTCGCCGCCCATCGCGATCGCCGCAGCGCGGATCGATCCGCCGAAATCGAACGCGAAGACCTGGGCTTGCGGATAGCGCCGGAATTGCAGCGCCATGAGCGCCAGCAGCACCGACTTGCCGGCGCCGGTCGGACCGACCACCAAGGTGTGTCCGACGTCGCCGACGTGGATCGAGAACCGGAACGGAGTGGATCCTTCGGTCTTGCCGTACAGCAAGGGGGGCGCCCCGAAGTGCTCATCCTGTTCCGGCCCCGCCCACACCGCCGAGAGCGGAATCATGTGGGCGAGATTGAGTGTCGAAACCGGCGGTTGGCGCACGTTGGCATAGACGTGCCCTGGCAGCGACCCGAGCCACGCATCGGCTGCGTTGATCGTCTCCGGCATTGCGGTGAAGTCGCGGCCCTGAACTACCTTTTCGACGAGCCGTAGCTTCTCGGCCGCGACGCGCGGGTCTGCATCCCAAACGGCGATCGTCGCGGTGACAAAGGCCTGGCCGGCATAATCGGCGCCAAGCTCCTGAAGCGCGAGATCGGCGTCCGCGGCCTTGTTGGCGGCGTCGGTGTCGACCAGCACGCTCGCCTCGTTGGTCATCACTTCCTTGAGGATCGCGGCAATCGACTTGCGCTTGGAGAACCATTGCCGACGGATTTTGGTCAGCAGCTTCGTCGCGTCGGTCTTGTCGAGCAGGATTGCTCGGGTCGCCCAGCGATACGGGAAGGCGAGCCGGTTCAGCTCGTCGAGGACTCCTGGTGTTGTCGCGGTGGGGAAACCGATGATCGTGAGGATGCGCAGATGCGCGTCACCGAGTTGCGGCTCCAGCCCGCAGGTGAGTGGCTGATCTGCCAGCAGCGCATCGAGATACATCGGCGTCTCGGGAACGCGCACGCGGTAGCGCTTCGTCGAAACGGTCGAGTGCAGATAGGTCAGCGTCTCGACATCGTCGAGCCACGCACACTCGGGCATGAAGGCATCGACGAGCTGCAGGATGCGATCCGTGCGATCGACGAAACCGCGCAATGCCTCCCACGGGTCGACGCCGCGCTCCCCCTTTCCTTCATACAGCCAGCTTTCCGCGCGCGCGGCATCCTCGGCCGGGGGCAGAAAGACGAAGGTCAGGAAGTAGCTCGACTCGTAATGCGCCGCGTCTTCCTCGAAATCGGCTTTGCGTTCGGCATCGACCATTGCCGACGCCGCGTCGGGAAATCGACTTGAGGGATAGGCGCCAACGGCATGGCGCTGCGCCTCGACGAAGATCGCCCATCCGCTGCCGAGGCGACGGAAAGCGCTGTTGAGACGTCCGGCGACCGCGATCAACTCGGCCTGCACGGCGGAATCGAGATCGGGCCCGCGAAAGCGGGCGCTGCGCTGAAAGCTGCCGTCCTTGTTGAGCACTACGCCCGGCGCGACGAGCGCTGCCCACGGCAGAAAGTCCGCGAGGCGGGTCGACGTCCGACGATATTCAGCCAGGTTCATCATCGCCCGCCTCAGATTCCGAGATGACCGGGGATGCGAAGATGCCTACGTCCGACATCAACAAATTGCGGGTCCCGCTTGGCCGCCCAGACGGCGGCGAAATGTCCGATCGCCCAGAGGCCCAAGCCGACGAGCCAGAGACGCAGTCCCAGACCAAGAGCGGCGGCGAGCGTGCCGTTGAGGATGGCGATGCTCCGCGGGGCACCCCCGAGCAGAATGTGCTCGGTCAGCGCCCGGTGAACGGGGACGCTGTAGCCCGGGATCTCGCCGCCGCTCTCGATCAGGCTCGCCATCAGACGAGCGCCCCGCCGCCGAACGAGAAGAACGACAGGAAGAAGCTCGATGCCGCGAAAGCGATCGACAGGCCGAAGACGATCTGGATCAGCCGCCGGAAGCCGCCCGAGGTGTCCCCGAAAGCGAGCGTCAGACCCGTGACGATGATGATGATCACCGCGATGATCTTGGCGACCGGGCCTTCGATCGACTGGAGGATCTGATTCAGCGGTTGCTCCCACGGCATCGACGAGCCCGACGCGTGCGCGGCGGACGCGAACATCAGGTTCGCCACCACAAAGGGGGCGGCTATCGCGACATGGCGACGGCAATCCAGTGCACGGCGGATCATGCGGGTTCTCCTTTGATGGGCGTGGTGGCGGGGCGGACGCGGTAATCGCCATCGGGATTCAGACCCTCGACGCGGCCAAGCTCGGCGAGGCGTCGGGTCGAGCCGCGGCCCGAGAGGACCGCGACGAGATCGATGGTCTCGGCGATGAGGGCGCGCGGCACAGTGATCACCGCTTCCTGGATGAGCTGCTCGAGGCGGCGCAGCGCGCCGAGCGCCGTGCCGGCGTGGATGGTGCCGATGCCGCCGGGGTGCCCGGTGCCCCAGGCCTTCAGCAGGTCGAGCGCCTCGGCGCCGCGAACTTCGCCGATCGGGATGCGGTCGGGACGTAGACGGAGCGAGGATCGGACAAGATCGGAGAGCGTGGCGACGCCGTCCTTCGTCCGCATCGCCACCAGATTGGGCGCAGCGCACTGGAGTTCCCGCGTGTCCTCGATCAGCACCACGCGGTCGGAAGTCTTCGAGACCTCCGCGAGCAGGGCATTCGTCAGTGTCGTCTTGCCAGTGGACGTGCCGCCGGCCACGAGGATGTTGCGGCGCTCCGCGACCGCCTGCCGCAAAATGTCCGCCTGCGCGGCCGACATGATTTCGGCCGCCACATAGTCTTCCAACGTGAAGACCGCGACGGCCGGTTTGCGGATCGCGAAGACCGGCGCGATCACGACGGGCGGGAGTAGGCCTTCGAAGCGTTCGCCGGTTTCAGGAAGCTCCGCTGAGACGCGGGGGCTGCCGGTGTGGACCTCCGCGCCCACATGATGGGCGACCAGGCGCACGATACGTTCGCCGTCCGCCGCCGATAGCCGTTCGCCCGTATCGGATAGCCCTTCGGAAAGCCGGTCGATCCAGAGACGACCGTCCGGGTTGAGCATCACCTCGACTACGCTGGCATCCCCGAGAAACCCGGCGATGGCGGGGCCAAGGGCAGTTCGCAACATGCGAGCCCCGCGCAGTATCGCCTCGGATTTCTCGGAAGAAGATGCCACGCTGTCCCCGTTCTTTGCGGGACCGCATCAGGCCGTCCCTGGATCGGGGATGATTAAGAGAACCGGAAACATGCTCACCGCAACAGCTTGTTTCGCGCGTCGTACTGTAGCGCGCAAAGACAGGTGATCGGCGAAGTTGCCCTCGACTTGAGTTGCCACAATCGCCGCTTATCACGCGTCGCGCGCGGGCTCGATGTCCTCGGAAATTTCCTGACGCAGCCTCGGGCCCTTGGCGAGTCGCCGGCCGAGCGCGGCAACGAAGGCGTCGTAGCGTTCGCCCGCCTGAGCGCGTGCCGCGGCCTGCGCCGGCTCAGGCAGCGGCGGGTTCGTGGTGAGCCAGAAGCGGACGAAGACGGCGAGCATCTCGACCGAGATGCCGACGTCGCGCTCCATCCGGGTCATGCGGCGATCGAGCTGGTCGAGGCGTTTGGTTGTCACGGCCTCCTGGCGCTCGGCCGCGTCGGGTGAGAGGAAGGAAGCGATCGCGGCTTCGGCGATCAATGAGCGCGACTGGTCGCGGCGAGCAGCATGGGCCGCGAGCGCCTTCATCACATCGGGTTCGAGATAGACCGACAGGCGCTGTTTCTTCGGCGGTTTCGACATGGGCGCCTCACAGATCCATGCCGTCGTTCGGATCGAGTGACACCTGGCGCGCGACGCCCTGCATGATTTGGTTGGTGCGGCTGATGCGAGCGGTGTCATCGTCGGCGTCGTCGTCTAAGCCGGCATCGAACTCGTTTTCGATCGGCACCTTCTTTTCGACGGGAGCGGCGTGCTCCAGCTCGGGCTGCTGGCGACGCTCCGAGCCGGTTGGATCCTCGTCGCCGGCCTCGTCGGTGGGAGACGCGCCCGCCGGGATCGCGGCCGTTGGTCGAGCAGGAAGCGGCAGCCGGCTCCAGTCATCGGTCATCGCATGCGGCGGCTTGGTCAGCGCTGGCGGCGGTAGGATGCGCTCCTTGAAGCGCTGGTCCTCGAAGTAGCGCGCCTTCTTCGCGCGGATCGGTGGCGTGCCGGCGACCATGACGATCTCATCGGTCGGCGGAAGCTGCATGATCTCGCCGGGCGTCAAGAGTGGCCTGGCCGTCTCCGAGCGCGAGACCATCAGGTGGCCGAGCCAGGGCGACAGCCGGTGACCGGCATAGTTCCTCATCGCACGCATCTCGGTCGCCGTGCCGAGCGCGTCCGAGACGCGTTTGGCGGTACGCTCGTCGTTGGTCGCGAAGCTGACCCGGACGTGGCAGTTGTCGAGGATCGAGTTGTTCGGCCCGTAGGCCTTCTCGATCTGGTTCAGCGACTGCGCGATCAGGAAGCTCTTCAAACCGTAGCCGGCCATGAAGGCAAGGGCGGATTCAAAGAAGTCGAGACGGCCGAGCGCCGGGAATTCGTCGAGCATGAGGAGCAGCCGGTGGCGGTTGCCCTTCGCCTGCAGGTCCTCGGTCAGCCGCCGCCCGATCTGGTTGAGGATGAGGCGGATGAGCGGCTTGGTCCGGGCGATGTCGGACGGCGGCACGACGAGATAGAGGCTGGTCGGATGGCGGGCGCCGACGATGTCAGCGATGCGCCAGTCGCAGCGCCGCGTTACCTCCGCGACGACGGGATCGCGATAAAGGCCGAGGAAGGACATCGCGGTCGACAGCACGCCCGATCGTTCGTTGTCGGATTTGTTCAAGAGTTCGCGGGCCGCCGAGGCGATGACGGGATGTGGGCCGGCCTCGCCGAGATGCGAGGTTTTCATCATCGCGGCAAGCGTCGACTCGATCGGCCGCTTCGGATCGGAGAGGAAGGCGGCGACGCCGGCGAGCGTCTTGTCCTCCTCGGCGTAGAGCACATGAAGAATGGCGCCGACCAAGAGCGCGTGACTGGTCTTCTCCCAGTGGTTTCGCTTCTCCAGCGATCCTTCCGGGTCGACTAGGATGTCGGCGATGTTCTGGACGTCGCGCACTTCCCATTCCCCGCGGCGCACCTCGAGCAGCGGATTGTAGGCGGCCGACTTCGCGTTGGTCGGATCGAACAGCAGCACCCGGCCGTGGCGGGCGCGGAAGCCGGCGGTCAGCGTCCAGTTCTCGCCCTTGATGTCGTGGACGATGGCGCTGCCCGGCCAGGTGAGCAACGACGGCACGACCAGGCCGACGCCTTTGCCCGACCGCGTCGGCGCGAAGCAAAGTACATGCTCGGGCCCGTCATGCCGGAGATAATGGTGGTCGTGCTTTCCGAGCACCACGCCATCCTCGCCGATCAAGCTCGCGCTGCGCACCTCATCAGGGCGCGCCCAGCGCGCCGAGCCGAAGGTTTCGGCGTTCTTCGCCTCGCGGGCGCGCCACACCGACATGCCGATCGCCACCGCGATCGAGACGAAGCCGCCCGACGCCGCGATATAGGCGCCCTCGACGAAGATCGGCGGCGCATAGGCGTCGTAGAAGTACCACCACGGGAAGAAGGACCAGGGATAGTAGATTGGCCAGTGGCCGAGCATGAACCAGGGCGGCCCGAGCTGCGGTTGGAAGCCGAGCTTCCAGGCCGTCCATTGGGTCGCGGCCCAGGTCGTCAGGATGACGATGGTGAAAACGGTGAGGATCTGTCCCCAGAGGATCTTGGTGGCCGACATGGCGGGGTCCTTTCGAGCAGGATGGTAATCACAGGCCGATCCCCCGTTGCCGGCGAAAGCTCCAGTCGATGCCACCGTCGCTGCGAGCGACGCCCGAGACGTGGCGGCCGAGCTGCTTTTCGAGTGAAGGCGTCCAGGGCACGAGACTGAAGCCGAGGCCGTCGTCGATCATGGCGAAGCGCCCGGTCGCGAGCGTCAGGCGACGCTGATAGGTGCCGGTGACATATTCGCCGGACTCGGGCTTGACCTGCGGTCGTCCGGTCTCGGCGGCGATGCGCTGCGCCACTGCGTCCAGCTCGCGCCGGCGCAGGGTGTCGACCAGTCCGGGCTGGAAGCTGACGCCGCGCTTCTGCCGTTCGGCGAGACCTTGTCCGACCAGGTGCTCGGCGCGGCGATCCATGGCGTCGCGCACCTCGGCGCCGAAGCCGCCGCCGAGCGCCACGGGCTCGCGGGCGATGGCCTGTCGGTCGAGCCAGGTCGCGCCGGTCGCGGTGACCTGGCGCTCGATGTCGAGGTCGGAGCGTACCGCGATCGCCACGCCTCGCTGGCCGCGCGCGTCGTCGAACTTGCGCAGCTCGACGATCGAGCCCGGCGCGCTGTCGCCGGCCGCGTCGAGGTCCGGCAGCTTGATATGATGCGTGCGCCCGTCGATCCCGTCGACGACGGCGAAGGCCGTACCCTTCAGCTCGTCGTCGAGGCCGCGCGCCACCAGGCGGCCGATGACCGGATCGCTGAGGCTCTCGGAGGCGAGCACATAGCTCGACACGCCGCGATCGATGCCGCGCTCGGTCAGGCCGTGGTGGATGCGCTTGATGATGTCGCCGCGTTCGCCGAGTTCGCGCAGCGTCGCCTCGGCCTTGTCGGACAGCGTCCATTGACCAGGCCCGATCTCGTCGGCGAGGCCCAGGCCTTCCAGCTTGCGCAGGCGCCCGACCTTCAGCGCATGGAATTCATCGGGCTGGCGATCGGGATGCGGCGCGAGGTCGATGACGCCGGAGCGGTAGGCATCTCGCGCGAGCTGGCGATCGAGATTGGTCCACCGATCGGCGTCGACCTGGCGTTCAAGCGTGCGGCGGATTTCCTGGTCGGTGCGCGGGCCCAGCTCCTGGGTGATCAGGTCGCGCGCCCGGTCGCGCATGCCCTCTTTGATGTAGTCGCGCGAGATGACGAGGTTCTCGCCGTCGTCGCGCACACCACGGACGATCAGATGGACGTGCGGATGCTCCGTGTTCCAATGATCGACCGCGACCCATTCGAGCCGCGTGCCGAGATCCTTCTCCATCTGCCCGACCAGTTCGCGGGTGAAGCCCTTGAGGTCGGACATCTCCAGCGCGTCGTCCGGCGAGACGATGAACCGGAAGTGATGGCGGTCGTCCTCGGCGCGCTCGGCGAAATCCTTGGCGTCGGCGCCGTCACCGCTCGGGCCGAACAGCCTGGCCTTCTCGCCGTCGCGGGTGACGCCGTCGCGACGCAGATAATCGAGATGGGTCGACAGCGGTGCGGAGCGGCCGCCGTGGCGAACGACGCGCGCCTTGATGACCGCGCCGCGCGAGCGCGCGGTGATCAGGCGATTGGCCTGGATCGAGGCGCGCTGGCCGCGCCCGAACCGGGACCGCGCGCCCGGCCCGATCTTCCCTTGCCGGGAGACGCTGCCGCCGGCCCGCTGGGCGGCGGCAAGCGCCTGGGCGATGAAGGGCCGCGCCCGCTGCGCGCTGGTCGAGCGGATGCGGCCCGGCCGAATACGGAATTCGCGCTCATCGCTCATGGCCGAGGCCCCGCACATCTCGCAAAGCCGATGATTTTCTTGGAGAAAGCGCCAGCGCGCAGGCTGCGCAGTTCAGGCGCACCTCGCGAAAGCGCGGCATAACCTATTGAAAAAGCACAACCGAACCGAAGCGCACATCGCGCTCCTTTATCCTGCCATCGTGCGGTTGTGCTTGCGGCTTCCCCTCCCAACGCCCTCCATGATGCGGCGGGGTACTCCACGCTGCGATGGATGGGTGAACGCCTCATCGTGGGCCCGCCGTCTCCCGCCGGGAGACAAAGAGCCCCCCTGTGGCGGTCGCGTCGGCCGAAACATCGCGCGGTCGGTTAGCGGCATCGCTGTCGCCGGGCTGCGACTCTGTCTGCGCCGTCGCTACGCTCGGAGCGCGCTCGGAAGCACCGATGAACAGCGGTGCACGCGTCCATGACAGCGGATCGGTGGCAGCGACGGTGACGACGGCCGGTGATGGCGCGCCGCCGACAAGGGGTGCGAGTTGGGCGACATAGGCGCGCGTCTCGGTCGGCAGAGCACGACTGCCCGCGAGGAATTCGTCGTAGCGCCCGGGACCGGCATTGTAGGCGGAGAGAAAGCCCGGCGACCCGAAGCGATCATAGAGTTCGCGCATATAGGCCGTGCCCGCCATGATGTTGTCGTGCGGGTCGAACGGGTCGCTGCCGAGCCGATATTTCGCGCGCAGAGAGGCCCAGGTATCGGGCATCAGTTGCATCAATCCCTGCGCGCCCTTGGGCGAGATTGCGCGGATGTCGTTGGCGCTCTCGACGCGCATGAGCGCCCGAATCCATGCGACCGGAATGCCGAAGCGCTGCGAGGCCTCCGCGACGAAAGCCGCGAAGGGCGCGTCGGTCTCTGCAACGGCTAAGGCCACTGTCTGAGCGTGGACCGGCGGCGTCAGAGCGCCTGTCAACGATAGGCCGGTAAGGAGAAGGAGGAGGAACCGGCGAGCGGCGCGAGGGTTGGTCGCGCCACTGCTGGGCTGTTGCGATCGATGCCGAGCGCGCACCGATCAGTCCTCCTTGCGCGGCTTGGCGGGCCGCGACCAGTGCAGACCCCAAGCGGAATTGTCGTCGCCCGAACGGAAGAGATTGGCGCGCAGCGGTCGCGGGAACAGCGGGCTGTCGAGCTGCACAGAGACGTAGTCGCCGGCGCGTTCGCCGACATGCTTCCAGCCCGCGCCGATCTCGCTGCCTTCCTCGCCGCCGAGCAGGACACGGTAGTCGGGCGCGTTCTCGGCGTCGGAGGCCTCGGCCGGGACTAAGGCGAGTTCGGCATCGATGCCCAGCGCGGTGAGCCGCCCGGAATAGCCGGATTTGGTACGGGTGAATTGGCCGATCTGAGTCATGGTCGTCTCCTTCGGTTGTGGGTTGGAAGCGGCAAGTCAGCGGGTCGGTGCGCGCCAGACGTAGCGGCCGTCGCCCTCTTCATCGGTCCAGAGCGGGGTCGCCTGGCCGATCACGGTGCTGGTCGGCAGCGGGCCGAAATAGCGACCGTCGAGGCTGTCGCGGACCGACCAGTTCATCAGGAAGAGTTCGCCCTCGGCGATGCGGTGGCAGCCCTGCCAAACGGGCAGCGAGCGGCCGAGATGGTCGAGATCGAGCGCGTCGCCCATCGGCACGCCGTCGACGGTAACGGTGTGGTCGCGGCGGCAGACCTGTTGGCCAGGAACGCCCGCGACCCGCTTCATCAAGGGCACACCGCGGCCGATATAGCCGCGCTCGACCATAAAGGCGGCGAGCGATTCCGGCGCACGCACGGCGACGAGATCGGTGACTTCGAAGCGATCGGCCGGTGCGATGCTGTAGAGGCCGATGGGCGTGCTCGCGGAGGCGTTCCAAATGAGCTTGGTTGGGAAATTGGCGAACGCGGCGATCGCGATGCCCATGGTCGCGACGTAGGTGACCATGACGTAGCCAAAGCGGCTCATGACGCAGCCCTCCGACGCAGGAGGAAGGCTTTATGGTGCTGGACCGTGTAGGATCGCGGCTGTTCGCCGACGCTCAGACGGTTGTGAACGTGCCGCCAATGATCGGGCGAGACGTCGCTCGGATCGATCCCGATCGCCTCGATCGCATCGATCACCTGCAGTACGCGCTCGACCTTCGGCCAGCCTTCGACCCTCAGCAGGATTTCGCCGCCGGGGCGCACGAAGGGCATGGTCTGCTGCGGCTCGCTTCCGCGCGTGGCGCGCAGCACGTCAAGATGCGAGGCGATGGTCCCGTAGTCGTTGGCGGCCCAGCGAACGAAGCCGAAGACGCTGTCCGGCGCAAAGCGCAGCACGCGCCGACGGCGGTCGAGGATCTGCTCGCCGACCTCGCGGCCGAACCTGATCCAGTTCTCGATGCGCTTTTCTATCCAGGTGAGCTCGACTTCGGTCAGGACATGGGGCGGCGGTGCGGCCGTTCTCGGCTCGCCGCGCGCATGGATGGCGGCACCGCCGGTCACGTCGCGTCTCCATTGCTTTGCGGGAATTCGCGCGCGAGCAGCTCGCGCAGCATGTCGGCCACGGTGACGCGGCGCCGGAAGGCCGCGATCTTGATCCTGGCGCGCTGGTCTGGCGTGACGTCGATCGTCAGCCGTGCTGAGTAGATGATGGCGTCTGGAGCGCGTGTCGCGGGCGTGTCGGCGGCCCTGATCCAGGTCTCCGCATCGCCTGGCCGGGTTGCGAAACCGCGCTTCGAAGGCGTCGCTGTCATGGCACGATCCTCCCGAGTGCTGTGACAAGCGCGGCGATCTCGCGCGCGGCGGCGCCGTCGCTGTCGAGCTCGTTCACAAGACGCCCGGTCCGCGCGGTATCGGCGAAGGCGACGCGCTGGCCGATCCTGGCGGAGAGCAGCGGCGGGTCGTGGTCGGCGAGCGTCTCGGCCGTCTCGCGGGCGATGACGGTGCGTGCGGCGCAGCGATTGAGGACGAAGCGCGCCACGAGCTGCGGGCGATAGATGCGGGCTTCGCCGAGCAGCGACAGCATCTCGGCCGACCCCCAACCGTCAAACGGCGACGGCTGGACCGGGATCAGCACCAGATCGGCGGCGAGCAGAGCGGAGCGCATCAGCCCAGCGACGCGCGGTGGTCCATCGATGATGACGTGGTCGACGTCGCGCGCGATCTCGGGCGCCTCGCGATGCAGGGTGTCGCGCGCCAAGCCGACGACGCCGAAGAGCCGAGGCAGGCTCTCGCGCGCCCTTTGCTGCGACCAATCGAGCGCAGAGCCCTGGGGATCCGCGTCGATGACGGTGACGCGCTGGCCGCGCTGAGCCCATTCGCCGGCAAGATGGAGCGCGATCGTCGTCTTACCGACGCCGCCCTTCTGGTTCAGCAGCGCGACGATCATGACGGTCTCCCGGCGATCGGGGACTCGTCCACAGCGGCCGAATCGGGCGGCTGCGTTAGAAAGATTCCGAAGGAATCTAGGTTAGAGAAGTTACGGGGCTCGCAACATGCTGATTCAGCGAGCGGATTCGACGATTCCGGTCCCCGATAGCACGAGGATCGGGTCCTCGATGGCACGATGGGGCGGGTCCCTGATAGCACGAGACGATTCACAGCTTATCCCCAGAGCGGACGATCGCACGGCGACGCTGGCGTGGGTTGCCGAGCGCGTTCGGATCGATGGGTTTGAAGGAGAGGATTTCGGGACCGCCGAGGCACTGCTCGATGGTCAGCCGATAGCCTGGCAGCGGCTGCCGGCGGACGATGTCGCGCAGGTCGTAGGCGAAGTGCTTGAGCGGCGAGAGCGAGCCGGATTTGGCGTGGAGATGCGGGAAATCGAAGCTCCAGCCGAACTCCTGCTTGCCACCGTGCTTGCGCACCAGGCGATAGAGCCAGCGCTCCAAGCCGCCCGTCAGACCGAAATAATCGCGGTCGATCGTCAGCACGAGCGCATCGTCGAGGACGGCGGCGTAGAACCAGTCTGGCACGATCAGCTCGAGGCCGAGCGGCCGACCTCTGCCGTCGGCGCGCTCCTTCCACTCGTTGATCCAAGAGAAGCGGTGCAGCCGCCGCTCCGTCGGTTGGCGAATGGAGGTCGCGACCGTCGTCGACTGGAGCCGATCGAGAGCGGCCTTCAATCGATCGTAGTCGCGTAAGGAAATGCCGCGGCCGATGAACTGCAGAATCTCATAAGGGGTGGTCGCCATTAGGCGCGATGGCCGCAGGCCGTGATCGCGCGCTTCGACGATCTGGGAGGCCGCCCAGATCAGCACGTCAGCGTCCCAGATGGTGGCCATGCCGTGCTCGGGAACGGCCTCCACGCGGATGACGACGGAGCCGGCCTTGAAATCGATCGGTGCCAATCGCTTCGACTTCCCGAGTGCGAAGAACGGGTACGCCATCAGGTCCTGCGCGTCGCGCGGGGCTAGGTCGCCGGGCAAGGCCCGGAAGAGGTCGAGCTGCTCGCGCTCGCAGGGAGGGCGTGACGACACGAGCGAGCCTATCGATGAGGCCGCGGCTGTGACGTTGCCGACATCTGCCGCTTGGCTGGCATGACGGAGCCGCGGGGATCGGAGGTTGAGATAACCGATCCTCGGTCCGCCCAGGCCTTGAGGTCATCCAGTGCATAGACAACCCTTCCGCCGAGCTTTCGATAGGAAGGGCCGGTCCCGTAGGTACGATGTTTCTCGAGCGTGCGGCTCGAGAGACCGAGAAAGGTGGCCGCTTCAGGCGTCCGTAAGAATCGCGGCGGTAAGCCGGCGAGGTTTGTCATGTCGCACCTCCGAGCATAGGAGCAGACTTCCGGCGACTGCCGGCGAGCGAAGGCGACGTTGGCGGAAGGAGGGCGCGTCAGGGGATGGCGAAGAAGGGCGAGCTAAAATCGCACCCCGCCTAAGAGCGCCGACGCCTGCGCAGTAGCGATCGGTAGCCACCGGCGACCAGCGAGAGACCATCCCTTACAAGGTCGATCGTCGCGTCACGCAGCGCGGATGTCTTCCAGGGCGTGTCCGCGACGCGGGCTGCCCCAAACAGCGCTACTGCGATCTCCCGATACGTCGCGCCGTTTGTGTGGCCATCGACGGCTTGAATCATGTTGCGAATGCGACGGCGTTGCTGCGCTGTGAGGCGAGTGTCAGGTGGGACGCGCCGATGGTTCAGAGCTCGCCAGAGACGAGTAACGGCCTCAATACGGTCAAGGCCATCCGATCCCAATGGCACTAGAGCAACAAGGGCGGTGCCGGTGGGCGGGCCTTGAGCGACAAGAATAGAGATCGTGTCCGTGCCTCGACCATGAAAGCCGCTCAGTCCATCAGGCCCAACGCGCGCCGATGCGAGATCAATTGTGGCTGCCGCGCTTTCGACCGAGAGCGCCGAAGGAGGGGCCGTGAGTATCACGGTGCCCGGATCGATTTCGGGCATCCAAAAAACAGTGGCGTCCCTGGCGTCGACAGTTGGATCTACCGCGAAACCGCAACCCCCATTGGGGGGCGACCACCGCGCCTAGGCGCTGAGCGGCCAGTGGCGAGAGCGTGCTCTCTGCGAAGTCGCGCTGATACGTCCTATTTCGCCTCAGCCATTCCCAAGCGAGACGAGGGGCCGTGAGCTTGTCGAGGTATTCGTAGTCCTCGGACGAACGCCAACGCGATGTGTCGGGACCCATTTGCTTCCTCCTCCGACCACCGGCCGGGCGCGTGCGAAGGAGGATTACGATCGCCAGTTGAGTCGCGTGCGTGAAGTCGAGGGAATCGCAAGGGGTGATGTCTTGCCGACATCAGTCGCAGGTCAATTCTCTACCTTGCCAATGAGCATCCTGAAACCTTGCTCTGTCATCCAGCGAGCACGGGCGAGGTGGCTACGATGCACTCGATTGGCCCGGTCCGGCTCTCTCCTCGGATCGATGCCGAACAACACCGAGACAGCTTCACGCCAATCCGCGCCGTCGGTCTCGGCATCGAGTAGGCGCATGTAAAGCTTCATATGCGCGCGATCGTAGGTCGTCAGCGCGCTGCTTTGTGGCGGCTCGTCGAGGAACGCCTGCTGTGTCAACTTGGGCCCCTCAAATTGAGACGCGTCTGGTTAGGATTTTTTAACCCTAAGCAGGCTGACGGCCCGCGCAAGGGGCAGGGGCTGTGCCGCGGGCGAATTGTCGGAGGGTCACCTCGACCGCCGCCGCCCTCGATCCCGATCGTTGCTGACGATTGGCATTTTCGCCCGGACAAGCATGACTCCTTCGCCTTGATCGGACGACAGGAAGACGATGCCGCTTGCCTCAAGCGTGCGACGGACCTGATCCTCGGTCGACTCGTAGACCGCGTGTTGACCTGACTCCAGTCGCTTGAGCGCTGTGAGTGAGACCAAGGCCCTATCTGCGAGTGTCTCCTGCGTCCAATCCAGCAACGCTCGCGCGGCCCGCGATTGTCGGGCGGTGATCATGCATGATCACCTCCCACCGGGTCGACCGAGCGCGCCAGAACTACGACTAAAATAGTCGCTCTTGCGGGGCTCGGCGAGCGAAAAATAACGTGAGGCCGGTCGTTTGAGCGCTTGGCGTTGAACTGATTCGGTCGCCCGTCATCTCGTGAGGCTAGGCTCCGCCCGGGATCCGGGCGGAGCCTGAGCTCCTCGATTACTCGCCGCTGCGGCGGCTCGGACGGGACCAGATCAGGCTATACGCCCCGCCATCCTCGTCGTCGAAGAGATTCGCGTAAATCGGAGCGTTGAAGCTCGGGTCGTCGAGCTTGAGGCCCAGATAGTCGCGACCCTCGTTGGAGCGCTTGGACCAGGCGGCGCCGATCTCCGCGCGCCCAACGAGGACCCGGTGGCTGGGGGCGTTCTCGCCGGTGGCGCGCTGGTCGGGGACGATGCGCACGTTCTTGGCCTGGACGCTGAGGGTGACGATTTCGCCGGTGAACTCGTTCGTGCCGGTCTTCTTGAAGGTGCCGATGGTCGCCATTGTAAGTCTCCGTTTTTCGTTCCCGAGCCCGCACCATTGCGGCCTCGATGGCGATCGGTTGGCCGGAGGCGATCGACGGCGCACCCCGAAGGGGCCTGACAGCTAAGGAGGGCTTTCTTGTCTCGCGAGGAATGACGGCGCAGCCGGCAGGGGAAGAAAGTTTGACGCGGCTGTTGCGTCATAGGCGATCGAGGCGAAGCCGGCCTTCGGCCAGATCAGGCCATTGGAGAGGCCGTTTGGAGCGGTCGCGTGACGGTGAGAAACGGAGAGATGGTGGCTCACTGCTGCCGCGAAGATGGCATCGCCACGAACCTCACCGGCGAGCTATGTGCCCTTGTCCGGGCCGGTCACGGCATCCTGCCCCGGCCTGCCTCCGGGGACGTCTCCGCATCAACGGATCTCGGCACAACTATGACGGCTGACGCTGCGCCTGCGCCCGCCGTGGGTCGCTCTCGGGGCCGAACTACGATGCGCTTTTCCAACCCCGCAACCACCGCGCTCCTGACGGGGATCGCCGTCTCGATTGTCGCCCCGGTTCGCACCACTACGACGACATGCGTGATCTCAGGCCCGCGCGAGGTCCCGGGCGGCGGGGCCGCTGGCCGTGGCCATTCCCGCGACCCGGACGAAGGCCGTGATGCCGACGGCGACGGCCCCAATGACGGAGAACGCGGTCTGCCAAGCATCCGACGGCATCAGGTGCTTCACGATGCCATGGGTGGCGTGGAAGCCCGCGACGGCCGCGGGTGCGACGAAGATGACGGCGACCGCGAGCTTCAGCCACATCGGCCGCGCGAAGGTGATGAGGAGCTGGCCGGCCGCGAAGGTGACGGCCGCGGCGACGACGCCGACCAGGATCGTGCCGGGGATGCCGGCGCCGGTGCCATGGGCCCAGGCGCCTGCGGCGAAGCCGACGAAGGCCGGCAGGGCGAAGACGGCCAGCGTGAACAACAGCCAGCAAAGCAGGCCTATTGCTACGAGAGATGCGAGTATAGCGAGGATGATCATAGTGGTGGCCTCCGTGCCAAAAGGTCTGACGGTTGCGCCTGCCACCACCACCACGGCGCGACCGCACTATAGCTGAAGATCGACTGCGCCGGGAGCGGAAATCGCGGCGGATTTCCGCTTTGGCGCACCGGGTTGCGCCGGTCAGGCGAAAGGATCGATCTCATGAACGATCGCGGCGGTGTCGCCGTCGTACTCGCTGGCGGGCATCACCGAATGCGTTCCGTCGCCGGCCTGGAAGATAAGGATGGCCGCCATGAGCGAGGTAGCGAGGCTGAAGGCGAAGGCGTGCGCTTGCTTGAGGGACATCGATCCGGCTCCTGTTTCGAGCGGGGGACCATCCCCCGCTGACAGGCGCCCGAAGTGTCGGACTGGTCGCTGCAATCACCGCGCAGGCGCAGCCGCAGCGGCGGCATGCTCGCATAGCCGACCCTTCACGGGTTGATGGCGCCAAGCGGCCAGTCTGACCAAGGATGAGCGCAGATAAGCGGGGGGGGGGTGCTTTGCTCAACCTGGCGGGACTGATCAGTCCTCAAAACTCAGGCGCTTCGTCGTGCGAAGTTCCACCGTGTCGGCTATTCTTGCATCGACTGACTCGGCGTTTGCGTATCGCGCCCCGAAGTGGTCACGACGGTTCAGGCATCGGCGCGAAGAACGAGGGTATCCGGCATGGGAGAGGTCAACATCCCGCGCGATGAACAGGCTGCCATCGCGGCGATCGACGCCAGCGAGTTGGACAGACTCATCGACCAGGCGGTTCGGGAGGAACGATCGGGTGACTTGCATCGCCTGCCGCTGGCCAGCTGCGGCTCGTACATCGCAACCCAGCTCCATTATTTCGAGCAGGCGTTAGCGAGACACCGCGACGCGAAGGCGCCGCGAAAGCGGGCGCAGACCGGCGACGCTCTTCGACGTGCAGGCCATGATTTGTCCTTCGCCGTCGGGGCCATGAAGCGACGGATGGATGAGGAGAAAAAGGAAGGCGAGCTGTTCTTCGTCGATGACCACATCATGCCACCCTATCGCTTCAGCAAAGAGCTGAGCGTGCGTGTTGGTTATCGGTGGCGGCGGGCTGTCGAGGACGAATGGACCTTTGCCAGCATCACATTCACCCACGTTCACGATCCGCGTCCGGACTACACGCTTCCCATCCCCAAGCGGAAGCCCAGCGCCGCCAAACAGGAGCAGGAGCTACAAAATAGCCTGTATCAAACCTGGGAACACTTTATGCGAGGCGCGCTCTACTCGGTCAGGGACTATTTCAGAAATGGCGGTGATGGAGACAAGATTCCGGATACATTCCAGGCGACCGTCGATTCTCACAGCCGCGGACTGAATAATTACAGCACGCAATTCTGGCGTGAGCAGCCTTGAGCTCTTCGGCCTGTCAGCGCGGTTGAAGGGTGAAAGACGGCGGCGCTTATGCGCCGCCGAACTTCCAGACCGGGATGCCGAGTTTCTTGGCCTTGTCGGCGAGGTTGTCGTTGATGCCTGTGCCGGGGAAGTGCATCACGCCCTTCGGCACGATCTCCAGCATCTGGTCGTTGCGTTTGAAGGGTGCGGCGCGACCGTGCTTCGTCCAGTCGGGGGCGAAGCCGATCTGCGGCACGTTGCGGTTCTTCGCCCAGAGCGACGCGATCTTCTCGGCGCCCTTCGGCGACTTGCCGTGAACGAGGACCATGTCGGAGTGCTTCTCATGCACCTGATCGAGCTTGGCCCAGATGAGCCGGTGATCGTTGAAGTCTAGTCCGCCGGTGACGACGATCTTCGGACCGGGAGGAAGGAGAACTTCCTGATCGGCACGCTTCTTCGCCATCAGGAAGTCGCGGCTGTCGATCATCGCCGAGGTGAGATTGCGATGGTTGACCTTCGATCCGCTACGCGGGAGCCAGGGTTTGCCGACGTGGCGTTCGTAGTGTTCGGCGGCCTGGTCGCGCATCAGCTCGAAGGCGGCCTGGCGTTCGATTAGCGTCTTGCCCTCGGCGATCTGGCGCTCGAGTTCGACTGACTTCACCTCGCTGCCGTCCTGTTCCCGCTGCGAGCGCTTCTGAGCTTGCTCGTTGTCGTCGAGCTCGCGTGCGATGCGTTCTGTGGCGCGATGGAAGACGTTGACGGTCGACCAGAGGAGATCGTCGAGGTCGGGTTCGAGGCGTGTGTCCTCTAGCGTGACGATCAGGGCGTCGAAGATGTCGGCGACGGCGCCCGCAACCGCGTTGCCGTCCGGAAGTAGCCGCTGATCCGGTTCGTCGGTGAAAGGCCGATAGCCGTGGAGCTGCAGTTCGTTGAGGACGTGGTCGGTGGGTGAGGATTCGTGGTGCGGTTCGAAGTCGTCGTGGTCGTCCATGGGATGCTCCGTCGGTAGGACCGCGACCGTCGCGGCCTTCATGGCGACGAAGCCCACCGGCGGGACGGCTCTGCACCCGAGCGCAGCGCAGGGCCGGAGCGTCAGCGAAGGATGGCGAAGGCCGGCTATTTTGCCTCGCGATGGAAAGGCGCGGCACGCGCCGCCGGAAAATAGTCGGCCGCCGCCATTGCCGGGCCGGCCCGACTGTGGGCCGATCGCCCTCTCGAAGGCCGAGGCGCGGTCCTCTTAGACGGTATGGGGCATCCGGACGGCATGGCGGACCGCGGCCACTTTCCTCCCTGCCGGCTATGCTGCGAGCGCCATGAAGCGCGCTACGTCCTGCGGCCCGATCTGCATCCGGGTCTGGCTTCGGAGTACGTCGATGCCAAGGGTGCGGAGATCCTCGTTGAAGTCGCCGAGCTGGGGCGAGATTACGATCGCCTCGATCCCGGCCGCGTTCGCCCGTTCGACCAAGCTGTCACGCGCAACGTCACCGGCCGGATCGTCGTCACGCAGGATGTAAAGCCGCCGCAGCGTGCTTGGGAATAGGATGGCGGCGAGATGGGCTGCGGAGAGCGCTGCCAGCGTCGGCATGTCGGGCAAGACCTGCCTGACCGACAGCACGGTCTCGATGCCTTCGCCGGCCGCCATGACTTCGCCGCCCGTGCCGAAGCGGACCGCGTTGCCGAGAAGATCGCCCATCGCCCGGCGTGGCGTGTCGAGAGGCGCCTTGTCGCGACGGCGCGGGTCGAGCCAGGTCCGGTGCGCCCCGGTGATCTTGCCGCCAAGGTCGGTGACGGCTGCGATCATCGCCGGCCAGGTCTCGGTCGGCGAATGCTCGTCGGGCCGATAATAGCAGCGCGGGTGGAAGCGCAGGTTTCCGGTTCCGCGTAAATCCGTAATGCCGCGTTCGCGTAGGTACGACTGTACGAGCGTGCCTGCGATCGGCTGCGACATGCCAAATAGGCGTCGGGCCGCCTCGGGCGATCCCCGCGGCGCCGGCGCCTGGCGCGGTTGTGTGGGCATGGGCTCAGGCGGCGGCATGCTGAGAAAGGTCCGCGCCTCGTCGGCGACGTCCTTGAAGTCAATCAGGCCGCAACTCTCCCGGATCACGTCGAGAAGATCGCCGTGCTCGCCCGTCGCTGCATCGGTCCATTTGCCGGCCGCACCCTTGGGCGAGTCCCTGAGCCGGACGTACATCGAGCGCCCCGCCGTGTTACGCACGTCGCCGACCAGCCAGTAGCGGCCTTCGCGCCGGCCGCTAGACAGGTAATGGCGGCACACCGCCTCGGCCTGGCGACCGAGACGCTGCGCGAGATCGGAAGCATCGTGACGGGCCATCACGCGGCCTCCCGTTCGGAGATACGCGCCACCGGATAGGTGTCGAGCAGCTTGGCGAGCACGCTCACGCCGCTGGTGTCGGCCGGCACGAAGAAGCGCAGCTTCCAGGAGATGATCTCGCTGAACAGGCCATAGGCCCGCAACCGCTCGCGCATCGCCTCGGTGAAGCCGGTCAGCTCCAGGCGGTAGGCGCTCATGACGCGGGCGCGGCGAAGCTGAAGGCCCTGCGCAAGGTCGAGGATCGTGGTGCCTCCCATCAGCGCCGCGAAGGCCTGTTCCGGCGTCAGCGTGCTCACGCCCTGCGAGGCGGCATTGGCGGCCCAGGCCGGCGAGACCCGGCGGCCGATGATGCGCTCGCCCGCGTCGGTCTGGAGCCGATAGACCCTCGTCGACTCGACCGGCAGGCGCTTCCAGATTGGCAGCAACAAGCCCGCGACGATGTGGATCGTGCTATCGGAAAACTCCGGAATGTCGGCGAGTTCGGCTTCCCATGCGGCAGTGAAGCGATCGTGATCGGCTTCCTCCCAATGGCTCTCGTCCATCATGCGTAGCGGCGCATAATGCTGCTCCATCGGCCGGATCAGGCAGACGCGACGTTCGATCTCGCCATCGTCGAGCATCATCGACGGGGCCGCCATTTGCACCGCGGCGCGGCCCGAGCGACCGTTCACCAGCAGCCGCGCGCGCGGATCGGCGAAATGGCCGATCGCATCGGCCAGCGTGACGGGGCGATTCCGCTCTCGGCGGGTGATAGTCAGGAGGCGCGTCTCCGCGCCTGTGCCGGGATGGACATGGATGACCTGGCTTTCGGTCACCACGAAGCTCTCGGCCTGCAGCGTCTCCAGCCCGACGTCATAATGGCCGCTGCGGATCGCGCCCTCTATCTTTGCAGTCAGGAGCTGCTCGAAGGCGGTGAACAGGATGCCCTGGAGTTCGATGGTGAGCGCCAGCAGCCGGTTGAGGAAGGTGGTAATCGGCGGCAGCTCGTCCTTGATGCCGTTGTCGTCCATCAGCTTGAGGCCGGTGGCGGACTCGAAGCGGTCGAGCGAGCAGCCCTCGACCTTGCCGCGCACGAGCAGCAGGTAAAGCTGGTGCAGCGCGTCACGCGCATAGTGGGATTCGAGATTGTCCTCGGGCCGGAACAGGCCTTGGCCGCCGGTCTGGCGCTGGCCGCGCGTGATGGCGCCGAGGGTGTCGAGCCGCCGCGCGATCGTCGAGACGAAGCGCTTCTCGGCCTTCACATCGGTGGCGATCGGCCGGAAGAGCGGCGGCTGCGCCTGATTGGTGCGGTTGGTGCGGCCGAGCCCCTGGATCGCGGCATCGGCCTTCCAGCCCGGCTCCAGGAGATAGTGGATGCGCAGGCGCTGGTTCCGGGCAGCGAGGTCAGCGTGATAGCTGCGGCCCGTGCCGCCGGCGTCGGAGAAGATCAGAACGCGCTTGTCGTCGTCCATGAACGACGCGGCCTCGGCGAGGTTGGCGGACCCGGCGCGGTTCTCGACGGCGAGCCGCTCGCCTTTGCGGACCACGCGTCGCGAGCGTCCGGTCACCTCGGCGACGACGTCCGTCCCGAAGCGCTGGACGATCTGGTCGAGCGCGCCGGGGACCGGCGGCAGTGATGCAAGCCGTTCGATCAGTTCGTCGCGGCGGGCGACGGCTTCGCGGCTCTCTACGGGCTGGCCGTCACGATAGACCGGCCGCGACGACAGATTGCCCTCGCTGTCGGAGAACGGTTCGTAAAGCTGCACCGGGAAGGAATGGGCGAGATAGTACAGGACATATTCGCGCGGGGTGATGTCGACGCGCACGTCATTCCATTCCTCGGTCGGGATTTCGGCGAGACGGCGTTCCATCAGGGCCTCGCCGGTCGAGACGATCTGGATGACCGCGGAATGGCCGTTCGCCAGGTCTTGCTCGATCGAGCGGACCAGCGTCGGCGTCTTCATGCTGGTCAGGAGATGACCGAAGAAACGCTGCTTGGCGCTTTCGAAGGCCGAGCGCGCGGCCGACTTCGCCTGTCGGTTCAACGTCCCGGTATCGCCGGTGATGTTGGCGGCCTGCATCGCCGCGTCGAGATGATTGTGGATGATGGCGAAGGCGCCGGCATAGGCATCATAGATGCGGGTCTGCTCGGGCGTGAGCTGGTGCTCGACCAGCTCGTATTCGACACCGTCATAGGAGAGCGAGCGGGCGGTGTAGAGGCCGAGCGCGCGCAGGTCGCGGGCGAGCACCTCCATCGCTGCGACGCCGCCATTCTCAACGGCTTCGACGAATTCCGCGCGGTTGGCGAAGGGGAAATCATCGCCGCCCCACAGCCCGAGGCGCTGGGCATAGGCGAGATTGTGGACGGTGGTTGCGCCGGTCGCCGAGACGTAGACCACGCGGGCGTTCGGGAGCGCGTGCTGGAGCCGAAGGCCCGCACGTCCTTGCTGCGACGCCGCCACGTCGCCTCGTTCTCCTTTGCCGCCACCGGCGTTCTGCATCGCATGGGACTCGTCGAAAATGATCACTCCGTCGAAATCGGAGCCCAACCATTCGACGATCTGCTTGACGCGCGAAAGCTTCTCCCCGCGATCGTCGGACCGTAGCGTAGCGTAGGTCAGAAATAGGACGCCTTCGGGCAGCCGGATGGCCGAGCCCTGCGGGAAGCGCGAGAGCGGCGTGACCAGCAGCCGCTCCATACCAAGCGCCGACCAATCGCGCTGGGCGTCTTCGAGCAGCTTGTCGGACTTGGAGATCCAGACGGCCCTGCGGCGCCCTTGGAGCCAGTTGTCGAGGATGATGCCCGCAGACTGGCGGCCCTTGCCGGCTCCGGTGCCATCGCCGAGCATGAAGCCACGGCGAAAGCGAACCGTGTTCGGGGCGTCGTCCGGCGCAGCGGTGATGAGATCGCCGGTCTCGTCCACAGTCCAGGCCCCGGCGAGATATTCGCCATGGGCCTCGCCGGCGTAGATCACCGTCTCGAGCTGGGCGTCGGAGAGGATGCCGTCGGCGACGATCGGCGCCGGCAGCGTCGGCCGATAGCTCGGCTTCGGCGGCGCGACCGAGGCCATGGCGGCGGACTGCACCAGCTTGGTCGGGTGCGGCTGCGCGCCCTCGATGCGGATCGACTGGAGCGCATAGGCTTCATAGAGCGAGTCCGACAGGCTGCCGCTCTCCGGCGGCGTCCAGTCGATGGTCTCATAGGCGACCGGTACGCCTTCGAGCTGCGCGATGCGACGGGCGGGTTGAGCCGTCGTCGCGCGGGCGAGATAGCCTCGCACCGTGCGCGGCGTGGCAGCCGGCATCGTGGCGGGACGCGTGATCGTGACCGGCAGGCGCGCGGGAACCTGGGCGTCGATCCAGCCGAGCAAGGTCGCGACATCGGGCGCGATCTTGGCGGAGTCTGGAAAATGCTCGGGGTCTTCGGCCGGCGCCTTGTCGATGACCGTCAGGCGGGTCTCGATGGTCGTGCCGTGCTTGGCATAGACCGAACCGGCGATCGCGGCAGTGAACACGACGCGGCCGCGTGCCTGCAGGCGCACGAAGGCGTCGCGCCACTGCGGATGCTCCGGCGAGAAGTTGGCGCCAGTGACGGCGACAAGCCGCCCGCCATCGGCCAGGCGAGCGAGCGCCGAGGCGATATGCCGATAGGCGGCGTCGGCGACGCGTCCGGTGACGTTTGCCATTACCGAGAATGGCGGGTTCATGATGACGACGCTCGGGCGGGCGTCCGGATCGAGATGGTCGTCGATCTGGGCCGCATCGAAGCGCGTGACGGGCACGGCCGGAAAGAGAGAAGCGAGAAGATCGGCGCGGGTCTCGGCCAGCTCGTTGAGGATGAGCGATGCGCCCGCGGTCTCGGCGAGGACGCCGAGCAGCCCCGTGCCCGCGGACGGCTCCAGCACGCGATCGACCGGGGTCAATGTTGCCGCCGTCAGCGCGGCAAGGCCCAGCGGGACCGGCGTCGAGAACTGCTGGAAGGCCTGCGCCCCTTCGGATCGGCGCGTGTGCGTCGGTAGCAGTCCGACGATCTTGGCGAGCGCCGACAACCGTGAAGCCGGCGATGCGGCTTTACGGAAAAGCGGCTTTCCGTATTTGCGCAGGAACAGGACGGTCGCGGCCTCGCAGGCGTCATAGGCGGTCTTCCAGTCCCAGGCGCCGGCAGCATCGGACGCGCCGAAGGCGTCCTCCATGGCGCTGCGCAGCATGGCGGCATTGACGGTGCGGCCCTGTTCGAGGTGGGAGAGGATGCGCTCGGCGCCGGCGAGGATGGCAGCGGCCGGCGGCGCGGACGGTGCGAGCGGAAGCGAAGCCGCCTCGGCGGCAGGGATCGGAGCATGAAGCATGGAGGGAGACCTCGGAGAGCGGGACAAGGGCGAGCCGGCCCGGCGCTCTCTCTCGACCGGACGGGCTCAAACCCGTCCCGGCCACCCTCTCACTCCGGCGCGGGCGCAACCCGGCCTGCCGCACTGGCTTCCGGCGGCACGAATGGGACGCTAAGCTCTCGTAGGAAAAGAAGCCGCGGCGCCTCGCAGCATCCGGGCGCGCTGCGCCGGATGATGAGTATGGGAGGCGAGATGAAGGGCAGCGCGATCGGCATCCTTGGCGCGGCATGTCTGGCGGTCGGCTTCGGCGCGGGCTTCGTGCTCCGGCCGGTGATTTCTCCGGTCGCCGCATCTCCGGCCGTCGCCGCCGGCGTCGCCCAGCCGAGCGAGGACGAGGCCACCGCAGCCGTGCGGCGCCACCGCCTGTTCACGGGTACGTCGCTCGCCAACGCGACGCTGAAGCTCGGCGACTGCTCGCCGGGCGGTGTGGGCCCGGGCGTGACCTGCATGACGCAGATCGTGCTCGATCCGACCAAGCCGAACGCGAGCCCGCAAAACCGGCCAATCGGCTTTGCCCGCGTCAACGGGCAATGGGAGGTGGCGGTCTGGTAGAGGCGAACGAAGAGATCGAACGAGCGCGCGCCTTGCTTGCCAATGGCGTGGAGTTTCTGCCGTCACCGGTTCGGGCGGACACCGGCGATCCCCGCGACACTTGCTACATGACCGCGATCGCGGCTGAGCTTGGGCTGAAGGCGTATCTTTCGAGCCAAGGATGGAGCGACGATCGCTGTCGCCGGGACGTTCGCCACGATCTCGAAACGGGCCTGGCGCAGGCCTACAAGTCCGGAATGGTCGGCACCGGCGACGAACTGGCCGACGTGATTGCGGTGTTGAACGCCTACTATCCGCGCCATGCTTTTGATCGCTTCGACGGCGATCCGGCCTTTGCGTCGAAGGCGCGCGCGGCCGTCGCGGGTCTCTTCGATGCCGTGCGCCCCTATGTCGAGGCCTCGGGCGGCCGGTAGATCTCGAAGGGATTGCCGTCGGCGAGACGACCGAACGGCGTGAAGACGAACTCGCCGTCATCGCGGCCGACGGCGCAGATGACGTAACGCGGCTCGCCTGTCCCGACGTCAGTGCATTCCATCAGCGCCAGGTCACCGCTGGTCGCCGCGCGCAGCAGCGTCTGGAAGTTGGCGCAGGCGTGATCGGGAATGCTCATCGCGCGCCTCCCTCGGCAAGGCGATCGGCGAGCCAGCGGCCGGTGCTCGTCCAGGCGATCGTCTCGCCTGTGGCGAGATCGAGGACATGGGCGCCGCCCGAAAAACCGTCGACCACGGGGCTGGAGGCGATGCCGGCCCACTGGAATCCCCAGCGGCCGGTCAGCCCGAACGCCGCGGCGCAGCGCGTCACGAAGGTGATCGCGACCTGCGGATCGGCGGTGCCGGCGTCGCGCAGCCAGAGCCGCGACGCGCCATGCTCGGGTGTCGCCGAGAGGTGAAACGGCTCGGCCGGCGGGTCCTCTCGGCCGTTCTCGGCCATCAGCGCGGCGTAGATGTCGAAGGCCCGAGCAGCATTGGCGAGCGTGCCGACGTCGAGCAGGCAGGAATAGCGGGTAAGGAAATCGGTCATGGCGGGCTCCGGAAAAGAGCCCGGCGCTCGGGCCGGGCTCGGGATGGGTTTGGGATGGCGGCAGCTAGTAGCCGAACTGCCAGGATGGCCAGGCTTGGCCGTCGTCTGCGGCGCGCACGGCGTCGGCGAGGTGGGCAGGATCGCCTTCGACGACGACGGGATCGTGCACTGGGGTTTCGTCGATGATCGTCACGCGTCCGACGAGCCCGTCCTCGACCACGACATGCACGGGGATGAGATACTGGAAGACGACGCGTCGTTGCGATGGGGTGGATCGCGGCATGGTGATGCTCCTTCGATCGGGGAAAGGACCGGAGCGGCCGAAGCCGCTCCGGGTACTCGTCATTCGGCCGCGACAAGGTGCGGTTCATCGGCGTCGGTCTCGGCCGTGACCTCGTCGTCGTCGCCGGCGAGGAATGCCGGCAGCGCCGCGCCTTCGTCCTCGCCGTCGGCCTCGACCTCCGGCGTGGGCGCCTCGGCGTCGTCGATGAGGCGCAGCGGCTCAGGCAGCCAGCCGGTGTCGGCCAGCAAGCGTTCGGCCTCCTTGGCCATGTCGCCCTTCTTCAGGTGGTCGATGAGCTGCGCGGCCTGCTCGCCGACGCCCTCGCGGACCGCCTGAAGAATGCGGGGCTTGGTGACGCGGTTGAGGTAGTTGCCGAAGGTCGGGCGCCAGCCGGCCTCCACCAGGTCGAGCCCCGTCGCCTTCGTTAGGCGGTCGGCCTGGGCGAGGCGCATATCGAGGGTGTGCTGCGACACGCCGCCGGCGCTGTGCGGGTTTGGCCGCTCATAGAGCGCGTTCACGCCGTAGCTGACGCAATGCGCCAGCAGCGCCATCCGGCTGGCGTCGTCCAGACCCGCGAGCCAGTCCCATAGGGCGTCGTCGTCCTTCGGGATGTCGCCGGCCCAGGCGGCGTGCCGGTCCTGGACCGCGCGAGCGGACGGGCTGTCCTTCAGCGCCTCGTCCTGCGCCGGGAAGAAGATGTGCTTCACCCCGGCTTCCATGGCGCCCGTGTACATGCGTGTCATGAAGGTGTCCGAGACCAGCTTGTGAAGGAGCGCAGTCATGGCGACGTGCGGATTCTCCGCGACGGCGTTGCGCAGTGCGAGCGTGCGGTAGGCCGTCAGCTCGATGACCAGGCGTTCCGGCAGCGGCTTGATCGCATCGTCGTCGTCGTCCTCCGCCTCGACGGGCTGGCCGCCGATCGTGATGACGCCGCGCTGCACTGCCGGCGCAACGGGCTCGCCCGGTTGACGCTCGGTCTCGTCCCGATCGTTCTCGGCGCTGGGTTCGGGAGCCTCGTCCTCGGCCCGGACGTAGCCGCGATCGATGGCGACGCTGCCGTCATGGGCGATGCTGATGAACACGCCCGCGCGGGCGATGTCCTCGGCCTCGAAGCGCACCGGACGGGTCTCGAAGGCGGACAGCGCCGTCTCGATCTCGCTGAGCCGCTGATCGACCTCGTCGGGCAGTTCGTCGGCGCCTTCATATTCGGCCTCGAGCTTCTGGTATTCGGCGTTGAGCGCCTCGATCGTCGCCTGTTCCTCGGCGGTCATGTCAAGCGGTTCGCCCTGCAGCTCGCGCAGGCCGCGCGTGGCGTCGTAGGGGAAGCCGACCGCGACCTCGATCCACTTCCAGCCCTCGGCGGCGATCGTCTCGGCCGTCGCCTTCAGCTTTTCTACGACCAGCCGATCGAGCAGCGCAGCATCCTGCAGCCAGCCCCCATCGTCGGACTGGAACAGGTCGCGCATGACGATGCCGCCCGCGGCCTCATAGGCCTCGACGCCGACGAAGACGGCGCGCTTGTCCGAGGCGCGCACCGTCGTCTCAGTCAGCATGCGGCGGATCTGGTACGGCTCCTTCGACCAGGCGTCCTTGATCGCCTCCCAGACCTGCTCTTGGCGGGCATGGTCATCGGAGACGGTGAAGGCCATGAGCTGATCGAGCGTCATGCCGTCCTCGGCATAGACGTCGAGCAAGGTGGGCGATGCGGCCGCGAGGCGGAGGCGCTGCTTGACCACCTGCACCGGCACGAAGAGCGCCGCGGCGATCTCCTCCTCGGACTTACCCTTCACGCGCATGTCCTGGAAGGCACGAAACTGGTCGAGAGGATGGAGCGGCGCGCGGTCGATATTCTCGACCAGCGACACTTCCTCGGAGAGGACCTCGTCGTCGCGCTTGCGCACCACGCACGGCACCGGGGCGATCTTGGCGAGGCGCTTCTGCTTGACGAGCAGCTCCAGCGCGCGGAAGCGGCGGCCGCCGGCCGGCACCTCGAACATGCCGGTCTCCTGGCCTTCGGCGTCGACCACGGGCACGACGCTGAGGCTCTGGATCAGGCCGCGTCGCGCGATCGAGGCCGCCAAGTCCTCGATCGAGACGCCGGCCTTCACACGCCGGACGTTCGACTGGCTTAGGACCAGCTTGTTGAAGGGGATGTCGCGCGAGGACGACAGGACGATCTTCTGAACTGCAGTAGCCATCGGGGGTTACTCCGCGACGGGCGACCGAGAGCCTCTCTCTCGACCTCCAACCCGCCACGGAAATCCCGTCCTCCCTCTTACTCTCTTGCCGCCCACCTTGGGCGCGGCAGCGGATCGAGCCACTGAGCTCGGCGGCCAGTCCCCTGTGGAGCGAAAAAGGCGCCAGCCATTCTTGAACGTTCATTCCTGAACGGGTATCGTTGATTCATGGCAAGGGCACGGGAATTCGACACCGACGCTGCATTGGACGGCGCGATCAAGGTCTTTCGCGAGCACGGGTTCGAAGGAGCCTCGGCTCAGATGCTTGTCGACGCCATGGGGATTGGACGCCAAAGCCTCTACGCGGCATTCGGCGACAAGTGGCAGCTCTATTGCTCGGCAGTGCGGCGCTACGGGATGGGCGAATGTGCCGCGCACTTCGACGCTCTTCGAAGTGGAGCACGGGCCATCGATGGGATCGGCGCGATGCTTCGGCGGGTGTCGGAAACAGGCCGCCAAGCCTGCCTGGGCGTTGGATCGGTCTATGAGTTCGGAACCTCCCGCGCCGATCTGAACAACATCAACGCAGCGCTGGCGAGGAGCATGCGCGGGGCGATTGCCGACCGCGTTCGAGATGCGCAGCAGGAGGGCGATGTGTCCGGCGCTCTCGAGCCTGAGGCGGCGGCGGAATTTCTGATCGCGAACATCACCGGCATCCGTGTCGCCGGTCGCGGTGGCGCCGACCGCGCGACGCTCGGCCGGTTGGCCGACATGGCGCTCAAGGCGCTCCGCTAATTTTTTGGCCAGTTATGGAATGATCGTTCAAGATAGGAGCAGAAGAATGAGAGCCATTGCGATGACAGGTACCGGCGGCCGCGAGGTGCTCGACTGCGTGGAACGTCCCGAACCGACGGCGGGTTCGGGCGAGGCATTGGTTGAGATCGCGTTCGCAGGTGTCAATTTCATGGATGTCGGCGTGCGACAGGGCATGGCCTGGACGCAGGTTCCAAACCCCAAGGTCCTGGGCGTCGAGGGCGCCGGGCGGGTGCTGGCGGTGGGTCAAGGCGCCGAGGACGTCGAAGTCGGGCAGCGGGTCGCATGGGTGTATGCGCCCGGAAGCTACGCGGAGCGGATCGTCATTCCGGCCCGGTCGCTCGTGCGGATCCCCGACGCGATCGATGACCGGACGGCGGCGGCGGTGATGATGCAGGGCCTCACCGCCAGCCATTTCGCGACCGACTTCTATCCTGTCCAGGCGGGCAACGTGGCCTTTGTGCACGCTGCCGCAGGCGGCGTCGGCCTGCTGTTGACACAGATCATCAAGCTCCGGGGCGGTCACGTCATCGGGCGGGTCTCATCGGAGGAAAAGGTGGCCGCGGCAACGGAGGCCGGCGCCGACCATGTGATCGTCGATGTCGAAGGCCGCTTCGCCGAGGAAGCGCTGCGGCTGACCGGCGGCGAAGGCGTGCATATCGTCTACGATGGCTCCGGGCCGACCACTTTCCAAGGATCCCTCGACGTGCTTCGGCGCTCGGGCACGTTCTGCTGGTACGGTCCTGTTCTCGGAGGGCCGGGGCCGCTCGACATCATGAGCCTGCCGAAGAGCATCAAGATCGGTTACGCGACCTTCTTCGACCACATTCACACGCCGGAGCTGCTCCGCGCACGCGCGACGCAGCTCTTCGACTGGATCATGGAAGGCCGCCTCAAGGTGCGGATCGGGGGCGAGTACTCGCTCGCAGATGCCTCGGCGGCCCACGCGGACATGGAAAGCCGCAAGACGATCGGAAAGCTGTTGCTCGTCCCCTGAGCACCCGATCCCGCTGCGGGGCGACTGGCGCGGGCACCGGCTCCGCGGTCGCCCGGGCAAAGAGTGGCAGCGCCTCCCGTAGCAGGTGCGGCATGCGGAAAGACGCCGCGCGTGTACGCGGCGTCTCCCGATAGCCGTCGTGCGGAGCCAACGGCACGGCATTACGGGTCCATCCGCCGGGCACGATGGGCGCTGTTGATACACTCGGCCTGCCGGATGCTGCCGGCGCGACGCGCCGCGTCGGCCCAGACCGAGATGGGAAACAGGCCCTCGAACAGGACGTCGGGCTCGATGCCGAGACCGAGCGGTAGGTGCACTGCGGCCATCTCGTCGAGGCTGAACGAGCCAAGCTCGGATTCGCCGAGATCGGCCAGGCCGAACAAGGTGTCGCCGTCCTCGTCGAGTTCGGTCGCGAGCCAGACGCCTTCGCCCAGCGGGTTGAAGAATTTGACCACCGGCACATGGTCGGCGCCGCGGTCGCGGCGGTTGGCGAGCAGGCACGCGCGCAGCTCGGGCGTGAGGAGGATCATGCAGCTCTCCTGTCGATCGAGGGCGCCTGCGCGCCGGCATCGTCCGCCGGCACGAAGCCCAGCAGCCAGTCGGCAGCCTTGCTCGCCTGCGAGGCGGCGCGGACTATGGCGCGATTGTCCTCGCGCAGCACCTCCAGCCACGAACCGATGTAGTCCGCGTGCCGGACTGTCGGGACGATGCCGAGCGAGGCGCAGACATCGCACCGTACCATGACCGGCAGATCGTCATCCTCGAACGCGACGCCTGGGCCGACTGGCTCGATCCGTCGGTGCCGGCGCAGTCGCTGATCCGGCCGCTGCCTGCGGGAGCCTTGCAGGTTGCTCAGGTTGGATAAATATCTGCATCGATAACGGGGCTGAGGATTCTGATGCAGCAAGAGGAAATCGAAAAAGAGCTTGAGCAGATGCGCAAATTGGGCAGTGTCAGCTCTTCCGAGTGGCAGGCCTATACATGGAAGAACGAGCTGGCCGAACAAAAACGGCGCATCGGTCTACACCTTGATGAAGCCCTGACGGACGCGGAAACCGAGCACAATCCCTATCATATGCTCGAACGGGCGATCGGGGTTGCGGCGGTCTGCATGCGACGGCTGATCGAATGTCGGCTGGTGACAGATTGTTTTCGCGACACGGCGCTTGAGGTTCACGAGGTACTCGCAAAGGCCGACGCGGATTGGCGCGAGCCGTTCGTAAGCCGCACTGCCAGCGAAATCTTCAACAACTATGATCTGACGGCGCGGCACGCGGAAAAGCGGATACCCAAGGTCATATCCGACAAGATGCTGCACGCGCGGGTAATCGGCGTGCTGTCCGGAAATGCATTTATCCCTGATGGTCTTCTCATCGCGTCGGACACGCAAAGCAAGACCCAGCTTTTTCATTTCACGCCGACAGAGATCGGGGCAATTTTCGATGCGTTTCTCAACGATCAGGTTCGATCTTCGACGGACGGATACCTAGATAAGGACGGCGATATGCATGGAACGCGAAAGGTCTTCGCGACCAGGGAGTAATCAGCCCATGTGGGGCCGAGGGCCGAGAGCCTTTGAACGAGAGGACCGCCGTGCCAGACCGTAAGCTATCGCCGTGCGGGCGTCAGACCGAGGCCGAAGTCGAAAACTACTACCGCAATCAGCCCGAGGGATCGTCGGCCGTGGTCCGGCGGACCCACGGTGGCATCTTGAGCTATCAGGTGACTACCTTCGGGCTTCGTCGCACGCGCAGCGGCCGGATCAATGTAGAAGGTGTCGGCGACTTTTACATGAAGTCTGGCAAGAACTGCTGGGAGCCGACAGGCCAAATGAGGCTTGTGGTGCCGACGGAAGAGGTCTTGGCTTGGGCCGAGGAGAATCCCCGCGGGCAAATGGATGTGAGCATCTACGCTGACGAGCCGTTTTGGAGGAAAGCGCTGCTCACAAAGTGAGCTGCCGCGGGGCGCGCGGCTACGAGCGATCCTTGATGACGACCAACGATCCGATAGGGCCGACTTCGGCCCGTACCCGCTCGATCACGCGTTGCCGATCCTCGATCGGAGCCGAGATCAGCTCCCTGACATAGGGGGGAGGTTCGGACCGGAGGCCCGGAACGTCGAACCTCACAGCGTCGCCAGCGCCGCGCTCCGCCAAAAACCTCAAGACGCCGTTCGCGCGCCTCGGAAGTGAAGGGTCATCAGACGAGCCGGCGAAGCCTCGGCAGCACACCAAGCATCGAAGTGGGACGGATACTGGGCCGAGAGTCGAGATTCCAACGCCGCCTTGCTTTATCAGCGGTTTCACGGCGGCGGCGAACGCGACGGTGCAGCCGAGCTGCTCGAGTTGCGGCGGGGTGGAGAAGCAGTTCCAACTCAGCTTCGGAAAATTCAGAAGGCTGTGGTTGTACAGGAAATAGAGCGCCGGAATGCCTTTGACGCTCGCCTGATCGAGCAGGATGTCGATCTGTGGACGGCCACGCACCTTATGCTTGATAGAGGAGTATAGATTGGCCTTTGCTTTGAGAATCTTCGCCTGGATCAGCAGTCCGACCCATTCCCGCCCGTTGGTCAGCCACCATTCCCAGTCCGCCCCGGTCACGGACTCCTCAGGCTTTGTGAACTGAAAGGTCGCGACCTCGGTCGGATGCGCGCTCTGAACGTCCAAGAGGAAATCGTCAGTTATAGTCTCTTCACCGCGATTGATTCCGAGCGATCTCGCGCGGCCAAGGTCTGTCCATATTTTCTGTGCCATCGCCACGAAGGTGCTGCAAAGCGGATCGGACTGCAGAAGCCCGCTTGCGGTAATCGTTGAGCTTGCCGTCATTTCTGTCAGGAATTCCTATTCGGAGCGCTCGGGCATCGCGTGCGAGGCCGTATCGGGCATCATCCTCGCTTTGCAAAGGCCAGGACGCGGGCGCTGAAGTGTGTCAGCTCCTGATCGTTTATCGCTGCGGTCTCGTAAGCGGCGTTGGTGTCGTGATGAAAGCGGTTGGCATAAGCGAGCAGTGCCCGCAGCTCGTCGATATCCGCCTGGTTGAGAAGCTGATTGGGCTGTCCAACCCTTTGTTGGCAGATACCAATGAAGGGACCGAGCAGTGTCCCTGGTGGGAAGGCGTTTGGGTACGCGACGCGCATGAATGCCTCCAGGATGTGACGCAAGGCGGCGGCGACACGCCGTTCCGTTGCGGGGTCGGCGGCTTCAAGATAGGCGGCCACGAGCGCGTGACGCCTATCGTGTTCGGTGATGCAGTCCTGATTGACGTCCCAGGTTGCCAATGTCGATCCGACCGCGTCGCGGCGGATGAGGATCGCTTGCCGGGCGGTAGTGTCTGCGCCTTCCCAGAGTTGACACAAGAACGGCTTGGAGTGGGACAGCACGATGACTTGGCGCACTCGCGCCACCAGCCGGCGCATCTCTTGCACGGTCGTCAATGAACGGTGCTCGTCGAGGCTGGTCATCGGATCGTCGATGACCACAATCTTTTGCGCAAGCTGCGGGTCTTGATCGAGCGACGCGAAGAAGAACGCAAGGGCGAGCGTGTTGCGGTCTCCAGCGCTAAGGGTGTTGCGGAACGCTGGGCCCGCGTCAGCGGTCAGCGCGACCGACATGTTGTTGATGACGACGTTGTAGTTGCAAGAAGAACCGCCGCGATTGTTGACGGGGCTAACAGCCGCTAAGCGAAACCCGGCATTGAAGCGCTGCAGGTAGGCGTTGATGGCCGCTTCGTAGGCCGGGAACACATTTTGACGATAGTTGTCGAGGGCAGCTCGCGCTTGCCGCCGCTGCGTTTCGGTGGCCGTCTTCGCCGCCTTCTCCGCCAGATAATCGGCGCACTGCGCGTTTGTTGGCTCGCTGTGGCGTCTCTGCACTGCCTGCAACCGCGCGAGATCGGCCGTGAGCGCAGGGAGATTGGCGACCGCCGCTTGCTCCTTGACGATTGCAATCGGCGCAAGTCGGAGGCCAAGCGGTCTTAGGAAGACAAATATGTCTGGCAACTCCTTGGCTCACATAGGTCGGAGGCCAAGCG